>NZ_LGIW01000001.1 GCF_001275385.1 Exiguobacterium sp. BMC-KP
GGCTCGCGCCCTCAAAACTGAAGTCATCAACAAGCATCTGCTAGAACAAGGCCTCGACCGATTAGTATCACTCAGCTCCACATGTCGCCATGCTTCCACCCGTGACCTATCTACCTCATCGTCTCTGAGGGGTCTTTCTTGATTACTCAAAGGGAAATCTCATCTTGGAGGGGGCTTCATGCTTAGATGCTTTCAGCATTTATCCCGTCCGCACGTAGCTACCCAGCGATGCTCCTGGCGGAACAACTGGTACACCAGCGGTGCGTCCATCCCGGTCCTCTCGTACTAAGGACAGCTCTCCTCAAATTTCCTGCGCCCACGACGGATAGGGACCGAACTGTCTCACGACGTTCTGAACCCAGCTCGCGTACCGCTTTAATGGGCGAACAGCCCAACCCTTGGGACCTACTCCAGCCCCAGGATGCGATGAGCCGACATCGAGGTGCCAAACCTCCCCGTCGATGTGGACTCTTGGGGGAGATCAGCCTGTTATCCCCAGGGTAGCTTTTATCCGTTGAGCGATGGCCCTTCCATGCGGAACCACCGGATCACTAAGCCCGACTTTCGTCCCTGCTCGACTTGTAGGTCTCGCAGTCAAGCTCCCTTCTGCCTTTGCGCTCTACGAATGATTTCCAACCATTCTGAGGGAACCTTTGGGCGCCTCC
>NZ_LGIW01000002.1 GCF_001275385.1 Exiguobacterium sp. BMC-KP
TTCGTTTTTGTATTCCGTAGAATACGTTTTTGCCTCATCGTTCAGTTTTCAAAGTCCAATATGTCGTTTGACGACTTTTAAATCTTACAGTAAAGTAATATGTGATGTCAATTACTTTTTTGAAGTTTTTTTCGTCTGTGACACTCGCGTTTGGCGTGTGTCTCAGCGACATGTATTAATATATCAACTCTTGTTTTTTTCGTCAACTGTTTTTCTAAAAAAACTTTTAAAAAAAGATAGACCCGCTTGAACCGGTAAAACGCTACCCGTTCGCGGGTCTTTTTCGTTACGCTTGTTTTTGCGATTGTCCTTGAGAAGCAGGCTTTTCTTGTAAGCGATGTAGCATTAAAATCTGGTACGCGTTACAAATCAAAAGTGTCGCAAGCGCTGCCCATAACATTCGTTTATCTTGTGTTGCCTGCAATGCAGGTACCCATTCGATCAACGTAATGACTGTCATGAGGAACAATGTCGGAATGAACGCTGTGAAGTTCGTTTCTCGTGCTTTCGTCCGCGCGACTAGGAAGGCAATTAACAGTAAGACGACCATCTCACCAATATAGAGGCTAGTCTTATCGAAGCCGTATGCTAATCCGCGTAGATAGACACCATCAAACAGTGCAAATGCGATCAAGACGATCTGAACACGATTCCAAAGCTTTGCACCCCGGAATAAGTCGAGTCCGACACGATGTAAGATCAAGTACGAGAAGAAACCCATCAAACTGATGGCTGTCCACGTACTGCTGTAGGAGAGAGCTGTTACGTATCCGCTAATCGATTGATTTCGGATATATCCAGGTTCTGCTACCAAGTTAAACACGAAGCCGGCGAGCGTTCCGATTAGGAGCGTCATCCAAAACAGCTTCAAAAATCCTTTAATCTTCATTCTTATCCCTCTACTTTTTCGATGACACGCGTGGCGAGTTCATTATAGTACGTCTCAAATGGATGATCATCGCGATAGATAGATGGAGCGAAGTCCGCATCATTCGCATATGGTTGTCCAAGTGGAATCTTAGCTAGAATATCGGTTTTTAACGCTTCTGACAACCTCTCTCCGCCACCACTACCGAAGACATATTCTTTTTCGCCTGTCACTTTACTTTCAAAGTACGCCATGTTCTCGACGATTCCGAGTAAGCGATGGTTCGTTTTGATTGCCATTGCCCCTGCTCGCGCTGCAACGAAAGCGGCTGTCGCATGAGGAGTCGTAACGATAACTTCCTGACAGCTCGGGAGCATCGAATGAATATCAAGCGCGACATCCCCAGTACCTGGTGGGAGATCCAGCAATAAATAATCGAGATCGCCCCATTCAACATCTGCGAAGAAGTTGTTGAGCATCTTCCCGAGCATTGGTCCACGCCAGATGACAGGTGCATTGTCTTCGACGAAGAAGCCCATCGAGATGACCTTGACGCCAAAACGCTCTGGTGGAACGATCCGGTCATTGACGACAGTCGGTCGTGTTTCAATCCCCATCATGTCAGGTACACTAAAGCCATAGATATCAGCATCAATCAAACCGACCTTCTTCCCTGCTCGTGCAAGTGCCACTGCTAAGTTAACGGAAACGGTCGATTTCCCGACGCCGCCCTTACCAGAAGCAATTGCGATGAATGTCGTACCGGATTCCGGTTTTAGGATCGATGGTGTCGTCGCCGCTTGAATCCCGTGATCACCAAGTGCCTCAAAGCGAAGTCCAACCGTTTTGAATCCTTTTTCTTTTAACTCTTTGACGATTTGCTGTTGGAGCACGAGTTGCTCCCCAGAACCAGATTGAGCTAAAGCGATTTTGAGACTGACATAATCACCTTTAATCCGGACGTCACGAATGCCGTTCGTATCTGCAAGCGGGCGGTCAATCGTCGGATCGACGAGCGTTCCGACTACCTCGCGAATTTCTTGTTCATTCAACATAGTGCCTTCCCCCTGAAAACGTTCGATTTAATCCTTATTAGTATAACAAAAATAAGAGAGCGCTTGCACATTTCGACACCGGAAAGGATGACTTTTCCATGTCCGGTGTCAGTTTTCATCACTTAGATCAACCATCCGCTCGTTTTAGAACATCCGATTCCATGTGGTTGGACCTACGACACCATCGACGTCGAGTCCTTGACGCGTCTGGTAGGCACGGACCTTTTGAGTCGTCTCTGTATCAAAACGTCGAGTCACGGTCGCGTTGACGGCCCGCTGGATCCGTTCGATATCTCTTGGATTCATATTCGCGGCACCTTGATACAGCGGACGCCCTGGATATGGAACGATCGGACTCTCTTTCGTCATCCTTTTAGAAGCTTTCAGTAATTCAAAATGTGGATAGTCTTTAAAGATGGCCCAGTCCCCACCCCAAGAAAAACCACGTCGTTTCATCGCAGCAACGATTGTTTGAAACGCTTGATCATTTCGAAACAATGCTTGCGTACCATCTCGGGAATATTGAAAGAGATCGACGGCAATTCCACGATTATGATTGGATTGTCCCCCGCGTGCATTTGTCACGATTGGTCCCGGAGTCGTCCGTCCTTGTGCATATAAGCGATTCTGCTCCGCAATGGAACGATACCCTTGAGCGACACCGACATAAATTCCTTGCGTATGCATCTCCCGGATGACCTCTCGTGTTCGCTTGGCAACTTCCGGTGAAAGTCCTGAAGCATTCAACTTCCGATTCGCTCGCTCGAGTAACCAACTGATCGATAATGCCATCTATGTTCACTCCCCTTTGTCTTCTGTTCCCAAAAACAAAATCCGCTATACTTATGGAATGCAAAACGACTTTAACTGACATCAAAAGGAGCAGTATATGAAAAAACGTATCATTTGGACGCTCGGTGTCACATGCCTCTTGCATCTGAGCTTTATCCTTTACTTTATGCTACAGCCCACTGTAACTACCAAGACGGAGTTACCGGACAATGCCATCCTCTCGAGTGAAGAAACCTCTTTTACGGGACAGGTTGGTCAAGCGATGACACACATCCCTATCGAATTCATACAATCCCTATTTCTTTGGAGTATCCCGCTGACGCTTGTCATCCTCTACATGCTTCTGACGGTGTTGCACCGATTACGCGTAACTAAGTCGACCTAACTTCAACCGCTCTTCTGACACTGTGTCAGGAGAGCGGTTTTTCGATATACACAAAAAAACCTCCCACCACAAGGGTGAGAGGGATTCGAAAAGAATTAACGTTTCGAGAACTGTGGTGCACGACGAGCTGCTTTAAGACCGTATTTTTTACGCTCTTTCATACGAGCGTCACGAGTCAAGAAGCCTTTCGCTTTGAGTGCGCCGCGGAATTCTGGATCCGCTTGAAGAAGAGCACGTGAGATACCGTGACGGATAGCGCCTGCTTGACCAGTGAAGCCGCCGCCTTTGACCGTTACGATTACATCGTACTTGCCTTCTGTTTCTGTGATTACGAGTGGTTCTTTTGCAGTCATGATCAATGTCTCATAACCGAAGTATTCGCTGATATCGCGACCGTTAACTGTGACTTTACCGTCTCCAGCAACGAGGAAAACGCGCGCTGCCGCGTGTTTCCGGCGACCAGTGCCGTAGTAACGTACATCTGCCATCGTGTAGTTCCTCCTAAATTCGTATTAACCGCGAAGTTCGTAAACTTCTGGTTGTTGTGCTTCGTGCTTGTGTGCAGCTCCAGCGTAAACGTGGAGTTTGTTGAACATTTGACGACCGAGGCTACCTTTTGGAAGCATCCCTTTGATCGCGAGTTCAAGCATGCGCTCAGGTTTGTTAGCAAGCATATCGCGTGCAACAGTCTGCTTTAAGCCGCCTGGATGACCAGAGTGACGGTAGTAGACTTTTTTGTCGAGTTTGTTACCAGTTAAAACGATTTTCTCAACGTTGATGAGGATAACGTTATCCCCACAGTCAACGTGTGGTGTGAACGTAGGCTTGTGCTTACCACGGAGAAGTGATGACACTTCGCTCGCAAGGCGACCGAGTGTTTTACCTTCAGCGTCGATAAGGAGCCATTTGCGTTCTACATCAGTAGCTTTCGCCATGAAAGTTGTGCGCATGTAAAATACCTCCTAAGGAATTAAAAGTTCTTTTTTTGATTTTTCATTTATTCACTAGGTGAATCTATCATAATCTTAGGTGTACGGGGCTAAGATTGTGGTTTCATAATAAATGAAATGCCAATAAACATTGTATGTTTTTTAATGACCAATGTCAATTGCCTTTTTTCACTCCGGATAGAAAACTTCCCATAGATAGAGTCCATGGGGAGGCGCCGTCACGCCTGCAACGTTCCGGTCCTTTGCCAGCAACATTTTTTTAATGTCCTCTGGTGCAAAACGACCGCGTCCGACGTCGAGTAACGTCCCGACCATGATCCGGATTTGATTATAAAGAAAACCACTTCCCTGAAACCGAAAGACGAGCTCGTCACCGACCGTCATTAACTCTGCATCGTAAATCGTCCGGACACGGTTATCCGTTTCCGTCTTCGCGACACAAAATGAACTAAAGTCATGTGTCCCGACAAGATGAGCCATCCCTTGACGGATTCGCTCGAGATCGAGCGGATACGGAATATGGACCGACAGATTACGACGAAACGCATTTTCTTCGCAGCGTACGAAATATCGGTATTCCTTCCCTATGACGTCGTAACGTGCTTCGAAAGCCGGTTCAACTTCCTCGCAGCTCCGGACACGGATATCCGCTGGTAAGAGCGTATTGAGTGCCTTGACGACGTTCTCTCGGGGAATCGACAGTTCTGTATCAAAATGAATGACTTGCCCGTAAGCATGGACTCTCGCATCAGTCCGTCCCGATCCGATGATCTTGACAGGATGTTTATGCATCCGTGCAAGCGTCGTTTCGATCACTTCTTGAATCGTCAATCCATTTGGTTGAACTTGATACCCGGCGTAGCCGGTTCCGTCATATTGAATCGTACATTTTAAACGACGCATCAGCCCATCCCTCGCAATCCTACTAAACTGATCGTAATGAGGACGAGTAAGATCATTAGACCGGTATCACGCATCGTCCACTTGGATTCACGTAAACGGGTTCGCCCCTCTCCTCCACGATAGCCCCGTGCTTCCATCGCTGTCGCGAGATCCTCTGCTCGCTTAAAGGCAGAGATGAATAAGGGAATCAATAAAGGAATAATCGCCCGCACCCGTTCCTTGATTGGTCCAGCAGCCAAATCGACGCCACGTGCTTGCTGTGCCTTCATGATCTTCTCTGTCTCCTCTGCTAAGGTCGGCAGGAATCGAAGCGAGATCGATAACATAAGCGCGATCTCATGCGTTGGAACACGAACGACCTTGAACGGCTTCAATAATAATTCAATCGCATCCGTCAGTTCGATTGGCGACGTCGTCAAAGTGACGAGTGTCGTGATCGAGACTAGATAGAAGAAGCGCAATGAGACGATGATCGCGAGTCGCAGTCCTTCTTCATAAATTCGTAACCAGCCAAGTTCGAAAATCACAGCACCTTCACGTGTAAAGAATAGCTGGATGACGAACGTAAAAACGATTAGAAACAGAATGGGTCGTAGACCCTTTAGAACATAGCGAAGCGGCAACCGACTACTCATGAGTGCGAGAAACGTAAAGACAAGTAAAAAGATGTTCGTTGCTGCATTGTTCGCAAGAAAGACGAGCGGAATGAAGCAAAAGGCAAAAATGATCTTTGCGAGTGCTGACGAGCGGTGTAAATACGACTGACCAGGAATATGTTGTCCAACGATCATTCGCTCACTCCTCTCGTCATCAACCAATCGATCAATTCTGTCTCCGTCCGAATGTACGGACGCTCCAGCCCACGCTGATCAGCCACTTGCCAAGCAAGCGACAACACGTGTGGGAGATCGAGATGAAACTGCTCAAGTAACGTCTCTTCTTGGAATAAGTCGAGCGGTAGCCCGTCAAACGCCACCTGAGCGTTTTCCATGACGATGACACGTTCGGCATACTCAAGCACCTGATCCATATCGTGCGTGATTAAGAGTAACGTCAGCCCTGTCTCCGCATGAAGTCGGGCAAACAGACTCAGCATATGCTTGCGCCCTTGCGGATCAAGTCCTGCCGTCGGCTCATCGACGATCAACACGTCTGGTTGACTAGCGAGTACGCCAGCAATTGCTACACGCCTCATTTGCCCACCAGACAGGTCAAACGGCGAACGACTCCAAAAAACTTCATCGAGTCCAACAGTCCGTAATGCTTCTTTTGCTAATTGCTCAGCATTCGCTGCATCATGACCGAAATTCATCGGACCGAACATGACATCTTTTAAAACCGTCTCTTCGAACAATTGATATTCTGGATATTGAAAAACAAGCCCGACGCGACGTCTTAATGGCTTGAGGTCCTGTTTTTTCTTTGGTTCGACGATGATATCGTCCACTTGTACCTTCCCCGCTGTCGGCTTGAGCAACCCATTGATATGCTGCACGAGCGTCGATTTCCCGGATCCAGTATGCCCTACAAACGCAACAAGCGCCCCTGACGGAATCTCAAGATTCACATCACGTAGCGCGACTCGTTCGAACGGACTATTGAGTTGATACGTATAATTTAATTCCTGGATTAAGATTGGCATAAACGGTTCACCAATTCTCTTTCATCTAGTATCGTCTCCTCGAGTGAGAGACCTTGCGCCCGTAAGCGTTCTTGTACACGAACAACGAATGGAACATCGAGCCCGATGTCTTCTAAGAACGATGCATGACGAAAGACTTCCTGAGGGGATCCTTCTAATACGATTTTCCCAGCATCCATTACGATGACACGACTAGCCCGTAACACTTCGTCTAATTCGTGTGTAATCGCGATGACCGCCATTGGGTGGGTCGCATGTAGTTCCTGAACGGTCGACATGACCTCTTGACGTGCTAATGGATCAAGCATCGATGTAGCTTCATCAAGCACGAGAACATCAGGGCGCATCGCAAGCGCCGAAGCGATTGCGACACGCTGCTTCTGTCCGCCGGATAGTTGATGGGGTTCCCGATCAACAAAATCCGTAAGGCCAACGCGCGCTAGACTGTCGTCGATTCGACGAACCATTTCCTCGCGTGGCACACCCCAGTTTTCTAAGGCAAATGCCACGTCGTCGCGCACGGTCGTGCCAACGAATTGATTATCTGGATTTTGGAAGACGATTCCGATTGCTCGACGCATCTCCCACAGTTGCTCTGGATTCGCACTTGAAAAGCGCTCAGCAACCGTAACGGTCCCTGTCTCCGGTAACAACAGTCCATTAAACAATTTCGTCAGCGTTGATTTTCCAGAGCCGTTGTGACCAACGATGGCGACCCATTCACCAGAACGAATCGTCAGAGAGACTTCTTGTAAGGCTGCTTGTTCCTGTTCCGGATACCGATAGGTGACCTGTTCCAGTTCAATCAGCTTGTCCATGATCTCTCCTCCTTCATCAAATCAATACTTTCTTTTTGTAGCAAAAGGGCAGAAGCGGGATACGCACTGCCCTTTTATGGCGAATCATTTAATGAGGATTAAACGAGTTCGATGATGACCATTTCTGCGCCGTCACCACGACGTGGTCCCATTTTCATGATACGTGTGTAACCACCTTGACGCTCAGCAAAACGTGGAGCCACATCAGCGAATAATTTTTGGATCGCGTCTTGTGCTTTGCCCTCTGCGTTTTGACCAGCAGCTTCACGGCGAACGAACGATGCAACTTGACGACGAGCGTGGAGATCACCGCGTTTACCTAAAGTGATGAGTTTCTCTACGACTGGACGAAGTTCCTTCGCTTTTTGTTCTGTAGTTTGGATACGCTCATTGATGATGAGATCAGTCGCAAGGTCACGCAAAAGTGCCTTACGTTGTGAGCTTGTACGGCCTAATTTCGAGTATGCCATGGATGGATTCCCTCCTTCGTGCAATTAATAGTATTAGTCTTCTTTGCGCAAGCCTAGTCCGAGTTCGTCGAGTTTCGCTTGAACTTCCTCGAGTGATTTACGTCCGAGGTTACGAACTTTCATCATCTCGTCTTCGCTCTTGTTCGCGAGTTCTTGAACCGTGTTGATACCAGCGCGTTTCAAACAGTTGTACGAACGAACTGAAAGATCGAGTTCTTCGATCGTCATTTCGAGTACTTTTTCTTTTTGATCTTCTTCCTTTTCGACCATGATTTCAGCATGGAGCGCTTCGTCCGTAAGACCAACAAAAATGTTTAAGTGTTCTGTCATGATTTTTGCACCGAGTGACACTGCTTCTTCAGGGCGGATTGAACCGTCCGTCCAAACATCAAGCGTCAACTTATCGAAGCTCGCATCTTGACCGACACGTGTTTTTTCAACTTGATAATTTACACGTTGAATTGGCGTGTAAATCGAGTCGATTGGGATTACACCGATTGGCATATCGTCCCGTTTGTTATCTTCAGCCTGAACATACCCACGACCACGGCGTGCTGTTAGACGCATATGAAGTGATGCACCTTCTGCAAGCGTTGCGATGTGAAGTTCTGGGTTGAGGATTTCGACGTCGCTGTCATGCGTAATGTTCGCAGCAGTGACAACACCAGCGCCTTGAATATCGATCTCAAGCGTTTTCTCTTCTTCCGAATACACTTTGAGGGCGAGTTTCTTAAGGTTCAAGATGATTTGGGTAACGTCTTCTACAACGCCATCAATCGTCGAGAACTCATGAAGAACGCCATCGATTTGGACTGCAGTGACTGCAGCACCCGGAAGTGAAGACAATAGGATACGACGCAAAGAGTTACCAAGCGTTGTACCGAATCCACGCTCAAGCGGCTCAACTACGAATTTACCAAACGTAGCGTTCTCGCTTAACTCGATCGTTTCAATCTTCGGTTTTTCGATTTCGATCATCTGAACCCCTCCTTGAATATCGTCATGTTGGCCATCGCATTCAATCGCCAACCGTCTTGTGTACGTTTCTACTGCCTTGCTTGGTCAAACGATCAACAAAAGTCTACTCGAATCCCCGCTCTGCAGTACAAGACGGGTTACACGCGACGACGTTTTGGAGGGCGGCAACCGTTGTGTGGTACTGGAGTGACGTCACGGATTGCAGTGACTTCGAGACCGATCGCTTGAAGAGCACGGATAGCTGCTTCACGACCTGCACCAGGACCTTTAACGTTAACTTCTACAGTACGCATACCGTTATCCATTGCTGTTTTAGCAGCTGTTTCAGATGCCATTTGTGCAGCGAAAGGAGTCGATTTACGTGAGCCTTTGAAGCCCATGTTACCTGCAGTTGCCCAAGAGATTGCATTCCCTTGCACATCAGTGATCGTAACGATTGTGTTGTTGAATGTTGAACGGATATGCACGATACCAGACTCAATATTCTTTTTGACTTTACGTTTACTACGAACGTTCTGTTTACGTTTTGCCATTTTAGTTTACCCTCCCTTACTTCTTCTTGTTCGCTACTGTACGGCGTGGGCCTTTACGAGTACGCGAGTTGTTTTTAGTGTTTTGACCACGAACTGGAAGACCACGACGGTGACGAACACCACGGTAGCAACCGATTTCGATCAAACGTTTGATGTTGAGTGAGATTTCACGACGAAGGTCACCCTCAACTTTGATTTTGTCTAAACCATCACGAAGTTGGTTCAATTGTTCCTCAGTCAAGTCGCGAGTACGAGTATCTTCAGAGATACCAGTTTCTTTCAAGACTTTCTGAGCAGTCGTTTTACCAACACCATAGATGTAAGTGAGTGAGATGACGATGCGTTTCTCACGTGGAATATCTACACCAGCAATACGTGCCATGTGTGCACCTCCTTGTTTAATTACCCTTGTTTTTGTTTATGCTTAGGGTTTTCGCAAATAACCATTACTTTGCCTTTACGGCGGATAACTTTACATTTTTCACAGATCGGTTTAACCGAAGGTCTTACTTTCATTGTGAATACCTCCTCCTGAAAAAATCGGAGTTTTTATTTGAAACGGTATGTGATCCGTCCGCGAGTCAAGTCGTATGGTGACAACTCAACCGTTACTTTATCTCCTGGCAAGATCCGAATGAAGTGCATCCGAATTTTTCCTGAGACGTGCGCGAGGACCGTGTGGCCGTTTTCTAACTCCACCTTAAACATCGCGTTTGGAAGCGGCTCGATAACCGTACCTTCCACTTCGATTACATCTTGTTTCGCCATCAATTATACCCCTTTCTCTATAAAGTTGATTGGGAGCCCAGACGATTTGTAGCGCTAGGGGCTTTCTACAAGAGCCATTGAGAGATCATCGGTCACAAACACGAGTGGATACTGGCTTATAGAAAGGTGACACCAATAACGCGCACAGCTCACTCTGCATCGACCGTTAAGATCTCGTAGCCGTCGTCTGTGATGGCGATGGTGTGCTCAAAGTGGGCGCACATGCTACCGTCCACCGTCACTACCGTCCAATTGTCGGATAGTGTGCGAACATAGCGTTTCCCGACATTGACCATTGGCTCAATTGCCAGTGTCATGCCGGTTTTCAGGCGCGGCCCTTTCCCCGGTGGTCCATAATGTGGAATTTGCGGATCTTCATGCAAATTTTGTCCCACGCCGTGGCCCACATATTCGCGGACTACAGAAAAATTCGCTGCTTCAACATGTGACTGAATCGCATGCGAAATATCTGTCAGGTGCACGCCAGCTTTGGCGCGCTCCAATCCTTTATACAGAGATTCTTCAGTTACGTCAAGTAACCGCTTCGTCTCTTCAGAGATTGTACCTACCGGATATGTCCAGGCTGAATCTCCGTGATACCCATTGTACTCTGCTCCGATGTCAATCGAGATGATGTCACCGTCCTGAAGTACACGATCTCCCGGAATACCATGGACAAGCTCTTCGTTCACAGAAGCACAGATGCTTCCTGTGAAACCATTATACCCTTTAAACGATGGTGTTGCCCCTTGACTTCGAATATAGCGTTCAGCGATCGCGTCGAGTTGCCCCGTCGTGATACCTGGGCGAATATGAGCTTGAAGCTCCTTATGCGTCCGGGCGACGATTTGTCCTGCTTTACGCATGATGTCGATTTCACGCGGCGCTTTCGTGATGATCATTACTGATCACCAAGGAGTGCCTGAACATCGGAATATACATCGTTGATCGGACGATCACCGTCCAAATTACGAAGATACCCTTTTTCTGCGTAAAAGTCAATCAAAGGTTGCGCTTGTGCGACGTTGACTTCCAAGCGACGACGTACTGTCTCCTCTTGGTCATCTTCACGTTGTACAAGTGCTGATCCGTCAATATCACAAATCCCCTCCACTTTTGGTGGGTTATAGAGAACGTGATACGTTGCTCCACAAGTTGGGCAAATCCGGCGACCTGTCAAACGAGGGACAAGTTTCTCCGGGTCTACACCGATGTGAATGACGTGATCAATTTGTTTGCCCAGATCTTCAAGTAATGCTTCAAGAGCATCGGCTTGTTTCACTGTGCGTGGGAAACCGTCAAGGAGAAAACCATTTGCACAGTCTTCTTTGGCGAGACGCTCACGTACGATGCCGATTGTGACTTCGTCCGGAACGAGTTCCCCTTTATCCATGTATGATTTCGCTTCTTGCCCGAGTGGCGTCGAATCTTTGATCGCCGCACGGAACATGTCGCCTGTCGAGATGTGGGGGATCGCATAGTCTTCGATGATTTTCGCAGCCTGCGTTCCTTTACCAGCACCCGGCAAACCCATCAATACTAGATTCATGTCGGTAGCCTCCACTTCTATAGCTCTATAGACACAACAGAAAGGAAAGGGATGGTCCCCTTCCTCCCGCCTTATCGGATAAAGCCTTTGTAGTGTCGTTTAACCAGTTGGCTTTCAATCTGTTTCATCGTTTCTAGTCCTACACCGATGACGATCAGCAAGCTCGTTCCACCAATTTGCACCGAGTTCGGTAAGCCAGCAAACTTAATAAAGAATGTCGGCGTCACCGCGATGACAGCGAGGAAGAGTGAACCGAAGAATGTCAGACGGTATAGAATCTTCGTGATGTACTGTTCCGTTTGCTTACCAGGACGAATACCAGGAATGTATCCGCCTTGTTTTTGAAGGTTCTCTGCCATTTGTTCCGGGTTAACCTGAACGAATGTGTAGAAGTACGAGAACGCGATGATCAGTGCCACATAGATCGACATACCGATTGGACTCGTATAGTCGAAAATGTCACGGATCTTCGTTGCCGTTTCCGGACTTGCAAAGAAACTCGCAATCGTTGGTGGCGTCACCATGAACGACACCGCGAAGATAACTGGAATAACACCGGCAGCGTTCAATTTAATCGGTAAGTGTGCCGATTGACCGCCAACTGGTGTCCGGTTCACCGTACGCTTAGCGTACTGAATCGGAATCTTACGTGCAGCTTGCTGTACGTAGATGACTCCGACGATGACCGCGATGATGATTAAAAGTAAAAGTACGATATAAAGCACGTTTACAAACAAAGCATCCCCTGCATTTTGGAGCTTCGTTTCGTAAATCTGGCGGAATGCATTCGGGAAGCCCGCGACGATCCCAGCGAAGATGATCATTGATATCCCGTTACCAATGCCCTTCTCCGTGATGAGTTCACCGATGAACATCAAGAATGCTGTTCCCGCTGTCAATACGAGTGCAATCATAACGTATGTCCAGGTGCCGAACTGTTCGTCGACAAGACCTGGGTAGATACGGTTAAATCCAAGCGCGATTCCAAACGCTTGGACTAAGCCGAGTACGATCGTTCCATAGCGCGTTACCGTTGCTAACTTCTTACGGCCCGCCTCTCCTTGTTTTGCCCATTCGGCAAACTTTGGAACAACGTCCATCTGTAAGAGTTGGACAACGATCGAGGCCGTGATATACGGCATGATTCCCATCGCAAAGAGTGAGAAATTCTGCAAAGCATTCCCACCGAACGAGTTCAAGAAACCAAGAATACCATTCTGGTCAATCTTGAACACTTCCGTGTTTACCATCGGCACTGGGATATGTGCTCCGATCCGGAACACGATGACCAAGGCCAAGGTAAAGAGAATGCGCCGACGAATGTCAGCTACGCGCCACATATTGGAGATCGCTTGAAACATTAGATCACCTCAACCGTACCGCCGGCAGCTTCGATCGCTTGCTTCGCAGCTTCGGAGAACTTATGAGCTTTAACTGTTAGTTTCTTTTCGATCTTACCGTTAGAAAGGATCTTAACGCCGTCTTTCATGCCTTTGACTGTACGAGTCTCGACAAGAAGTTCTGGAGTGATTTCAGTTCCTTCTTCAAAACGGTTGAGTGTGTCAAGGTTAATGACCGCGAACTCTTTACGAGTTGGGTTGTTGAAGCCGCGTTTTGGTAAACGACGGTAAAGTGGGTTTTGTCCACCTTCGAAACCTGGACGAACACCACCGCCTGAACGAGCTTTTTGACCTTTGTGACCACGGCCAGAAGTCTTACCGTTACCAGAAGACATACCGCGACCTACACGGTTGCGTTCTGAACGTGAACCAGCAGCTGGTTTCAATTCATGGAGTTTCATAGTGGGGCACCTCCTCATAAAATTATATCGAACTATTACTCTTGAATTTCTTTTACTGTCACTAAGTGTGACACGTGGTTAATCATCCCACGCATAGCAGCGTTGTCAGGTACGACAACAGTCTGGTGCATCTTGCGGAGACCAAGCGTACGAGTAGTAACGCGTTGGTTCTCCGGACGACCGATCATGCTGCGTGTGAGGGTAACTGCGAGTTTCGCCATCTGTTTTCCCTCCCTTTCTTAACCGCGAAGTTCTTCGACGGTTTTACCGCGGAGTTTCGCAACTTCTTCAGCACGTTTGAGTGATGTGAGACCTTGAACAGTCGCACGAACCATGTTGATTGGAGTGCTTGATCCAAGTGATTTTGAAAGAATGTCGTTGATTCCCGCTAATTCGAGAACCGCACGAACTGGACCACCAGCGATGACTCCAGTACCTTCAGAAGCAGGCTTCAAGAAGACGTGACCTGCACCGAATACACCGTTGACTTCGTGTGGAATTGTTGTGTTAACGATTGGGACGTTAACCATGTTTTTCTTAGCATCTTCGATTGCTTTACGGATCGCTTCAGGCACTTCCTGAGCTTTACCCGTACCGAAACCTACGTGACCATTCTTGTCACCAACGACGACGAGTGCAGCAAAACGGAAGCGACGGCCACCTTTTACTACTTTCGCGACGCGGTTTACGGTAACAACGCGTTCTTCGAGTTGATCCATGTTAATTTCTAACTGGCGCATGTAGAGGTTCCCTCCTTTTCTATTAGAATTTGAGACCAGCTTCACGAGCTGCTTCAGCTACAGCTTTGATACGTCCATGATAGAGATATCCTCCACGGTCGAAAACGACTGTTTCGATACCCTTTTCAAGAGCGCGCTCAGCTGCAAGCTTACCAACTGCTGTTGCAGCGTCAGTCGTGTTGCCTTTTTCAAGGTCGAGTGATGATGCAGATGCGAGTGTTGCATGTGTTGCATCGTCAATGACTTGTACGTAAATGTTCTTGTTCGAACGGAATACGTTCATACGTGGACGTGTTGCTGTCCCGATGATTGTACGACGGACACGACCATGACGTTTTTTACGCGTAGCGTTTTTATCTGCCTTTGAGATCATTTATGCCACTCCTTTCCGGTCAATTCGCATTCGCGAATTACTTACCTGTTTTACCTTCTTTACGACGAACGACTTCATCACTGTAACGAATACCTTTACCTTTGTACGGCTCAGGTTGACGGTACGAACGGATCAATGCAGCGACGTGACCAACACGTTCTTTGCTGATTCCGCGAACGATGATTTGCGTATTCGTAGGAACTTCGACTTCGATGCCTTGTTCCGGAGTGTACTCGATTGGGTGTGAGTAACCGAGGTTGAGTACGATTTTGTTACCTTGCTTTTGTGCACGGTAACCAACACCTTGGATATCGAGTGTCTTAGCGAAACCGTTGTTTACACCTTCGACCATGTTCGCGATAAGCGCACGAGTCGTTCCGTGGATCGTACGGCTTGCTTTCTCGTCGTTCGGACGAGTGACAGTCAATTCATTACCTTCTACGTTGATCGCCATAGCTGGGCTGAACTCGCGTGTGAGTTCCCCTTTAGGACCTTTTACCGTAACCGTGTTGTTTTCAACTGTTACTGTAACGCCTGCTGGGATGACGACTGGCTTTTTACCAATACGTGACATTTAAGACACCTCCGTTCTTTTTATGCGTGTATTACCAGATGTATGCGATCACTTCGCCGCCGACTTTTTGTTGGCGAGCTTCTTTGTCAGTCATTACACCTTTAGATGTTGAAACGATAGCGATTCCGAGACCACCGAGTACTTTCGGGATTTCATCAGCTTTCGCGTAAACGCGAAGACCTGGTTTCGAGATACGTTTGAGTCCAGTGATAACGCGCTCGTTGCTTGCGCCATATTTAAGGAATACGCGGAGCGTACCTTGTTTGCTGTCCTCGAGATATTCAACATCGCGGATGAAACCTTCACGTTTGAGGATTTCAGCGACTTCACGTTTGATTGTAGAAGCTGGCATTTCCAACTTCTCATGGCGAACCATGTTTGCATTACGAATGCGTGTAAGCATATCTGCAATCGGATCTGTCATAACCATGCGATGTACCTCCTTTCACAACTTTAATGAATTACCAGCTTGCTTTTTTAACACCAGGGATTTGACCTTTATGAGCAAGATCACGGAACTTAATACGGCTGATACCGAATTTACCAATGTAACCGTGTGGACGGCCAGTGATACTACAACGGTTGTGTAAACGAACCGCTGAAGAGTTACGTGGGAGTTTGCTCAAGCCGATGTAGTCGCCTTGTGCTTTCAATTCTGCGCGTTTTTCTGCGAAGCGCTCAACGAGTGCTTGACGTTTTACTTCACGTGCGATCATTGATTTCTTAGCCATGTTGTCGACCTCCCTTATTTTTGGAATGGCATGCCGAGTGATGTGAGAAGCTCACGTGACTCTTCATCCGTGTTAGCAGTAGTTACGATAACGATGTCCATACCACGGACTTTCGATACGCGATCGTAGTCGATCTCTGGGAAGATCAATTGTTCCTTCACGCCTAGCGTGTAGTTACCACGGCCATCGAAAGATTTTTTCGATACGCCACGGAAGTCACGTACACGTGGAAGTGACACGTTGATCAACTTGTCGAGGAATTCGTACATGCGCTCGCCACGAAGTGTAACCTTCGCACCGATTGGCATACCTTCACGAAGTTTGAAACCAGCGATTGATTTCTTAGCTTTCGTGATGAGTGGCTTCTGACCAGTGAGGAGCTGAAGCTCTTCGACTGCCATGTCAAGTGCCTTAGAGTTCGTAACAGCGTCACCAACACCCATGTTGATTACGATTTTATCGACTTTCGGCGCTTGCATTACAGAACTGTAGTTGAATTTCTCCATCATTACTTTGACGATTTCGTCTTGGTATTTAGCTTTTAAACGGTTCATCAGAAAGTGGACCTCCTTTCTTTAAATCTTCTTATTTATCTAAAGCTTCGCCCGATTTTTTAGCGATACGTACTTTCTTGCCGTCAACCACAGTGAAACCAACACGTGTTGGGTTACCTGTCTTAGGGTCGATGAGCATAACGTTCGATACGTGAATCGGTGCTTCTTTCTCGACAATTCCGCCTTGCGGGTTGAGTTGAGAAGGTTTTGAGTGTTTTTTGATCATGTTAACGCCTTCGACGATTACGCGATCTTTTTTAGGCATAGCTGTAAGAACAACGCCTTGTTTGCCTTTGTCTTTACCAGTCATAACCTGAACTTTATCACCTTTTTTGACATGCATCGTTAGAGCACCTCCTTGTAGGAATTCTTTGGAATTAAAGTACTTCCGGTGCCAACGAGACGATCTTCATGAAGTCTTTTTCACGAAGTTCGCGTGCGACTGGTCCGAAGATACGTGTGCCACGTGGGCTTTTGTCATCTTTGATGATGACTGCTGCGTTTTCGTCAAAACGGATGTACGAACCGTCTTTACGACGAACGCCACGTTTAGTACGAACGACTACTGCGCGTACAACTTCACCTTTTTTGACAACGCCACCTGGTGTTGCTTGTTTTACTGTACAAACAATTACGTCACCAATGTTAGCAGTTTTACGACCAGAACCACCGAGGACTTTGATCGTCAAGACTTCACGAGCTCCTGAGTTGTCTGCTACTTTTAAGCGAGATTCTTGTTGAATCATACGATTGTACCTCCCTCCGGATGTTTATTCACCCGAACTAATTAGAGTTTAGATGATTACTGCTTCTTCAATGACTTCTACGAGACGGAAACGTTTGTCCTTAGATAATGGACGTGTTTCTTGAATGCGTACAACATCACCGATTTTAGCTGTGTTGTTTTCATCATGCGCTTTGTACTTTTTAGAGTAGTTTACGCGTTTACCGTAAAGCTTGTGCTTTACTTTTGTTTCAACTGTAACTACGATCGTTTTGTCCATTTTGTCAGAAACGACGCGTCCAGTTAACACTTTGCGGTTGTTAGTGCGTTCCATTGAGTGTTCCTCCTCTCAGAATCCGAGTGAATTATGCGTTGTTGATGCCGAGTTCGCGTTCACGAAGAACGGTTTTCGCGCGTGCAATCGACTTGCGCACTTCACGGATACGAGCAGGGTTCTCAAGCTGACCAGTCGCGAGTTGGAAACGAAGGTTGAACAACTCTTCTTTCCACGAACCGACTTTACCGTTAAGCTCTTCAGTTGTTTGCTGACGGAGATCAGTTGCTTTCATTCGTATCACCACCATTTTCTTCACGTTTTACGAACTTACATTTTACTGGAAGTTTGTGTGATGCAAGACGGAGAGCTTCGCGTGCGATCTCTTCCGATACTCCTGCGATTTCGAACATTACTTTACCCGGTTTGACGACTGCTACCCAGCCCTCCGGAGCACCTTTACCTGAACCCATTCGGACTTCAAGAGGTTTTTTAGTGTATGGCTTGTGTGGGAAGATCTTGATCCACACTTTACCACCACGTTTCATATAACGAGTCATCGCGATACGCGCTGATTCGATTTGACGGCTAGTGATCCAGCTAGCTTCTTGAGCTTGGATACCGAACTCGCCGAAGTGTACTGTAGTACCACGTTTCGCTTTACCACGCATGTTGCCGCGGTGAACACGACGATATTTTACACGTTTTGGTAACAACATGTTGTGTTGCCTCCTTCCCTAGACGGATGTGGATTATTCTTCGTTTGCTGCTGCTTTTTTCGTAGGAAGCACTTCACCGTGGTGGAGCCATACTTTTACGCCAATTTTGCCGTAAGTTGTATCAGCTTCTGCAGTACCGTAATCGATGTCTGCACGGAGTGTATGAAGTGGAACTGTTCCTTCCGAATACTTCTCAGAACGAGCGATATCAGCGCCACCAAGACGACCAGAAACTTCAGTCTTGATTCCTTTGATACCTGAACGCATTGAGCGTTGGATTGATTGCTTCATAGCACGACGGAACGATACGCGACCTTCAAGTTGGCGAGCGATATTCTCAGCGACGAGCTTAGCAACTGCATCCGGGTTTTTCACTTCAACGACGTTAACGTGAACGCGTTTGCCTTTTGCAAGGTTAGTGATGTCTTTACGAAGTGTTTCGATTTCAGAACCGCCTTTACCGATAACCATACCAGGCTTAGCAGTGTGAAGTGAGATGTTCAAGCGGTTAGCTGCGCGCTCGATTTCTACTTTAGAGACACTAGCGTCTTTAAGACGTTTTTCGATATATTCACGAACTACGTAGTCTTCATGAAGGAGATCAGCATAGTCTTTATCTGCGAACCAACGTGATTCCCAGTCTTTGATGATACCTACGCGAAGACCAGTTGGGTTAATCTTCTGACCCACGGTAATCCCTCCTTATTTTTCAGATACCACGATGTGAACGTGGCTCGTACGTTTGTTGATGCGGCTTGCGCGACCCATTGCACGTGGGCGGAAACGTTTGAGCGTTGGACCTTCGTTTACGTAAGCCTCAGTGACTACGAGGTTTTCGATGTTCATGTCGAAGTTGTGCTCAGCGTTCGCGATTGCCGATTTCAATACTTTCTCAACGATTGGCGTTGCTGCCTTGTTCGTGTAAGCAAGAATCGAAAGTGCTTCGCCGATTTGCTTCCCGCGGATTAAGTCTACTACGAGACGTGCCTTACGAGGAGCAATGCGAACCATATTAGCCGATGCTTTTGATTGCATAATGAGTACCTCCCCTCAGATTAACGTTTCGTTTTCTTATCGTTTCCAGCATGTCCTTTGTAAGAACGTGTTGGAGCGAATTCACCAAGTTTGTGACCGACCATATCTTCTGTCACGTAAACCGGTACGTGTTTACGACCATCGTAGACAGCGATCGTGTGACCGATGAACTCTGGGAAGATTGTCGAGCGGCGTGACCAAGTTTTGATGACATGTTTGTCACCAGCTTCGTTGGCTTTATCAACCTTAGCGAGCAGATGGTGATCTGCGAATGGACCTTTTTTCAAGCTGCGACCCATAGTTGTACCTCCCTTTGGCATGATTCAGGAACGGTTCCTACGAACCGTCCAGAAATCATGTAATTATTTTTTAGAACGACGGACGATATATTTATCGCTCGCTTTGTTTTTCTTACGAGTTTTGTATCCGAGTGCCGGTTTACCCCAAGGAGTAAGTGGGCCCGAACGACCGATTGGAGCACGTCCTTCACCACCACCGTGTGGGTGATCGACTGGGTTCATGACAGAACCACGAACTGTAGGACGTTTTCCGAGCCAGCGTGAACGACCAGCTTTACCGATATTGACGAGCTCGTGCTCTTCATTACCGACAGCGCCGACTGTTGCACGGCAAGTAGCAAGGATCATACGAGTTTCGCCTGATTGAAGACGAACGATTGCGTATTTACCATCTTTACCGAGAAGCTGAGCAGAAGTACCAGCTGCGCGAACGAGCTGACCACCTTTACCTGGCTTAAGTTCGATGTTGTGGATCAACGTACCGACTGGGATGTTTGAAAGTGGAAGAGCATTACCGACTTTAATGTCAGCTTCTGGTCCAGCCATGACTTGCATGTCTACTTTCAAGCCTTTCGGTGCGAGGATGTAGCGTTTTTCACCATCGATGTAGTGGATCAATGCGATGTTAGCAGAGCGGTTTGGATCGTACTCAATTGTAGCGACACGACCAGCGATGCCATCCTTGTTCCGTTTGAAGTCGATGATACGATATTTACGTTTGTGTCCGCCACCTTGGTGACGTACTGTCAAGCGACCTTGGTTGTTACGTCCGCCCTTTTTCGAAAGCTTTTCAGTTAACGATTTTTCAGGACGTGAAGCCGTAATCTCAGCAAAGTCAAGTGCAGTCATATTACGACGACCGTTAGTGGTCGGTTTAAACTTTTTAATTCCCATCGAGAGTTCCCTCCTTTTCTACAGAGTTCCGATTAACCGAGGTAATCGAGTTCTTTGCTATCTGCAGTAAGCGTGACGACCGCTTTTTTGCGGCGTGCTGTGTAACCAGCGTGACGACCTACGCGTTTTGCTTTTGGTTTTGAGATCAATGTGTTGACTTTGTCAACTTTCACTCCGAAGATCGCTTCGACTGCATCTTTGATTTGAGTCTTAGATGCCTTCACGTCTACTTCGAATGTGTACTTTTTCTCAGCCATTTGGTTTACTGAACGTTCAGTAATGACAGGACGTTTGATAATGTCGTGTGTGTGTGCCATTATGCAAGCACCTCCTCTACTCTCGCAACAGCGTCCTTCGTAATGATGACTTTGTCATGAGCGACAAGATCAAGGACGTTTACACCTGCAGCGTCAACGACTGTGACACCTGGGATGTTGCGTGTTGAAAGAACGACTGACTCGTTGTAATCAGCAGTAACGACGAGAACTTTACGTTCGATTGAAAGAGCAGCGAATACTGCGATCATGTCCTTAGTTTTAGGAGCATCGATTGTCAATCCTTCAAGAACGATGAACTCGTTGTTAGCGACTTTCGAAGAAAGTGCTGAACGAAGTGCGAGACGACGAACCTTTTTAGGAAGTTTATAAGCGTACGAACGTGGTGTTGGACCGAAGACTGTTCCACCGCCAACCCATTGTGGCGAACGGATCGAACCTTGGCGTGCACGACCAGTACCTTTTTGTTTCCATGGTTTACGGCCGCCACCGCGAACTTCCGAGCGACCTTTTGTATCATGTGTACCTTGGCGACGTGAAGCTTGTTGCATGACGATTGCATCGTATACGACTGCTTCATTTGGCTCGATTCCGAAAACGGCATCTGCGAGCTCGATGTCTCCAACTTGTGTACCTGTTTGGTTAAGCAAAGCTACTTTAGGCATTCGTTATTCCTCCTTTCCTTGCAAACGGATTAGTTGCCTTTAACCGCAGTTTTGATGACAACTTGGCTCTTACGTGCGCCTGGGATAGCACCCTTGACGAGGAGTAAGCCGCGTTCTGCATCAACTTTTACGATTTCAAGGTTTTGAACAGTGATTTGCTCTCCACCCATGCGTCCAGGGAGCAATTTCCCTTTGAATACACGGTTAGGAGCAACAGGACCCATTGAACCTGGGCGACGGTGGTAACGCGAACCGTGAGCCATTGGACCACGTGATTGGTTGTGACGCTTGATTGCACCAGCGAAACCTTTACCTTTCGACGTACCTGTTACATCAACCATTTCGCCTGCAGCGAAAGTATCTGCTTTAATCTCTTGACCGATTTCGAAATCTGCTACTGATGTACGGATTTCTTTAATGAAGCGCTTAGGTGTCGCGTTTGCTTTCGCAGCGTGACCTTTTTGCGGTTTGTTTTGACGACCTTCTTTGATATCACCAAAGCCGAGTTGAACTGCTTCGTAACCGTCAACTTCCGTTGTTTTCAATTGAAGAACAACGTTACCTTCGACTGAAACGACAGTAACAGGGACGACTTCGCCTGACTCGTTGAAGATTTGTGTCATACCGAGTTTAGTTCCTAAGATTCCTTTAGCCATGAGATACACCTCCTAATATTGAATGATTTTGATCTTCTGGCTAGTATCAACTATCTATAGAAGAAAAATTAAAGTTTGATTTCGATGTCAACGCCCGATGGAAGTTCGAGACGCATAAGCGCATCAACAGTTTTCGGTGTTGGGTTAACGATGTCGATCAAACGTTTGTGTGTACGCATTTCGAACTGCTCACGAGCATCTTTGTACTTGTGAACGGCACGAAGTACTGTGTAGACCGCTTTCTCCGTTGGGAGTGGGATCGGACCAGATACAGTAGCACCTGAACGTTTTGCTGTGTCGACAATTTTCTCAGCCGATTGATCAAGCACGCGGTGATCGTATGCTTTCAAACGGATCCGAATTTTTTCATTTGCCATGTTATTTCCCTCCTTTTCGCCTATTTTGTAAATAGACATTCTCCGCGGAAATTTCCACACTAGCCATGGCAATGCCGCCTGGTGTGTCATAACCTCCCGCTTCATCGCGTTGTGTTTGTGACCAACATATTCTATCATACTGAATCACCAGCAAGATTGCAAGCATTAATAAAACAGAATATGTATTCAAGTCTCTCACCACTCGCACAAACACTTTCCTCAGTATATAAGATGTCAGACCATGTTGCAAGACTGTTTTCAAAGAAATGAAAAAAGGTCTTCCGCCACGGGAGACGGAAGACCTTTTTTGTCTTAAAAATTACTCAACGATTTCTGTAACTGATCCAGCGCCTACTGTACGGCCACCTTCACGGATTGAGAAACGAGTTTCTTTTTCAAGAGCGATTGGCGCGATGAGTTCAACAGTCAATTCGATGTTGTCCCCAGGCATTACCATTTCAGTTCCTTCTGGAAGTTGGCACATACCAGTTACGTCAGTTGTACGGAAGTAGAACTGTGGACGGTAGTTACCGAAGAATGGCGTGTGACGGCCACCCTCTTCTTTAGAGAGAACGTAAACTTGCGCTTTGAACTTTTTGTGTGGTGTGATTGTGTTTGGTTTCGCGAGAACTTGTCCACGCTCGATGTCGTCACGTGATACACCACGGAGAAGAGCACCGATGTTGTCGCCAGCTTCAGCATAGTCAAGAAGCTTACGGAACATCTCTACACCAGTACATACTGATTTTTTAGTTTCTTCGTGAAGACCAACGATTTCGATCTCGTCGTTGACTTTAAGAACTCCACGCTCAACGCGGCCAGTAGCAACTGTACCACGACCAGTGATTGAGAAGACATCCTCAACTGGCATCATGAAGTCTTTTTCAGTGTCACGAGTTGGTTCTGGGATGTACTCATCGACAGCTGCCATGAGTTCCATGATTTTTTCTTCCCATTTAGCTTCGCCGTTAAGCGCGCCAAGAGCAGACCCTTGGATAACTGGGAGGTCATCACCTGGGAAGTCATACTCAGAAAGAAGTTCACGGATTTCCATTTCGACGAGCTCAAGAAGCTCTTCGTCGTCAACCATGTCAACTTTGTTCATGAATACTACGATGAAAGGAACACCTACTTGACGTGAAAGCAAGATGTGCTCACGTGTTTGTGGCATTGGACCATCAGTTGCAGAAACAACGAGGATCGCGCCGTCCATTTGTGCAGCACCAGTGATCATGTTTTTAACATAGTCAGCGTGACCTGGGCAGTCAACGTGTGCATAGTGGCGTTTGTCTGTTTCGTACTCGATGTGAGCTGTTGCGATTGTGATACCGCGCTCGCGCTCTTCTGGAGCACCATCGATTTGGTCAAACTTAGTTGCAGCTTTACCTTGTGATTTTGCAAGTACAGCTGAGATAGCTGCTGTTAAAGTTGTTTTACCGTGGTCGACGTGGCCGATTGTACCAACGTTAACGTGCGGTTTAGAACGGTCGAATTTTTCCTTACCCATTCTGAATTCCTCCTCTATGTGTCTAATAATTTTTTATAACTAGGAAGGTGAGTCGTAAGATAACGTACACCTTCCTTAGCTTACACTAATCATAAAAGCGTGACAACCTGTGAAGGATTAGCCGTTTGCTTTTTTGATGATTTCTTCAGCAACTGATTTCGGTACTTCTTCGTAGTGATCGAAGTGCATCGAGTACGTTCCGCGACCTTGTGTGCGTGAACGAAGACCAGTAGCGTATCCAAACATTTCAGAAAGTGGAATCATTGAACGGACAACTTGAGCGTTACCGCGTGCTTCCATACCTTCTACGCGACCACGGCGTGATGTAACATCACCCATGATGTCTCCCATGTATTCGTCTGGGATAACGATTTCAACTTTCATCATTGGCTCAAGGATAACAGCGCCGCTCTTATCTTTAAGTTGTTTGACTGCCATTGAAGCCGCAACTTTAAATGCCATCTCGTTTGAGTCGACATCGTGGTACGATCCGAAGACGAGTGAAGCTTTTACGTCAACGACCGGGTAACCAGCAAGGATACCGTTTTGAAGTGCTTCTTCGATTCCGTGCTCAACCGCTGGGATGTATTCACGTGGAACAACACCACCGACGATTTTGTTGTTGAACTCGAAGCCAGCGCCTTCTTCGTTCGGCTCGAATTCTACGACGACGTGACCATACTGACCACGACCACCAGATTGACGAGCGAACTTCGAATCGATCTTCGCCGCTTGGCGGATCGTTTCACGGTAAGCTACTTGTGGAGCACCAACGTTTGCTTCGACTTTGAACTCGCGACGCATACGGTCAACGATGATGTCGAGGTGAAGCTCACCCATACCTGAGATGATCGTTTGACCAGTCTCTGGGTTTGTTTCAGTGCGGAACGTTGGATCCTCTTCAGCAAGCTTAGCGAGGGCTTGACCCATTTTATCTTGGTCAGCTTTCGTTTTTGGTTCGATAGCGACCGAGATAACTGGTTCTGGGAATGTCATTGATTCGAGAACGACGTTGTCTTTCTCTGCACAAAGCGTATCTCCAGTAGTCGTATCTTTCAAACCTACAGCTGCAGCGATGTCACCCGCGTATACCATCGGGATTTCTTCACGGCTGTTTGCGTGCATTTGAAGGATACGTCCAAGACGCTCACGTTTGCCTTTTGTTGAGTTTTTAACGTACGATCCTGCCGAAGCTGTACCAGAGTACACACGGAAGAACGTCAATTTACCGACGTAAGGGTCAGTCATAACTTTGAATGCGAGTGCAGAGAATGGTGCTTCGTCCGAAGACTCACGCACGATTTCTTCATCCGTATCCATGTTGATACCTGAGATCGCTTTTACGTCGATTGGTGATGGGAGGTAATCGAGAACTGCGTCAAGCATAAGCTGAACACCTTTGTTCTTGAATGCCGAACCTACGAGTACAGGATAGAAGTCAACTGTCAGAGTTGCTTTACGGATAGCCGCTTTCAACTCGTCGATTGTGATTTCTTCACCCTCGAGGTATTTCATCATCAATTCTTCTTCGTAATCCGCAACTGCTTCGATCAATGATCCACGGAGTTCTTCAGCTTGATCAGCGAGATCAGCTGGGAAACCGTCAGTCACTTCGATATCAGTTCCGAGATCGTTACCGTACATGTATGTTTTCTGTTCGACGAGGTCGATGATTCCTTTGAATTCATCTTCCGCACCAATTGGGATTTGGATCGCGTGTGCGTTTGCTTGAAGGCGATCGCGAAGCGTTCCAACCGAGTACAAGAAGTCTGCACCGATTTTATCCATTTTGTTAACGAAAACGATACGTGGTACGCCGTAAGTTGTAGCTTGGCGCCATACTGTCTCAGTTTGTGGCTCAACACCAGACTGAGCGTCAAGTACTGCTACCGCACCATCAAGTACGCGAAGTGAACGTTCAACCTCAACTGTGAAGTCTACGTGTCCAGGTGTATCGATGATGTTTACGCGGTTACCTTTCCATTGAGCAGTTGTTGCTGCCGATGTAATCGTGATCCCACGCTCTTGCTCTTGCTCCATCCAGTCCATTTGTGAAGCACCTTCGTGCGTTTCACCAATCTTGTGGATACGACCCGTGTAGTACAGGATACGCTCAGTCGTTGTTGTTTTACCAGCATCGATGTGAGCCATGATCCCGATGTTACGAGTGTTCTTAAGGGAGAATTCTCTTGCCATCTTTAAACATTCTCCTTTCGCATTTTAGTTTAGTGGTCGTGTGTTACCACACGTCATGACTATACCCGAAAGCCACCTCATAATTCCATTAAAAATGGCATGCATGAGGTGGTGATTTTCGGAATTACCAGCGGTAGTGAGCAAACGCTTTGTTCGCTTCCGCCATTTTGTGCATATCTTCGCGCTTCTTAACAGAAGCACCAGTGTTGTTTGCAGCGTCCATGATTTCGTTAGCAAGACGCGCATCCATTGTTTTTTCGTTACGGAGACGTGAGTAGTTCACGAGGTAACGAAGTGCGAGTGTCGTACGGCGCTCTGGGCGAACTTCGACAGGAACTTGATAGTTAGCTCCACCTACACGGCGTGCTTTAACTTCAAGAACTGGCATGATGTTGTTCATCGCTTCTTCAAAGACTTCCATTGCATCGCGACCTGAACGTTCAGCGATAGTTTCGAAAGCTTTGTATAAGATTTGTTGAGCAGTACCTTTTTTACCATCTAACATAAGACGGTTGATAAGGCGGGTAACGAGTTTAGAGTTGTAGATCGGATCAGCCATTACATCACGACGTTCTGCTTGACCTTTACGTGGCATTCCGAGTCCCTCCTTTCATATAGTGAGGTGATATCCTGAGATATCTAGATTATTTTTTTGCTGCTTTTGGACGTTTAGTACCATATTTCGAGCGACCTTGCATACGGCCGTCAACACCAGCTGTATCAAGCGCACCACGAACGATGTGGTAACGTACCCCTGGTAAGTCTTTTACGCGGCCGCCGCGGATAAGAACAACACTGTGCTCTTGAAGGTTGTGGCCGATACCTGGGATGTAAGCTGTTACTTCCATTGTATTCGTCAAACGTACACGTGCGTATTTACGAAGAGCCGAGTTCGGTTTCTTCGGAGTCATTGTACCTACACGAGTACAAACACCACGTTTTTGTGGTGAGCTGATGTCAGTACGAGCTTTAATGAAGCTGTTGTACCCTTTGTTCAGCGCTGGCGAATCTGATTTCACAACTTTTGATTGACGTCCTTTACGGACTAATTGGTTGATAGTAGGCATCTTTGAGATCCTCCCTTCCTGAATTCATGACAAATTTCAAAACCACCGAGCCGGGTGGTTCATCGAAAGTCATAATGAAGCGTTTTGCGTGGCTCAGGCATTCCATCGCCACACAAAACGCATTATCAAACTTTCTTAATGGCAACAGCGGTTGCTGCGACATCGATTCCACAAGCTTTTCCAAGCTCTTGCTTAGAAGGAACATTCACGACTGGAACGTTAGCTTGTTTCGCCGCATCGAGCAATGCTTGTTTTACGTGTTCATCTGCGTCATCCGCAATGATCACTTCCGACGCCTTGCCAGATCGCAATGCTTTGAGCGTTTGCTTTTGACCGACAAACTTCAAATCTGCGCCGACTACTTTTTTGTAAGACATGAAGATATCCTCCAAAATAACACAGCCGGTTGGCAACACTATATCATAGTAGCACCGCCATACCGGCGTGTCAAGGCGTTTTATTCTACCGGAGAATCGGCTTCTACAGGTGCTTCGCCAGCTACTTCGAGATCGATCTGACGGTAACGTGCCATCCCAGTACCAGCTGGAACTAACTTACCGATGATGACGTTCTCTTTCAAGCCGCGAAGGTAGTCGCTCTTCCCTTTAATCGCTGCATCCGTAAGGACACGAGTCGTTTCTTGGAACGACGCAGCCGATAGGAATGAATCTGTTTCAAGTGACGCTTTCGTGATACCGAGAAGAACTGGTTTCGCCGAAGCGAGAGCTTTCCCGTTACGGAGCGCTTCTTTACAAGCTTCCTTGAACGTGCTGATATCGACGAGCGAACCTGGTAAGAGTGAAGTCTCACCAGACTCGATGACACGTACGCGACGGATCATTTG
Source organism: Exiguobacterium sp. BMC-KP (assembly GCF_001275385.1). NCBI lineage: Bacteria > Bacillati > Bacillota > Bacilli > Caryophanales > Exiguobacterium > Exiguobacterium sp. BMC-KP. The sequence continues at coordinate 28,017 of NZ_LGIW01000002.1, forward strand.
ACGAACCATGACCTCGACGTGTTTGTCACCGATCTCAACCCCTTGCATCCGGTATACTTTTTGAACTTCTTGGAGCAAGTAGTTCTGAACGCCGGATACACCTTTAACGTTCAAGAGTTCTTTCGGATCGATCGAACCTTCTGTGAAGACTTGACCAGCTTTGACCTCGTCCCCGAGCTGAACACGTAGACGCGAACCGAATGGGATCGTGTATGTGCGTGTTTCGCTGAGTCCTTGGACCGTCAATTCACGTTTGTCACGCGATTCCGTGAAGTCGATGACTTGACCATCGATTTCCGAGATGACCGCTTGACCTTTCGGGTTACGCGCTTCGAACAACTCTTGGATACGCGGAAGACCTTGTGTGATATCATCCCCGGCAACCCCACCTGTGTGGAAGGTACGCATCGTAAGCTGCGTTCCTGGCTCACCGATTGATTGTGCCGCAATGATACCGACAGCTTCGCCGACTTCGACGTCGTTGCCTGTTGCCAAGTTGCGTCCGTAACATTTCTTACAGACACCATGGCTTGTGTTACATGTGAAGGCAGTACGGATCTCAACGTTGTCGACACCAGCGTCAGTGATGACACGAGCGATGTCTTCATCGATGAGTTCGTTCGTTGAAACGAGGACTTCTCCTGTTTCTGGATGAACGACGTTTTCGAATGCAGTACGGCCGACGAGGCGGTCGTAGAGACTTTCGATTTCTTCCGTTCCTTCACGGAGTGCAGTGACACGGATACCACGATCCGTTCCACAATCGTCTTCACGGATGATGACGTCTTGAGCGACGTCAACGAGACGACGAGTCAGGTAACCTGAGTCAGCCGTTTTCAGGGCTGTATCGGCAAGACCTTTACGCGCACCGTGTGTCGAGATGAAGTATTCCTGTACCGTTAGACCCTCACGGAACGATGATTTGATCGGGAGCTCGATGATCCGTCCACTTGGAGCGGCCATGAGTCCACGCATACCAGCGAGCTGCGTGAAGTTCGACGCGTTACCACGGGCACCGGAGTCACTCATCATGAAGATCGGGTTCAGACGGTTAAGGGATTTCATCAGACGAGACTGAATTTCATCCTTCGCATCATTCCACGATTTAACGACGCGCTCATAGCGCTCGTCTTCTGTGATGAGACCACGACGGTACGATTTCATGACGCGGTCGACATTGTCTTGCGCTTCAACAAGAATTTCTTGTTTGTCCGGAAGAACGATGATGTCCGCGATCCCTACCGTAATACCGGCACGAGTCGAGTGTTTGAATCCAAGGTTTTTCATGCGGTCGAGCATGCGGCTTGTTTCTGTCGTCTCAAACCGTTTGAAGACTTCCGCGATGACATTTCCAAGGAATCCTTTTTTGAACGGATCGATGATTGGACGATTCTTCAGTTCTGCCGCGACATCTGTTCCTTTTTCAAGGAAGTATGTGTCTGGCGTCGCTTCTTGAAGGTTCGTCATCGTTGGTTCGTTCAAGTAAGGGAACGTCGTTGGGAGGATCTCGTTGAAGATCAACTTACCGACTGTTGTAATCAATAATTTCTCGTTTTGCTCTTCTGTGAATGTCGGGTTCTTCAGAACGCCGGCTGGAATCGCAACACGTGTATGGAAGTGCGCATAACCGTTTTGGTAAGCGATGAGCGCTTCATTCACTGTCGAGAAGATTTTACCTTCGCCGATTGCGTTTTCGCGCTCGAGCGTGAGGTAGTAGTTACCGAGGACCATATCCTGCGATGGTGTAACAACAGGTTTACCGTCTTTCGGGTTCAAGATGTTTTGTGCAGCGAGCATGAGAAGACGTGCTTCTGCTTGAGCTTCTGCCGAAAGTGGTACGTGAACCGCCATTTGGTCACCATCGAAATCGGCGTTATATGCCGTACATACGAGTGGGTGAAGGCGAATCGCGCGTCCTTCGACGAGCGTTGGTTCGAACGCCTGGATACCGAGACGGTGAAGTGTCGGTGCACGGTTCAAGAGAACCGGATGCTCACGGATGACTTCTTCGAGGACATCCCAGATTTCAGGTTGAACACGCTCGATTTTCCGTTTCGCACTCTTGATGTTCGGTGCGATGCCACGAGAGACGAGTTCTTTCATGACGAACGGTTTGAAGAGTTCAAGTGCCATTTCTTTTGGAAGACCACATTGATACATCTTCAAGTTTGGACCAACGACGATAACCGAACGACCAGAGTAGTCGACACGTTTACCGAGTAAGTTTTGACGGAAACGTCCTTGTTTCCCTTTCAACATGTGTGAAAGTGATTTAAGTGGACGGTTACCTGGTCCTGTAACGGGACGACCGCGACGACCGTTATCGATCAAGGCATCGACTGCTTCTTGAAGCATCCGTTTTTCATTCTGAACGATGATGTTCGGAGCACCAAGGTCAAGAAGACGCTTGAGACGGTTGTTACGGTTGATGACGCGGCGGTACAAGTCGTTCAAGTCAGACGTTGCGAAACGTCCGCCATCGAGTTGAACCATCGGACGAAGTTCCGGTGGGATGACTGGAAGTACTTCGAGAACCATCCATTCTGGATTGTTGCCCGAGTTACGGAAAGCATCGAGGACTTCAAGGCGTTTAATCGCACGAGTACGACGTTGTCCTTGAATCATACGAAGCTCTTCACGTAATCCAGCGACTTCTTTATCAAGTTCCACGTCACGGAGCAATTTACGAACTGCTTCCGCACCCATTTCAGCAGTGAACGAACGACCGAACTTCTCACGATAGGCACGGTATTCTTTTTCTGAAAGGAGTTGTTTCTTCTCCAGTGTCGATTCGCCTGGATCTGTGACGACGTACGACGCGAAGTAGATGATCTCTTCTAACGCACGCGGTGACATGTCAAGGACGAGTCCCATACGGCTAGGAATTCCTTTGAAGTACCAGATGTGCGAAACCGGTGCTGCGAGCTCGATGTGACCCATGCGCTCACGACGGACTTTCGACTTCGTGACTTCAACGCCACAGCGGTCACAAATGATTCCTTTATAGCGGATCCGTTTGTATTTACCACAGTAACATTCCCAGTCTTTTGTTGGACCAAAGATACGTTCACAGAACAAACCGTCTTTCTCCGGTTTGAGTGTACGATAGTTGATCGTCTCCGGCTTTTTCACTTCCCCGAAAGACCATGAACGGATCTTTTCGGGGGAAGCGAGGCCGATTTGCATATATTCAAATCTATTAACATCTACCAAGGGGTGGACCTCCCTTTCGCTTATTCCTCTTCAGTAACAACTGGTGCGACAGGCGCTTGAACTTCTTCGAGTGCTGGAGTCGCGTTCGGGATATTGTCCTCGTCTTCGTCACGCATTTCGATCTCTTCATCATCAGCAGACATCATCTTAACGTCCATACCGAGGGATTGAAGCTCTTTAATGAGGACTCGGAACGATTCCGGTACGCCCGGTTGTGGTACATTCTCACCTTTGACGATTGCTTCGTACGCTTTGACACGACCGATCGTATCATCCGACTTGATTGTAAGGATCTCTTGGAGCGTGTAGGCTGCGCCATATGCTTCAAGTGCCCATACTTCCATCTCACCGAAACGCTGACCACCGAACTGGGCTTTACCACCGAGCGGTTGTTGTGTAACGAGTGAGTATGGTCCTGTCGAACGTGCGTGAAGTTTATCATCAACCATGTGAGCAAGTTTAATCATATACATGACACCGACAGAGATACGGTTATCGAACGCTTCACCCGAACGACCATCATAAAGGACAGTTTTCGCGTCGCGATCCATACCTGCTTCTTCAATCGTTGCCCAAACATCTTCCTCACGCGCACCATCAAATACTGGTGATGCGACTTTAATGCCGAGTTGACGTGCTGCCATCCCGAGGTGAAGCTCGAGCAACTGCCCGATGTTCATCCGTGATGGAACCCCAAGTGGGTTCAACATGATGTCAATTGGCGTACCGTCTGGCATGTACGGCATGTCTTCTTCTGGAAGGATACGCGAGATAACACCTTTGTTACCGTGACGCCCCGCCATTTTATCACCCTCGTGAATCTTACGCTTCTGAACGATGTAAGCACGGATCAACTGGTTGACACCAGGTGAGAGCTCGTCCCCATTATCGCGGTCGAAGATTTTGACGTCGAGGATGATTCCATCACCACCGTGTGGAACACGGAGAGATGTATCACGGACTTCACGTGCTTTTTCACCGAAGATCGCATGAAGAAGACGTTCTTCCGCTGTCAATTCCGTTACACCCTTCGGCGTAACTTTACCGACGAGGATATCGCCGTCCTTGACTTCCGCACCGACGCGGATGATTCCGCGATCGTCGAGGTTTTTCAAGGCATCATCACCGACGTTCGGAATATCACGTGTGATTTCTTCCGGTCCGAGTTTCGTATCACGCGACTCACATTCGTATTCTTCGATGTGGATCGATGTGTATACGTCATCTTTAACAAGACGCTCACTCATGATGACAGCATCCTCGTAGTTGTAACCATCCCATGTCATGAATCCGACGAGTACGTTGCGACCAAGTGCAAGTTCCCCACCGTCCATCGATGGACCATCTGCAAGGATCTCGCCTTTATCGACAGGGTCGCCTGCTTTGATGATTGGTTTTTGGTTATAACACGTTCCTTGGTTAGAACGGATGAATTTTTGAATCTTGTAACGGTCGAGTTCACCTTCAACGATGTTGCCATCGACTTCCGTCGTACGACGGACAAGGATTTCACGCGCCGTAACGCGCTCAGCGATCCCTGCGTGCTTCGCAACAACAGCGGCTCCTGAGTCTTTTGCAGACACGTACTCCATACCTGTACCAACAATCGGAGATTCCGGGTTCAGAAGTGGGACGGCCTGACGTTGCATGTTCGCTCCCATGAGGGCACGGTTCGAGTCATCGTTCTCAAGGAACGGGATACAAGCCGTTGCGGCAGATACAACCTGCTTCGGCGAAACATCCATATAATCGACACGTGCTGGTTCAACAGACAAGTTTTGTCCACGGAAACGTGAAAGGACGTGTGAATCTTGGAACGTCTTCTCTTCCGTCAACAACATATTTGCCTGTGCGACGACGTAGAGATCCTCTTCGTCTGCAGTCATGTAGTGGATGTCATTCGTGACGACGCCCGTTTCCGGATCGACACGACGATATGGTGCTTCGATGAAGCCGTACTCATTGACCTTCGCGTAGGAAGATAACGAGTTGATCAAACCGATGTTTGGTCCCTCTGGTGTTTCGATCGGACACATACGGGAATAGTGCGAGTAGTGTACGTCACGAACTTCGAAACCAGCGCGCTCACGTGTCAAACCACCGGGTCCGAGTGCTGAAAGACGACGTTTGTGCGTCAATTCTGCAAGCGGGTTCGTTTGGTCCATGAACTGAGACAACTGCGAGCTACCGAAGAACTCTTTAATCGATGCGATAACTGGACGAATGTTGATCAATGCCTGTGGCGTGATTGCATTCTGATCCTGAATCGACATCCGTTCTTTAACGACACGTTCCATCCGCGAGAGACCGATCCGGAATTGATTCTGGAGCAACTCACCGACTGAACGGAGACGACGGTTACCGAGGTGGTCGATATCGTCTGTCGTACCGACTTCATGCAACAAGTTGAAGAAGTAGTTGATTGCAGCAATCATGTCAGCAGGCGTGATGTGCTTGATGTCACGATCGATGTTACCGTTACCGATGATATTGATGATGCGTTCACCTTCAGCATCGTCCGGTGCGAACACCTTGATTGACTGTAAGTTGAAAGCCTCACCCTGCGTTACGCCGCCTGTTGGCGTCGCTTCGATGTAACCAACGGATCCTTCAAGGAATGGAAGGACTTTATCGAGCATACGACGATCAAGGACCGTTCCTGCTTCCGCGATGACTTCGCCTGTCTCTGGGTCAACGAGCGTTTCAGCAAGTTTCTGACCGAAAAGACGGTTCTTAAGATGAAGCTTTTTATTGATTTTATAACGACCAACGTTTGCCAAATCATAACGTTTCGGGTCAAAGAAGCGCGACACAAGTAACGCTTTTGCGTTTTCGACTGTCGGCGGCTCTCCCGGACGTAGACGCTCATAAATCTCGATGAGGGCTTTTTCCGTTGATTCCGTATTATCTTTTTCAAGTGAATTCCGGAGGTACTCATCATCACCGAGAAGATCGATGATTTCCTGATCCGTACCGAAACCAAGAGCACGTAAAAGAACCGTTACTGGAATCTTACGCGTGCGATCAATGCGAACATAAACGATGTCTTTCGCGTCTGTCTCGAGCTCGAGCCATGCACCACGGTTTGGGATGACTGTCGCGGAGAATCCACGCTTACCGTTCTTATCTAACTTATTGTTGTAATAAACACTTGGCGAACGAACAAGCTGCGAAACGATTACGCGCTCCGCTCCATTGATGATGAATGTTCCCGACTCCGTCATAAGCGGGAAGTCACCCATGAAGACTTCTTGTTCTTTCAATTCACCCGTCTCTTTATTTTGAAGACGGACTTTAACGCGTAGTGGTGCCGAATAGGTCACGTCGCGCTCTTTCGATTCATCGATCGAATACTTCGGCTCTCCGAGCGAGTAGTCGATGAATTCTAATACAAGATTCCCTGTGAAATCGGAAATCGGCGAAATGTCATGAAACATCTCACGAAGACCTTCCCGCAGGAACCACTCATACGAATTCGTTTGAATCTCGATTAAGTTTGGAAGTTCCAATACTTCGCTGATACGTGCATAGCTTCTTCTCTGACGGTGACGACCGTACTGAACAAGTTGACCAGTCAACTGATTCACCTCTCAGACCCACTTCTTCTTATAGAGAAGGACGGGTGTAATATCGAACATTGAAGCCATTTTTTGATTGATAAGCGCAAAAAAGCGACGTCTTGTCTACTTAATCATCTGTAGTCGAGAACGCCAGCTGCTTTCAAACATCTTATCCAAAAATCACTCCAATGGCATTTTATAATACTATCATAGACACAACATGAGGTCAACGACAAATCCTTCGATTTGTCAAGACCGAATTGATTTAAATATCGAGTACCCTTTATCCCGGGTAACTGTCTCACACATACCGAATACATCTTCCATCAACTTCTTCGCCGATGGACCACCTTGTTTCTTTTGAATGACGACCCAAAGTTCGCCGCCAACGACGAGATGATCATATGCTTCCCGGAGAATACGATGAACGACCGTTTTTCCTGCCCGAATCGGTGGATTCGTCACGATCGCTGCGAATGTCGATTCGCCTACCCCATCATACCCGTCACTCACACCGGTCGTCACGGAAACACCGTTCGCGCGCGCATTATCTGCCGCTAGTTCGAGCGCCCGTTCATTGACATCGATCAAGTGTGCCGGACGTCCTGTCGACTTCGCGAGCGCAATCCCCATCGGTCCATATCCGCAGCCGACATCTAAAATGTCTCCAGCTACAGCCGGTTCCGTGAATGCCTCAATCAAAAGACGTGAACCAAAATCGATTCCGTTCTTTGAAAAGACACCGTGATCCGATGTAAAGCGGAGCGTTTGACCACGCAAGACGTATTCCCACGTCTTCGGATCTCGCTTCGATGAAGGGTCATTCGTATAATAATGATCCGCCATGTTTCCTTCCCCTCTCATGTAAAAGATGAAAACAAAAGAAGCTCGCAATGCGAGCTTCTCTTGTTTCTACGGAAGAAGAAAATTACTTAACTTCTACAGTAGCGCCAGCTTCTTCAAGCTTAGCTTTCATTGCTTCAGCGTCTTCTTTCGAAACGCCTTCTTTAACTGGTGCTGGAGTTCCGTCTACGAGAGCTTTCGCTTCTTTAAGACCGAGGCCTGTCAATTCGCGAACTGCTTTGATGACGTTGATTTTACCAGATCCAGCGTTAGTAAGGATAACGTCGAATTCAGTTTGCTCTTCAGCTGCTGCGCCTGCGCCAGCACCTGCAACTGCTACTGGAGCTGCTGCTGATACGCCGAATTCTTCTTCGATTGTTTTTACGAGTTCGTTAAGTTCAAGAACAGTCATGCCCTTGAGGTCTTCGATAAATTGCTCTTTGTTGAAAGCCATTATGGTTTTCCTCCTTTGATTTAGCCCACGTTGGGGTGTGAAAATTGTGTTGTTTGCCTATCCCGCTAAGCAGAAATTAAGCAGATTGTTCTTCTTTTTGCTCTGCGATTGCGTTCGTTGCCACCGCGAGTCCACGGATTGGCGCTTGAAGCACGCTGAGGAGCATCGAAAGGAGACCTTCGCGTGATGGAAGTTCCGCAAGGGCTTTGACATCTTCTACTGAAGTGACTTTGCCTTCGATGATACCACCTTTAAGTTCGAGAGCCTTGTGTGTTTTAGCGAAGTCGTTCAAGATCTTAGCTGGCGCGATAACGTCTTCATTACTGAAGGCGATCGCACTAGGACCTGTGAAGACTTCCTCAAGACCTTCGAGGTTGCTTTGAACTGCCGCGCGGCGGAGGAGACCGTTTTTGTAAACTTTGAATTCAACGCCCGCTTCGCGGAGTTGTTTACGAAGTTCAGTGACTTCTTCTACTGTGAGACCACGGTAGTCGACGACAACTGTTCCTGCGCTCGCTTGGAGTTTCTCAGCGATCTCAGATACGAGATCCGCTTTGACAGCGATAACTTTTTCGTTTGCCATTTCTGTTGCACCTCCTGGTAGATGAAATGTACCGGTGCGAGGGGCTGCTCGATTTCAAATAAAAAGCCTCCGTCTGCAGAGCAGAGGAGGCGTAATCGTCAAAAAGGATACCTGAACAAACAGGCTCTCTGAGCAAGAACACCTCGGAAGGATTTATGCCCATGTGAGCACCTTCTGTCTACGGTATGTCGAAATATATCAACGTTTTATACTGTAACAGCGTTCTTAGAACGTTGTCAAGTTCGTTTTAGACGAAATTATTTCGCGAAGTCAGCTGAAGATACTTTTACACCAGGACCCATTGTAGAAGCGATCGCGATGTTCTTAAGGTATACACCTTTAGCAGTAGCAGGCTTAACTTTTACGAGAGTTTCGATAACTGTGTTGATGTTCTCAACGAGTTTCTCGTTATCGAATGATTTTTTACCGACAGGAACGTGGATGTTACCTGATTTGTCGACACGGTACTCAACTTTACCAGCTTTGATATCGTTGATTGCTTTTGTGACGTCAAATGTAACTGTACCTGTTTTCGGGTTTGGCATGAGGCCTTTTGGTCCGAGAACGCGACCAAGTTTACCAACTTCACCCATCATGTCTGGTGTCGCAACGATAACATCGAAGTCGAACCATCCTTGTTGGATTTTGTTGATGTACTCAGCATCACCAGCGTAATCTGCTCCAGCAGCTTCCGCTTCTTTAAGTTTCTCACCTTTCGCGAAGACGAGGACTTTTTGTGTTTTACCAGTACCGTGTGGCAATACGACTGCTCCACGGATTTGTTGGTCTGCTTTCTTCGGATCTACTCCGAGACGAACAGCCAATTCGATAGTCTCATCGAATTTCGCAGTTGCAGATTTTTTAGTCAAATCTACAGCTTCTGCGAGTTCGTATGAAGCCGTACGATCGATAAGCTTAGCAGCTTCTTTGTACTTCTTACCCATTTTAGGTTCCTCCTTTGTGGTTGTGCGGAAAATCCTCCCACATAATGAAAGGGTAGCAGGCTTCAAGAAACTATCCGCCTGCGACCCTCATCGTTGTTCATGGTAATCAAAAAGACATTAGTCTTCGATTACGATACCCATAGAACGTGCAGTACCTTCAACCATCAACATTGCTGTTTCAACAGATGATGCGTTAAGGTCTGGCATTTTTGTTTCAGCGATTTCACGAACTTTGTCACGTTTGACTGTCGCTACTTTCTTACGGTTCGGTTCACCTGAACCACTCTCAATTCCAGCTGCTTTCTTCAAGAGAACTGCTGCTGGTGGAGTCTTAGTGATGAATGTGAATGAACGATCTTCAAAAACCGTGATGACTACAGGGATAATCAAGCCGGCTTGGTCTTGTGTACGAGCGTTGAACTCTTTACAGAAGCCCATGATGTTCACACCTGCTTGACCGAGTGCCGGTCCAACTGGTGGAGCTGGGTTTGCTTTGCCCGCAGGAATTTGAAGTTTTACGAGTTTCATAACCTTCTTCGCCACGAGACACACCTCCTTAATTCTTTAATGTGGTTTAATTGGACGTTGCGCGTCCTCCCACTCATTCTATTCGACGAGTTATTTATCGAAATAAGCACAACATCAAACACGAAAAATTGTATCATTAAAACAAAACATTCGCAATAGGAAACTTAATCGATTTTCTCGACCTGTGCGAAATCAAGCTCGACCTTCGTTTCGCGACCGAACATATCAACAGATACTTTCATCTTCTCAGCATCCGTATCAAGCTCCTCGATCGTACCTTCGAGATTCTCGAAAGCTCCTTCTTTGATCCGGACGATTTGTCCGAGTGAGAAGTCGTAACGGCTCTTCAGATCGACGAGACCCATTGATCCAAGGATGTTTTCTGCTTCTTCCGGAAGGAGTGGTGTCGGTTTTGAACCACCACCGACTGATCCGAGGAAGCCCGTGACGTTCGGAGTATTCCGGACGACATACCAAGAATCATCCGTCATGACCATCTCAACAAGGACATACCCCGGGAAGATCTTGACTTCACGTTCCTTGATTTTCGTTTCTCCCTTTTTGTTCGTTACTTCTTCTTGTACCGTTTCAATTGGAACGAGTACACGGAAGATTTTTTCGTCCATGTTCATGGATTCAATCCGACGTTCAAGGTTTGCCTTGACGTTGTTTTCAAATCCGGAATACGTTTGGACGACAAACCATTGTTTCTCCATGGTAGGCCACCTCTTCTTTTTACTTAATCAACCAGCTCATCAATGCGCTAAGCCCTGAATCGACGCCGAAGATGAAGACACCCATGAAGATCACCATTCCGATGACCGTCAATGTGTATTTCGTCAGCTCTTTCCGTTTTGGCCAGCTCGTCTTTTTCAATTCATTCCATACGTCACGCAAAAATTTCATCGTACTTTCCCTCCAGGATGTAATAAATCGGGACAGATGAAGCCTTATTTCGCTTCTTTATGAATCGTATGCGCGTTACAACGACGGCAGAATTTCTTCAATTCTAAGCGGACAGTGACATCCTCTTTTTTCATCGTCGTATAGTCGCGGGCACCGCAATTATCACAAGCAAGGCCTACTTTCTTCGCCATCTCAAAGTCCTCCTTCTTTGCCACTCTTCTCTTCCGTTGTGTTACGTTCCTTCCGAAAAAGAGCGTAAAAAAAAACGCCTATGAGCGGCGTCTCGCTAGTAAGGCGCTAGTTATACAGTAGCATAGGAAGGGATCACGGTCAATCTACCTCTCTGTTAGACCGTCATCTTTCGTGCTTCGAGGTAACGCTCAAGCTTCCGCTTGACACGTTGCAACGCATTGTCGATCGACTTGACGTGACGATCGAGGTCGTCAGAGATCTCCTGATACGTTCGTCCGTCAAGATAGAGCGCAAGGACTTTCCGTTCAAGATCACTTAAAATCTCATTCATCTTCGATTCAATGTCTGCATATTCTTCTCGGTTGATGATCAAAATCTGCGGATCAGATGGGGCAGTCGACGTAATGATATCGAGCAACGTCCGCTCCGATTCATCGTCATAGATTGGTTTATCGAGTGAGATGTACGAGTTCAACGGAATATGTTTCTGACGTGTCGCCGTCTTGATCGCGGTGATCATCTGTCGTGTGATGCATAATTCGGCAAATCCTTTAAACGAGGCGAGCTTATCCGTTCGGTAATCGCGTACAGCCTTATAAAGACCGATCATTCCTTCTTGGATGATATCTTCCCGGTCTGCCCCGATCAAAAAGTAAGAACGGGCTTTGGCGCGCACGAAATTCCGATACCGCTCGATCAAAAATTCGAGCGCATCGCTGTTGTCGAACTCTTTCGCTTGTTCTACAAGCGCTTCATCGGTCATGCACTCAAACTGGTCGAACGAAACCAAACTCATCCTGTATCCCTCCAAGCATCATTGACGAATAGTTCAATTGTTTTTAATTATACAATAATTACCTGTCGCACGACAATGAAAATTGGCATGACCTCTTTTGTTGTATCCAAAATGTATCTTTTCATAAAAAAACACCGTTCTTCCGAAGTAGGAAAAACGGTAGTCCGCTCATACAAATGGTTATATCATGTATCCGAATTCTTTCGTCGACGAATCTCTTCGAGACGAGCGATGACATCTTCCGGTAAATCGATCTTCGAGCGCGGTTGTGCCGTCGTTTTCGCAGACGTCGTCTGTTGTTTGATGACTGCAACGGCAGCTTTCCACTCACGCCGGAGTTCTTGCGCAGATATCCGGAGCGCACCAAGCGTAAAGATAACCCACTGCTCCGTGTAATCATTCGTCGCCACTGTCAGCTTGACCCGGATGTCCTGTAGCCAGTCAGCAGCGGCTTTCTCAATCCACTCATCCGCTGTCTCGTTCTCCCGTGTGTAGACGATATCGATCCCACTTTTTTTCATTCGAGATTCACGCCCCGGTTGCAAGTAGGCATCAAAGACGATCGTGACGCTAAGACCTGTAACAGCTTGGTACTCTGCCATCGCATGAATCAACCGTTCCCGCGCCAATTCAAAATCTTGCTCCCGCAACGTTCGAAATTCTGGCCATGCGCCAATGATATTATAGCCATCTACGATGAGACGATCATACTTCATCGCGCATACGGCTTTCTAGTCCGATAGACTTCATAGAGTAATAACGAAGCAGCAACCGATGCGTTGAGTGACGTGACATGCCCTGCCATCGGGAGGTGGACGAGGAAATCACATTTCTCACGGACGAGCCGACTCATTCCTTTTCCTTCACTTCCAATGACGATTCCAAGGGGCATCGTCCCATCAAGTGTCCGGTAGTCATCACTTTCGCGCGCATCCGTTCCGACGAACCAGATGCCTTGTTTCTTTAGATCTTCCATCGTCCGTGCCAAGTTCGTCACTCGAACGACCGGAATATGTTCGATCGCACCTGTTGATGCTTTGGCGACGACTTGTGTCAATCCGACCGAACGACGCTTCGGAATGATGATTCCGTGTGCCCCGACAGCATCTGCCGTCCGCAGAATTGATCCCAGGTTGTGAGGATCCTCGAGTTCATCAAGCATGATCAAAAGCGGTGTTTCATCCTTTTGACGGGCTAGCTCAAAGATGTCTTCCAGCTCGGCGTACTCATATGCAGCAACAGCTGCAACAACACCTTGATGGTTTTCCGTTCCGGCTAAACCGGTTAACCGCGAACGCGGTACGAGCTGGATTTGAATCCCTGCTTCCTGCGCCATCGCATGGATGACAGCGAGTGGTCCTTTTTGTTGTCCTTCCTGCAAAAACAGCTTGTTCATCTCGCGTCCGCTCCGTAATGCCTCAAGGACAGGGTTACGGCCTGACAAGAAATCTTGTCCTTCTTCGAGCGGTTCAATTACAACCGGTTGTTCCTTAACGGGAGCAACCTTCTTTTTCTCTTGCGCTGGACGTTGCGCTTTTGGCTTCGGCTTAGCGCCAGTAACCTTAGGACTCGTCTGTTTTTTCGGCTTCGAGTAATTCGAACGCTTGTCCGATGAGTTCTTCAAGACGATCTCCTCCTTCTGAAAGATAAATATAACCAAGTAATGCTTCAAATGCTGTCGCGTAACGATACGTATGAACGTCTGTGCTTTTCGGGACAGAACCAGATTTTGCATTCTTCCCACGACGGACGACCGCTGCTTCTTCTTCCGTCAACGCATCCGTATTCAACCAGTGCGTTACGACTGTCGCTTGTGCTTGTGCCCGAACGTACCGGACGGCTGCTTTGTGTAGTTCGCCCGGTTTCACATATCCTTGTTCAAGCAATCGCTCCCGCACACGAATTTCATAGACGACGTCGCCCATGTACGCTAACGCGAGTGCATTGAGTTGTTTGTAGTTCTTCATCCGCGCTTCCACCGCATCCCTTGTGCTGTGTCTTCAAGCAGGATACCTTGATCACGCAGTTGGTCGCGAATCGCGTCCGCTCGTGCGAAATCACGATTTTGACGGGCTGTATTCCGCTCTTCGATCAACTGTTCGACTTCCTCATCGAGCAAGCCTTTGTCGACTGTCAACGTCACACCAAGGACATCTGATAATTCCGAGAACAGTGCGAGAAACTGTTCGAGCACCTGTTTCGACACATGTGCTTCTCCGAGGTATAGATTGGCTTCTTTCGAGAGATCAAACAAATCCGTCACCGCATTCGCTGTATTGAAATCATCATCCATCGATGTGATGAAGTGTTCCTTGATCGCCGCTAGACGATTCAACCACTTCTCGTCACCTGTTCCGAGATCAGCCGTCATTTCAAGACGATGTTCGATATTTGCGACCGACTCGCGAATCCGATCGAGACCATTTGCCGCCTGATCGATCAATTCACGACTATAGTTGATCGGGTGACGGTACTGGACCGATAACATGAAGAAACGCAAGACCATCGGATCGACCGCTTGAATCGCTTCATGGACCGTCAGAAAGTTACCGAGTGATTTCGACATCTTCTCGTTTTCGATGTTCAAGAAACCATTATGCATCCAGTAGTTTGCGAACTTCTGTGAATTGCATGCTTCCGATTGAGCAATCTCATTCTCGTGGTGTGGGAACTTCAAGTCTTGTCCACCCGCATGGATATCAATCGTCTCACCGAGGTACTTCTTCGCCATTGCCGAGCATTCGATGTGCCAGCCTGGTCGTCCTTCTCCCCATGGACTCGTCCATGCCGGTTCACCTGGTTTCGCTGCTTTCCAGAGAACGAAATCAAGTGGGTCTTCTTTTTTATCTCCTACTTCGATCCGCGCACCTGCACGTAATTCGTCGATTGACTGTTGGCTTAATTGTCCGTAGTCATCGAAGCTACGTGTTCGGAAATAGACATCGCCGCTTGATGCATAGGCATTTCCTTTTTCAACGAGCACTTCGATGAAGGCGATGATATCGTCCATCGTTTCTGTAACGAGTGGATGAATATCCGCTTTTTGGACATTCAAAGCTCCTGTATCCGCATGATATGCCTCGATGAAACGTTTCGTTAACGCATGGTAGTCTTCTCCGAGTTCGTTCGCCGTCCGAATGATCTTATCATCGACGTCAGTAAAGTTCGAGACGTATTTGACTTCATATCCGCGATACGTGAAGTAACGACGGACCGTATCGAAGACGATTGCTGGACGCGCATTTCCGATATGGATGTAGTTATAAACGGTCGGGCCACAGACATACATCTTGACCTTTCCTTCTTCTAATGGCTTAAATGGTTCCTTTTTTCCGGTCATGCTGTTGTACAGTTGAATCATGACGTCGCCCTCCTTTGATCCGTTCGATTTCTTGTTTTAATACTTCTAGTTCCATTTCGATTCGCTCTTGGCACTCGCTGACGGGATCCGGGAAACGATGATCGAGTGGTGCTTCGACCTTCATGCCGTCCTGAATGACGACGCGTCCCGGAATGCCGACGACCGTCGCATTCGGAGGAACAGGTTTTAGGACGACGGAACTCGCTCCAATTTTAGAGTATGCCCCGATCGTGATGTCGCCGAGGACACGAGCACCTGCTGAAACAAGAACTCCGTCTTCAATCGTCGGATGACGCTTTCCTGTTTCTTTCCCCGTTCCGCCGAGTGTCACGCCTTGAAACAACGTGACATCATCACCGATAATCGTAGTCTCACCAATAACGACACCCATCCCGTGATCGATAAAGAAACGGCGTCCAATCGTCGCTCCCGGATGAATCTCGATGCCGGTCAAAAAGCGACTGAACTGCGAAATCAATCGACCGAGTAAGCGAAACTTCGCTTTCCAGAGCCGATGGGCAAGACGATGCATCCATATCGCATGTAAGCCCGGGTATGTCAAAATGACTTCTAACGTGCTGCGGGCAGCTGGATCTTGCTCAAACACATTGCGGATATCTTCTCGTATCCGTGTCATATTCGTTCTCCTCTCCATAAGAAAAAGCGCCTCCATGCATTGCTGCACAGAGACGCTAACGAAGCGCGGTCCCACTCTGTTTGGACGATATACTCGTCCCTCTCGACGTCCGTTAACGCCGGAGATACGTCTGCGCCTACTCTCACCGATTTCGGGCAGCACTCAGAGGGGCATTTCATGATTCGCTTCTTCAAGCCCTCGCACCATTCGAGCTTGTCTCTGGAGAAGAAGACGCATCGTTACTTTCCTCGTCTACGCTTTCGTTATTCTGCTTCAAGCCGTGCAAGCACACGGTCTTTTCCTAGTAATTGAATCGTGTTCGGGAGTTCTGGACCATGCGTCTGTCCCGTCGTCGCGACACGAATTGGCATGAACAAGTTTTTCCCTTTTTGACCAGTTGCTTTTTGCGTCGCTTTGATCGATGCTTTAATCGCTTCTGGTGTCCACTCTTCTAAAGCACGTAACTGGTTCGCGAATTCTGCTAAAACAGCCGGAACCGTCTCGCCGCTCAAGACAGTGTTTGCTTCTTCATCATACACCACTTCATCTTCAAAGAACATCTCTGAAAGCTTGACGATTTCTGCACCGTGCGTCATCTGCTCACGGTAAAGTGAGACGAGATCACGTGCCCAAGCGAGCTCTTCTTCTGAAGGTGATGCTTCAACGCGACCTGCTTCTTGTAAGAACGGAAGGCTCGCTTCGAATACTTCTTCGAACGATTGGTGTTTCATGTACTGGCTGTTGATCCAAGCCAATTTGTTTTGGTCAAAGACAGCCGGACTCTTCGAGAGACGATCCGCGTCAAAGATCTTGATGAGCTCTTCTTTTGTGAAGATTTCCTCTTCGCCAACCGGTGACCAGCCGAGAAGCGTGATGAAGTTTAGCAATGCTTCCGGGAGATAACCGAGCTCTTTATACTGCTCGATGTACTGGATGATCGAGTGATCGCGTTTTGAGAGTTTTTTGTGTGATTCGTTGACGATCAATGTCATGTGACCGAACGTCGGATATTCCCAACCGAACGCGTCATAGATCATCATCTGTTTCGGTGTGTTCGAAATATGATCATCCCCGCGAAGAACATGACTGATCGCCATCAAGTGATCGTCGATGACAACAGCAAAGTTATACGTCGGAATGCCGTCTTTTTTGACGATGACCCAGTCACCGAAATCTTTTGACTCGAAGGAGACGTCGTCTTTGACAATATCATTCCATGTATACGTGACATCTTCCGGCACACGAATCCGAATCGACGGCGTGCGACCTTCTGCGCGGAACGCTTCTTCTTGTTCTGCTGTCAGGTTACGGTGTGCACCTGAATAACGTGGTGCTTCACCACGTGCAATTTGCGCTTCGCGTTCTGCTTCGAGCTCTTCCGATGTCATATAGCAACGGTAAGCGAGTCCTTTTTCAAGTAACTCATCCGTATACTTTTGATAGATATCGAGACGCTCCATTTGTGAATATGGACCATACTCGCCACCGCGACCTGGACCTTCGTCCCAATCGACACCGAGCCACTCAAGATTCTTCATTTGACTCTCGACACCATCTGCGATGTTCCGCTTTTGGTCCGTATCCTCGATTCGTAATACCATCTTACCGCCTAAATGGCGTGCAAACAGATAGTTAAATAATGCAGTCCGGGCATTCCCGATATGCAAGTGTCCTGTTGGACTTGGGGCATAACGTACTCGTACTTCTGCCATTGCCAATCACTCCTTCGACTAAAATTCGCTTATCTAGTATACCTTATTCTTCGATTCGTTTCAGTAGAATCACTGCTTGACAAGCGATTCCCTCTTCTCGTCCCGTAAAACCTAACCATTCCGTCGTCGTTGCCTTGACATTGATCTGTTCAATGTCCGCTTCGAGTAATTCCGCGATCCGCGCCCGCATCGTATCAATATACGGACGAAGCTTTGGCGCCTGGGCGATGACTGTCGCATCTAGGTTGCCGAGCTCGTACCCTTGTTGTTTAACGAGTGCGTAGACATGCTCAAGTAATTTTGCTGAATCTGCATCTTTGAATTCTGGGTCCGTATCCGGAAAATGTTTTCCGATATCTCCTGCTGCAATCGCACCGAGTGCTGCGTCGGCAATCGTATGTAACAAGACGTCAGCATCCGAGTGACCGAGCAATCCTTTCGTATGCGGAATCTCGATGCCGCCTAAAATCAATTTCCGATCCTCTGCAAAGGCATGTACATCAAAACCTTGTCCAATTCGAATCATGATCATTTCCCTCGTTTCATTAGAATCGCTTCACCGAACCATAAGTCGTCCGGTGTCGTCATCTTGATATTTTCGTAGTGACCGGTAACGATCGTCACTTTTCCTCCGTCCCATTCTATCAAACTTGCATCATCGGTTCCTAGGTATTTCGTTGCCGCCCTCTCGTGAACCGTACGAATCGTCGCAAGATCAAACGCTTGCGGTGTCTGTGCTGCCATCAGCTGCTCACGTGGAACCGTTTCACTGATTTGATTCGCTTCGATTCGTTTCACCGTATCTTTAATCGGTACAGCGAGAATCGCCGCCTGATTTAAAGTTGCCGCCTGTACGACAGCATGAATCGCTTCCTGCGAAATGAACGGTCGGGCGCCATCATGGATTAGAACGATTCCTTCCCCTTCAAGTGCCTCAAGACCACGGAGTACACTTTCTTGACGTTCGGCACCACCTGCGACAAGTTTAATGGATGTCGTATACGACGCGGTAATGCTTGTGAACCAATCTTGCTCCAGTGGATTGATGGCAAGAACGATCTCCGTACATGCAGGATCTGCCTCAAAGACGTCTAGTGTCCAAGCAATGATTGGACGTTCTCTCAGTTCGAGCATCAATTTATTACGATCAGCGCCCATCCGCTTACCAGCACCAGCAGCGGGGATGACGACACGATACGTGGCTGTAGACATCAAATTCCCTCTTTTCTTCCTAACTGATCATCATGCCGCACTTCGTCACACCGAAAACGGACTCGATCGTGAAATCGAATCCGTTACGGGGTCTATCCGAGTGCCTCTCGATGTCTCTCTAAGCATAGTGTCTCATTTTTCTTGTGGTTTCGCAAAAATCATTCGTCCTGCTGACGTCTGCAAGACACTCGTGACGACGACGCCGATTGTTTTGGAAATCAAGTGTTTTCCGCCTTCGACGACGACCATCGTTCCGTCTTCGAGATAGGCGATGCCTTGCTTTTGTTCTTTCCCTTCTTTAATGACAAGGACGGTCATCTCTTCTCCTGGAATGACGACTTGTTTGACGGCATTCGCCAGATCATTGATGTTGAGGACAGGCACATGTCGAACTTCACAGACTTTGTTCAAGTTATAGTCGTTCGTGACGACGATGCCTTTGACGAGTTCCGCTAGTTTAATCAGCTTAATGTCGACTTCCGGTACATCCTCAAAGTCGCCATCATAAATTTCGACCTCGACTC
Organism: Exiguobacterium sp. BMC-KP; assembly: GCF_001275385.1. NCBI lineage: Bacteria > Bacillati > Bacillota > Bacilli > Caryophanales > Exiguobacterium > Exiguobacterium sp. BMC-KP. The sequence continues at coordinate 47,482 of NZ_LGIW01000002.1, forward strand.
CTGGAATCTCTTGTAACTCTTTTAAGACGTCGAGTCCACGACGTCCCCGGTTTCGTTTCAACGTATCGGAAGAGTCCGCAATGTACTGCAACTCACCGATGACGAATTGCGGGACGATTAGTTTCCCTTCAACGAAGCCAGTTTTCGTAATATCCGTGATCCGACCATCGATGATGACGCTCGTATCGAGAACCTTACTGTTTGATTTAGCTGGTACGATCACTTCTGGTGTCGCCTTTTTCTCACTTTGGTTGCTGCGTAAGAAGATTTTTGTCAATTCATGACGTTTGCGATAACCGACCGTAAAGCCGAGATATCCGAATAACGCGGTCACGAAAATCGTTAAGACATTACTTAAGACAGGGATACCTACCAAATCAATCAATGTACTGACGAGGAATGCTAGTACCAACCCGATCAAAAGACCAAATGTTCCAAAAAAGAGATCTGCTACTGGGGCTTTGACAAGTCGTTCTTCTAAAAATCGGAGAAGTCGAATTACCGAATCCGTAATGAATAATCCAATTAATAAGAATATGAGTGCACCAATCGTTCCAGTTACGTATTCGCTCATCAACCATGCAGGGAATGTCGTATTCGTTGCCGTTTCAATTAATTGGAAGAACTGAGGCAGCAACAAAATCCCGAGGGCAAGTCCAAGTAATGCAAAAAATACCCGAATGACGATTTTCAATCTTCTCACCTCCTTTGCTTATTTTAAGTTCATTGTAACATGTACTGATTTGAACTACCTACGCCGGAAGGAGGGGAAACTGTTTACATATCCATTACAGCTTCCCCACTTTTTGCGTCATTCCAGCTTAAAACGGGATGGTTTCACGTAATGCTTCGTCCACACTCTCGACACCAACGACCGTAATGCCATCTGGATACGTCCACCCACCCAGGTTATTTTTTGGAATGATGGCGCGTGTGAAACCAAGTTTAGCGGCTTCTGCTACGCGTTGTTCAATCCGCGACACACGTCGAACTTCGCCTGTCAATCCAACTTCACCAATTACGACATCAGTCGGACGCGTCGGCTTATCGCGGAAACTTGAAGCAATGGCGACACAGACTGCTAAATCAATCGCTGGTTCGTCGAGCTTTACACCACCCGCTGCTTTGAGGTAAGCATCTTGTGTCTGCAAGAGAAGACCCGATCGTTTCTCAAGGACAGCCATCAACAAAGCCACCTTATTTTGATCAATTCCGGTCGCCATTCGTCTAGGGTTCCCAAACGACGTCGGTGAAATCAGCGCTTGCAGTTCAACGAGAACCGTCCGTGTCCCTTCCATCGATGCAACGATCGTCGAACCAGATACGCCAGATGTCCGCTCTTCGAGGAAAATTTCGGATGGATTGAGGACCTCTTCGAGTCCTGACTCCCGCATCTCAAAAATCCCGATTTCATTCGTCGAACCAAACCGGTTCTTAACGGCGCGTAAAATGCGGAACGTATGGTGACGTTCGCCTTCGAAGTACAAGACGGCATCGACCATGTGTTCAAGCAAACGAGGGCCGGCAATCGAACCTTGTTTTGTGACGTGACCGACGATGAAAATCGCAATACCACGACTCTTCGCAATTTTCATCAGCATTGCTGTACATTCACGTACCTGTGTTACGCTCCCTGGCGCCGATTGAATTTCATCAATGTAGACAGTTTGAATCGAGTCGATGATTAAAAAACGTGGCTGTTCTTCATCGACGACGCGTTCAATCATATTCATATCTGTCTCACTAAGGACAAATAAATCTTGCGTCGGTAATCCCAGTCGTTCCGCGCGCAGCTTTGTTTGTTTGAGCGACTCTTCCCCTGAGATGTAGAGGACTTTTTCGCCACGCTGGGCAAGACGAGCACTCGTCTGAAGTAGAATCGTTGATTTCCCAATCCCCGGGTCTCCTCCAACGAGTACCATCGATCCGGGAACGATGCCGCCACCAAGAACGCGGTCGAATTCACCACTTCCGGTAAAGACGCGACTCTCTTCTTGCGAGACGATGTTCGCGAGGCGTTCTGGTTTTAATTGTTTTGTTGTCGTATGAACGAATGCGGCACCGCGTCGTCCTTTTTTCTCTTCAACGACTTCTTCGACCATCGTGTTCCATTCTCCACACCCCGAACAACGTCCCATCCATTTCGGTGATTCGGTTCCACAGCTTTGGCAAACGAACTTTGTTTTTAACTTAGCCAATCGATTCATCCTTTCTTTTCAAAAAAAGGACCAGCTTCGCTCAGAAAGTGCGAAAGCTGGCCCTGTGCTCAGTGCTTATTCCGTTGCGGCAGAACTCACGTGATTCCGGCGAACGATGAATTCGTTCTCTTCGACATCAAGCGCAACATGCTCTCCTTTTTGGATATCACCTGCGAGCAATGCTTCTGACAACCGGTCTTCCGCTTCCCGCTGAAGGGCACGACGGATTGGACGCGCACCGTACTCTGGATCGTATCCGATATCAGCGATCTTCGAGAGGGCAGCTGGTGTCAATTCGAAATGAATTTCCTGTTCAGCCAAACGTTTTTCAAGGGTTTTCGCCATCAACTTCACGATCTCTTCGATGTGTTGTTTCTCGAGTGAGTGGAAGACGATCGTTTCGTCAATCCGGTTCAAGAACTCTGGACGGAACGCCCGTTTGAGTTCTTCCATGACTTTATCTTTCATATCTTTGTATTCGCGATCCGTATCTTCCGAAACAGCGAATCCGACATATTTATTCCGTTTAAGGGCACTTGCACCGACGTTCGATGTCATGACGATGATCGTGTTACGGAAATCAACCGTCCGACCTTTCGAGTCCGTCAAGCGTCCATCATCAAGTACTTGTAAGAGAATGTTGAAGACTTCTGGGTGAGCCTTCTCGATTTCATCAAGTAAGATAACCGAGTATGGTTTCCGGCGAACTTTTTCTGTCAATTGACCGCCTTCTTCGTAGCCGACATACCCTGGAGGTGAACCGACGAGACGACTCGTTGCGTGTTTCTCCATGTACTCTGACATGTCGATCCGGATGATCGCATCCTCATCTCCGAACATTGCTTCAGCAACCGCACGTGCAAGCTCTGTCTTACCAACCCCTGTAGGACCGAGGAAGATGAACGAACCAATCGGACGTTTTGGATCTTTAAGTCCAGCCCGTGCCCGGCGGATCGCTTTTGAGATTGATTTAACGGCTTCATTTTGACCGATGACACGATCGTGAAGGATTTCTTCGAGGCGAAGGAGACGATCGGTCTCTTCTTCCGCGATCTTCGTGACCGGTACACCTGTCCAGTTAGCAACGACTTGGGCGATGTCATCTTTTGTGACTTCAAGTTTTTCGTTGCCCTGTTTATTCTGCCATTCCTCTTTCAAACGCTCCAGCTCATCACGTAATTTTTGTTCCGTATCACGAAGGCTTGCTGCTTTTTCGAACTCTTGGCTCTGGACAGCTTCGTCCTTGTCTTTACGGATACCTTCAAGTTTCGCTTCGACTTCTTTTAAGTTCGGTGGCGCTGTATACGAGCGTAAACGAACTTTTGATGCCGCTTCATCAATCAAATCGATCGCTTTATCTGGAAGGAAACGATCCGAAATGTATCGATCCGACAATGTGACGGCTTCTTGAATCGCTTCGTCTGTGATCGTCACACGGTGGTGTGCTTCATAACGATCGCGAAGACCGAATAGGATTTGTGTTGCTTCATCTGTCGTTGGCTCAGCGACTTGGATTGGTTGGAAACGACGTTCGAGTGCCGCATCTTTTTCGATGTACTTCCGGTACTCATCAAGTGTCGTAGCTCCGATACACTGTAGCTCGCCTCGCGCGAGTGATGGTTTAAGGATATTCGATGCATCGATCGCACCTTCTGCTCCCCCTGCTCCAATCAATGTATGCAACTCATCGATGAAGAGAATGATGTTCCCAGCTTGACGAATCTCATCCATGACCTTTTTCAAGCGATCCTCGAATTCACCACGGTATTTCGTACCGGCGACGAGTGTTCCCATGTCGAGTACCATGACGCGTTTATTACGTAACGTCTCCGGTACTTCATTGTTGATGATTTGTTGAGCAAGACCCTCAACGACAGCTGTTTTACCAACCCCTGGTTCCCCAATCAAGACCGGGTTGTTCTTCGTCCGGCGGCTCAAAACTTCAATGACGCGTTGAATCTCTTTCGCGCGACCAATGACTGGGTCAAGACGTGTTTCACGCGCTTGTTGCGTCAAATCACGAGCAAGACCATCAAGTGTTGGTGTTGCAACACCTGAACCGGCTTGCGATGCGTTTGCTGTTGTTTCGCTGTTCCCAAGCAACTGGAGTACTTGCTGACGAGCTTTTGAAAGACTGATACCTAAGTTATTCAAGACACGAGCAGCAACGCCTTCTCCTTCTCGAATCAAACCGAGTAAAAGGTGTTCTGTCCCGACGTAAGAGTGACCAAGTTTACGTGCCTCATCCATTGATAGCTCAATAACTTTTTTCGCACGTGGTGTATAGTGAATCGTCGTTGCACCATCTTGTCCTCGACCGATCAATGCTTCGACTTCCATCTGAATTTTATCTGAACTGAGACCAAGTGCTGTTAATGCTTTCGCAGCGATTCCGTCTCCTTCACGTACAAGTCCGAGTAAAATGTGTTCTGTTCCGATATTATGGTGCCCCAACCGTACTGCCTCTTCTTGAGCAAGTGCCAATACACGTTGTGCACGTTCTGTGAATCGTCCAAACATCATTATGCAAAACCTCCTTGTGTGTGATCCCTATTTGTCTGTTCGGTTAACATCGTCCGGATTCGTTTTGCCCGTTCAATGTCCCGTTCTCTAGATGTTAATTGTTTCCCGAAATGCTTTTGTAGAAAACCTGTTTGTAACGAAACGAGCAGCTGATGAAAAAGATTTGGAGGAAGATTGACCTCTAATCCCAGACTATCTGCTAAGCGAACATCCGATAGTCGTTCCGTCGCCTCTCGAGCTGTAATCAATCGAGCTGAGGTCAAGATACCGTAGGAACGATATAGTCTGTCCTCTAGTTCTTCTTGATACATCTCCAATAATCCTTTTCTTGCTGCTTGTTCTGCTTCAATTAATGCTTCGACCGCAAATTGATAGTCCGTGATCAGCATATCCTCACTTGCCCCAAGAGTCCGTTGATTTGAAAGCTGGAACATGCGACCAGAAGCATCACTTCCCTCGCCGTAACGCCCACGAATCGCGAATCCTAGCTGCCGTAAGTGTTTGATGTACCCTTGAATCTGATTCGTCAGGACGAGTCCCGGCAAGTGCAACATCACGGAAGCACGGAGACCTGTTCCGACGTTACTCGGACACGTAGTTAAATAACCAAGCGTATCATCAAAAGCAATCTTAAATCGTTCACTAATCAAACGATCGACTTGTTTTGCGATGCGAAATGCTTCTTCGAGCTGTAGTCCTGGCAAGAGCGTCTGAATGCGGAAATGATCCTCCTCATTCACCATGACACTAATCTGCTCATCTTCACTAATGAAGAGACCTGTTCGCGGATGACTCGCTAACGCTGGACTAATCAGATGCTTTTCTACTAAAGCGGTTCGCGTCAGTACATCCGCTTGATCGACACGACCAAACCGGAAACCTTTCATCCCATTGAGTTGGCGTTCCGTCTCTTCAATTAATGCATTTGCCTGTTGCTCCGACAACATCGTTGAGAACGGATACCGTGTCGTATTACGTGCTAATCGGATACGTGTCGAAACGACGATGTCGTCAAAGGGAGAAGATTGATTCATCGATTCGCTTAAAGGGTGTTGGAGCAACTCTTCAAACATGACGCAAATCCTCCTCGACACTCTCAATCTGTTGTTTTATGACTTCTGCTTCTTCATAATCTTCTGCTAAGATCTTGCGATTTAATTGTTCTTTAAGCCGACTGAGCTGCTGATTCAATCGTTTTTCAACGGATTCCTCATCAGGACGTGAGCCATAATGTTGCGTATGACCGTGTTGGAACTGGCGAACCATCCCGTCGACTTCGTCTTTAAAAAATGAATAACAAGTCGGGCAACCGACTTTACGAAGATGAAGCAATTGTTGGCGGGTCATACCACAAGACGGACAGGCCGTCCCTTGATACTCACGTGCTAACTCCCTCACACAAACCGAACATAAGAATTTTTCATCGGTTTCTGACTCTTGTGGAAGTTTGACACGGACGATTGCTTCTCGTTCGCCACATCGTTGACAACGCATAGTGCATTCCTCCAATGTCCGACGACTAGAGTCGCTTCATAGTTTGAAGAAGCGTCCGCATCAAGTGGGCACGCATCCGGTGTTGATCTTCGATCGCCATCGGCAAACTCTCTTTTTGCAACAGCGATTGAATCAAAATAGCTTCCCGCCGCGTCAATAATTGTTCGTTCATCAAACGAATCAAGTAATCTTCTGCAGCTTGTTCCGTCAAATGATCACCAATCCATGAACTGACTTCATCTAATAGATCGTGACTATCGAGCACAACGATTTTTTGAATCCGAATGTACCCACCGCCACCTCGTTTACTTTCAACAAAATAACCTTTTTCGACCGTAAAACGAGTATTGATGACATAGTTGATTTGCGATGGTACACAGTCAAAACGCTGTGCAATTTCTTGACGTTTGATTTCAATCGTCTTTTCGTCGTGTAAAATTTGCTTTAAATAGGCTTCGATGATATCTGTGATGTTTTGCATTGGCACCACCTCTCTGACCATCTTTGACTATTGTTTGATTTAATAGTAATCATCTAAAAAAAGAAATGCAACTGATAAGGCTTTTTAGAAAACACAAAAAGACCGACCTGCAATCTGCAGATCGGTCAAGTGCCTGGCAACGTCCTATCCTCACAGGGGGAAGCCCCCAACTACTTTCGGCGTTC
>NZ_LGIW01000003.1 GCF_001275385.1 Exiguobacterium sp. BMC-KP
AGACACCGCCCTTTCACGGCGGTAACACGGGTTCGAATCCCGTACGGGTCACCATATGGAGGATTAGCTCAGCTGGGAGAGCACCTGCCTTACAAGCAGGGGGTCGGCGGTTCGATCCCGTCATCCTCCACCATTTCTTTTTTTAAAGAGTTGTTTACAACTTCAAATTGCGGTCCTGTGGTGTAGCGGTTAACATGCCTGCCTGTCACGCAGGAGATCGCGGGTTCGAATCCCGTCAGGACCGCCATTTTTGGGCTGTAGCCAAGTGGTAAGGCACTGGATTTTGATTCCAGCACGCGAAGGTTCGATCCCTTCCAGCCCAGTTTTCATGTGTCATTAGCTCAGTTGGTAGAGCATCTGACTTTTAATCAGAGGGTCGCAGGTTCGAATCCTGCATGACACACCATTTTTAATTTTATATTTGCGGTCGTGGCGGAATCGGTAGACGCGCTAGGTTGAGGGCCTAGTGGTGGCAACATCGTGGAGGTTCAAGTCCTCTCGACCGCACCATATCGCACCCTTAGCTCAGCTGGATAGAGTACTTGACTACGAATCAAGGGGTCGGGAGTTCGAATCTCTCAGGGTGCACCATATTTTGTTTGCTTTGACGGGCCTATAGCTCAGCTGGTTAGAGCGCACGCCTGATAAGCGTGAGGTCGGTGGTTCGAGTCCACTTAGGCCCACCATTTTCAAAACAAACAATGACGAACTTTGAAAACTGAACGATGAGGCAAAAAAACGTATTCTACGGAATACAAAAACGAATGAAGCGCAAGCTTCGTCAATCGT
>NZ_LGIW01000004.1 GCF_001275385.1 Exiguobacterium sp. BMC-KP
GATGGAAGTGCATGTGCAAGTTTCAAGACCGTCTGATTGGCAAATCCGTCAGGCACCAAAGTCAAGGAACGATGCGGAGTCCCGTAGGGACGTAGGTCACGATTTCACACTGCCAAGAAAAGCCTCTAGTGAGGGGGAAGGCGCCAGTACCGTAAACCGACACAGGTAGGCGAGATGAGAATTCTAAGACGCGCGGGATAACTCTCGTTAAGGAACTCGGCAAAATGGTCCCGTAACTTCGGGAGAAGGGACGCTCTACACATGTAGAGCCGCAGTGAATAGGCCCAAACGACTGTTTAGCAAAAACACAGGTCTCTGCTAAATCGCAAGATGACGTATAGGGGCTGACGCCTGCCCGGTGCTGGAAGGTTAAGGGGATGGGTTAGCGCAAGCGAAGCTTTGAACCGAAGCCCCAGTAAACGGCGGCCGTAACTATAACGGTCCTAAGGTAGCGAAATTCCTTGTCGGGTAAGTTCCGACCCGCACGAAAGGCGTAACGATTTGGGCACTGTCTCAACGAGAGACCCGGTGAAATCATAGTACCTGTGAAGATGCAGGTTACCCGCGACAGGACGGAAAGACCCCATGGAGCTTTACTACAGCCTGATATTGAGGCTTTGTGCATGATGTACAGGATAGGCGGGAGACGTCGAGCCCGGAGCGCCAGCTTCGGAGGAGTCACCCTTGGGATACCGCCCTTCATGCATAGAGTCTCTAACTCGCAGCCGTAATCCGGCTGGAGGACCGTGTCAGGCGGGTAGTTTGACTGGGGCGGTCGCCTCCTAAACAGTAACGGAGGCGCCCAAAGGTTCCCTCAGAATGGTTGGAAATCATTCGTAGAGCGCAAAG
>NZ_LGIW01000005.1 GCF_001275385.1 Exiguobacterium sp. BMC-KP
CCGAAGAGCATGCTCTTCGGGGTTGTAGGACACTCTATACGGAGTCAAAAAGGAAGACAGTAGGTGAAGGACCTGGAAAGGTCGGCCGAAGAAGGTGACAGCCCTGTAGCTGAAACTGTTTTCCCTCCAGAGTGGATCCTGAGTACGGCGGGACACGTGAAACCCCGTCGGAATCCGGGAGGACCATCTCCCAAGGCTAAATACTCCCTAGTGACCGATAGTGAACCAGTACCGTGAGGGAAAGGTGAAAAGCACCCCGGAAGGGGAGTGAAATAGATCCTGAAACCGTATGCCTACAAGTAGTCAGAGCCCGTTAATGGGTGATGGCGTGCCTTTTGTAGAATGAACCGGCGAGTTACGATAACGCGCGAGGTTAAGCCGATGAGGCGGAGCCGTAGCGAAAGCGAGTCTGAACAGGGCGTTCAGTGCGTTGTCGTAGACCCGAAACCAGGTGATCTACCCATGTCCAGGATGAAGGTCAGGTAACACTGACTGGAGGTCCGAACCCACGCACGTTGAAAAGTGCGGGGATGAGGTGTGGGTAGCGGTGAAATGCCAATCGAACCTGGAGATAGCTGGTTCTCCCCGAAATAGCTTTAGGGCTAGCCTCGAGGTTGAGAGTTCTGGAGGTAGAGCACTGATTGGACTAGGGGCCCCCACAGGGTTACCGAATTCAGTTAAACTCCGAATGCCAGCAACTTATACTCGGGAGTCAGACTGCGAGTGATAAGATCCGTAGTCAAGAGGGAAACAGCCCAGACCGCCAGCTAAGGTCCCAAAGTGTATGTTAAGTGGAAAAGGATGTGGCGCTGCCTAGACAGCTAGGATGTTGGCTTAGAAGCAGCCACCATTCAAAGAGTGCGTAATAGCTCACTAGTCGAGTGGCGCCGCGCCGAAAATGTAACGGGGCTAAACATACCACCGAAGCTGCGGATTCCGTAAGGAATGGTAGGGGAGCGTTCCAAACCGCTGTGAAGCTGTACCGGAAGGAGCAGTGGAGCGTTTGGAAGTGAGAATGCCGGTGTGAGTAGCGAAAAGAGGGGTGAGAATCCCCTCCGTCGAAAGCCCAAGGTTTCCTGAGGAAGGCTCGTCCGCTCAGGGTTAGTCTGGACCTAAGCCGAGGCCGAAAGGCGTAGGCGATGGATAACAGGTTGATATTCCTGTACCGCCGATCCACCGTTTGAACAATGGGGGGACGCAGGAGGATAGTGACGCATGCGGATGGAAGTGCATGTGCAAGTTTCAAGACCGTCTGATTGGCAAATCCGTCAGGCA
>NZ_LGIW01000007.1 GCF_001275385.1 Exiguobacterium sp. BMC-KP
CCGACGACCTTTGGGTTATGAGCCCAACGAGCTACCAGACTGCTCCACCCCGCGACGATAAACGTTTCGGATTTGATTATTTTAAAATTGGTTGCGGGGGCCGGATTTGAACCGACGACCTTTGGGTTATGAGCCCAACGAGCTACCAGACTGCTCCACCCCGCGACGATAAACGTTTCGGATTTGATTATTTAAAAATTGGTTGCGGGGGCCGGATTTGAACCGACGACCTTTGGGTTATGAGCCCAACGAGCTACCAGACTGCTCCACCCCGCGATGATATAACGTTTCGACAGATATTAATATAACATGCGTCTTTTAAATTAGCAAGCCTTTTTGCCTTTTTTCTTTTTACTAACTGTCATAATGAATATTCTTCTATACTGATACGAAAGGAGTGATCAGATGGGATACTTATTAGATTTACGAAAAATCGTAGGAAACCGACCGTTGATCAGTGTTGGAGCAACCGTACTTGTCATGAACGCACAACACGAACTGTTATTTCAATATCGTTCGGATACACACAGTTGGGGATTACCTGGCGGTTCGATGGAACCCGGTGAGACGCTTGAAGAAGTCGCGATGCGTGAATTACAGGAAGAAACCGGACTTCAAGCTCGCAGTGTTCAACTACTAGATGTCTTTTCTGGTCCTGATTACTTCTTCCGTTACCCGAATGGCGATCAAACATACAGTGTCATCCATCTCTTTCAAGCAAAAGGAGTATCTGGTACATTACAAATGACGGACGGAGAGAGCCTCGACCTCCGTTATTTTCCACTCGACCAACTACCAGCCCCACTTGAAGCACGAGCCGCTGCGCTATTAAAACACGTCATCCCTCGTCTTGTTGACACAACATCTTGAATTTAATGTAGTTGTCGTATTTTAAAACTGGCTGTCCTTCGGTCAGTTTTTCCTTTTCCACAACAAAAAACTGACCTGCAATCTGCAGATCAGTCAAGTGCCTGGCAACGTCCTATCCTCACAGGGGGAAGCCCCCAACTACTTTCGGCGTTCAAGTGCTTAACTTCCGTGTTCGGCATGGGAACGGGTGTGACCACTTGGCTATCG
>NZ_LGIW01000008.1 GCF_001275385.1 Exiguobacterium sp. BMC-KP
CACTCGCACCTTGAAAACTGAAGACATCAACAAGACATCAAACTTTTTATAACCATGTCATTAGACGTGTGTTCTTAGAATACCAACGCTAGATCAAGGTATGAAGGGCGTACGGTGGATGCCTTGGCACTAGGAGCCGATGAAGGACGCGACGAACAGCGATATGCTTCGGGGAGCAGTAAGTATGCTTTGATCCGAAGATTTCCGAATGGGGGAACCCACCATCTGTAATGGGATGGGACATGTTACATGAATACATAGTGTAGCGTGAGGCAGACCCGGGGAACTGAAACATCTAAGTACCCGGAGGAAGAGAAAGCAAATGCGATTCCCTGAGTAGCGGCGAGCGAAACGGGAACAGCCCAAACCGAAGAGCATGCTCTTCGG
>NZ_LGIW01000009.1 GCF_001275385.1 Exiguobacterium sp. BMC-KP
TGTATTCCGTAGAATACGTTTTTGCCTCATCGTTCAGTTTTCAAAGTTCGTCCGCGCCTGTTTTGGCGACTCAATTAGAATACCAAGTCTGAAACAAGAAGTCAACAACTTTTTTAAAATTGTTTTTTACTTGTTTGCCGTAAGCGCTCGTCCTCTTGAGGACATGAATTAATATATCACGATAGTTAGACAGACGCAACTACTTTATTAAAATAATTTATAGTTTTTTAAAACATATAAAAACCGCAGACAAGAGTGGCTGCGGTTTACTTCATCATTAATGAGACGCGTCTTCTTTTCGCTTCGCTTATATAGAAGAAATACAGCGATTCCGCTAACTTCATTTGTGCTTCTAAGTCACCGTAATCGTCGTAACTGATTTCTAGAAGATGACGTTTCATTAAATAATCTTCTTTTGCTTTTGCTAATTCTTCTAACAAACGCTGATCGTACTCATTGCGAATTTTTTTTCGAAACCAACTCATAGTTCGCGGCGTCCCTCCATTGCACGAGATAAAGTTACTTCATCCGCGTATTCAAGATCTCCCCCTACTGGAAGACCATGGGCAATCCGCGTAATCCGAATACCTGTTGGTTTTAAAAGACGCGATAGATACATCGCCGTCGCTTCCCCTTCAATATTCGGATTGGTTGCAAGAATGATTTCCGTGATCTCTTCATCCGCTTGAAGACGTGTCAAAAGACTCGAGACATTGATATCTTCTGGACCGATCCCTTCCATTGGACTGATCGCCCCATGTAAGACGTGATACAATCCTTGATAATCTCGCATCTTTTCCATCGCAATGACATCTCTTGAATCTTGAACGACGCAGACGATTGTACGATTTCGGTGCTTATCTGTACATACATAACAAGGATCTTGATCCGTGATATTCCCGCAAACACTACAATAGGCAATATCACGCTTCGCACTGACTAAAGCCTTACCGAACATCAAGACATCGTCTTCTTCCATATCCAGGACATGAAATGCTAGACGCACTGCTGTCTTCGGACCAATCCCCGGTAGTTTCGTAAAACTTTCGATCAAACGACTAATCGCTTCAGGATATTGCAAGTGGTTTCCTCCTACGAATTAAAACATTCCCGGCAGATTCATACCTTGTGTGAATTTCCCCATTTTACTTGATACGAGTTCATCGACCTTCTTCAAAGCATCATTTGTTGCAGCTAAGACGAGATCTTGAATCATTTCAACATCATCTGGATCGACGACTTCTTCTTTAATGATGACATCTACGATATTTTTATGACCATCTGCAACGACTGAGACCATTTCTCCGCCTGCTGTACCTGTTACTGTTAAATCTTTTAGCTCTTCTTGTGCTTTTGCCATATCCTTTTGCATCTTTTGCATCTGTTTCATCATATTGTTCATGTTTCCCATTCCGCGCATCTGTATTCCTCCTCGAATTTAATCTTCGAACTCTACGATATCACCAAAACGACCAAGCGTCTCGGACAATAACTGATCGCTCTCCGATTCTTGTTTTGTTTCCTTCTCTTCTATACTACTACTATTTCGCTTAGCAACAAACTCTGCTTTCAGTTCATGCCAATCCTTCGAAAGAATCGCTAAAATTTCACGTTTGACGCCGCATACTTCATACAACGCTTCTTCAATGACGAAACGAGTTCGTTCATTCGTCATGACCTGTTCAAAGTGCCATCCCTTCCCATCATCAAATTCAATCAGCAACGTATCCGCTGAACAAAGAACAGGTTTACTCTCATGGAGTAATGAATAGATTGGTCCATCCTCTTTTAGGATCCACTTCAAGATGTGATCCCACCGTTCTTGAATTTCACGCAATTGGGCTTTCTCTGCCCGTCCTAACATTTGACGAATGCGCTCTTTCGCAATCCGTACAGTTGGTCGCCCTTGTTTCCGCTTCGGTTGCGCTTGCGGCGTTGTTGCTTCTTGAGCTGGAACACCGTTCGACTTCCATTGATGCATTTGTTCTTTCATCTCACGGACTTCTTGTTGCAACGATTGAACGATTTGTCCCGTCGTTCGACCTTGTTCTGCAATCTGAATGAAGGCAATCTCAACGAGGACTCGGGGGTGATTCGTTAATCGCATCTGTTGCTGGCAGTCATGCAACTGATCAATGATCGTAAAGCATGTCTCCGCTTCAATCGATTCGACGAATTGTTTGAACTCATCCGTCGGGCGAGCACGCTCTAGTAAATCAACAGCTGTAGGAGATGCTTTTAATAACAGCGTATCTCGGTAAAAGAAGACGAGATCCTCTACGAATCGCTTCAAGTCCTTTCCCGCTCGTTGCATCGTCTCAAGCGTCTGTAACAACTGGTCGACTTGATGTTCATGCAAGGCACGGGCAATGTTTAGTAATGCTTCATCTTCTACCGCACCTGTTACTTCAAGAACAGCTGCATCGTTTAGATCACCGTTTGAAAAAGCGACTGCTTGATCGAGTAGACTCAGTGCATCACGCATGCCGCCATCCGCTGCCCGAGCAATCAACCGTAAGGCCGTATCCGAATAATCGATCGATTGGTCTTTTAAGATATATTGCATCCGCTCTACGAGTTGATCGACTTCATGTCGCTTCACATCGAAGCGTTGGCAACGTGAGATGATCGTCGCCGGAATTTTATGCGGTTCGGTCGTTGCTAAGATGAAGATCGCGTGTGCCGGTGGTTCTTCTAGTGTTTTGAGTAATGCATTAAAGGCACCTGTCGACAACATGTGCACTTCATCAATGATGTAGACTTTATAGGCTGCTTCTGAAGGGGGATATTTGACTTTATCCCGAATTTCCCGAATCTCATCTACGCCGTTATTGGAAGCCGCATCGATTTCGAAGACATCCGGACTTGATCCTTCTGTAATCGCAAGACACGTTGGGCACGTATTACACGGTTCTTTGACCGGAGCATGCTCGCAGTTGATCGCTTTAGCGATGATTTTGGCAAGACTCGTCTTTCCTGTTCCACGAGGACCCGAAAATAGATAGGCGTGGGACATCCGTCCCTCCATCAATGCATTTTGGATCGTGCGGGTGATATGCGCTTGTCCAACGACCTCATCGAATCGTTGCGGACGGTACACGCGGTATAGTGCTTGATAGGCCAAGTTTGCGCCTCCTCTTTTTAAGTTCCTCATTCTATTTTACCTAAAAAAGTCTACAACCGAAACCGGCTGTAGACTTGTCTTTAAAAATTAAACTGCCGCGCACCATATTCTGAAATATGTTCAACATGCGTTACTCACGCAGCCTGCTCAGTCCAAGCACCCCTGCAACACACAGAGAGCACCACTTAAGGCTGCTTCCTTCCGGACCTGACCTGGTTCATGGGTATCTGTTGCGCAGGACTCAAACGTCAACGCTACTTACGTGAGGCAGACCACACCAATCATATCCCTCGACATGGAATTCAGTCTCGCTATAGCGGATTGCGAGTGACAGGGAACCGCTACATCCCCACCTAGCACGGCAAATGGTTTATCGATTTTTAGTGGCACCTTGTTTCAGTGCTTTTTCATTATACTGTTTCATCTGGTGTGATGCAACCCATTGCCCGCTTTCGTGCTTTCTTTTTCGCACGTAGTTCCCGAAAGAACGTCGTCAACATTTCACCACACTCTTTTTCTAATATACCGCTTGTCAGTTGCGAGACGTGATTGAACCGATCGTCTTGCACTAGATTCATCAACGTTCCGCAACATCCACCCTTCGGATCAACAGCACCAAAAATAACATGTTCGATCCGCGATAACATGATGGCCCCTGCACACATCGGACACGGTTCGAGAGTCACGTACAACTCACATCCTTCAAGTCGCCAGTTTCCGAGCTTTCGACATGCTTCTTCAATTGCGATCAACTCGGCATGTGCCGTCGCCTGTTGATCCGTTTCCCGGTGATTGTAACCAGTCGCGATGACTTCATCGTTTTTGATGATGACACATCCAATTGGAACTTCTCCAATCTTTTCTGCCTTTTTTGCCTCTTCGATTGCAAGACGCATGTAGTGTTCCTGTCGTTCCATCGATGATACTCCTCACTCTAAAAAAATTCTCCTTTTGAAACTTCAGCAAGTCGTACTTCTTTGTGCTAAAATATAAATTGCACTTTGCTGAACGGAGGGTCATTGTATATGTTCATAACGGTTGAAGGACCGATTGGTGTAGGCAAAACATCACTTGCGAACGCCATCAGTCACCATTTCTCTTTTTCTATGTTACGCGAAATCGTCGAAGAAAATCCCTTTCTTGGAAAGTTCTATGAAGATATCGAAGAATGGAGCTTCCAGACGGAAATGTTCTTCTTGTGCAATCGCTTCAAACAACTCGATGATATCGAACGTCATTACCTCAGTAAACAACGCTCTGTCGTTGCTGATTACCATATCTTTAAGAACTTGATCTTTGCACACCGCTCTCTCAAGGTAGAGCATCTCGAGAAGTACCAACAAATCTATTCGATCCTGACGACGGACATGCCAAAACCGGATGCTGTCATCTACTTGAACGCAAGCATCGACACCTTGATGAAACGTGTTGCGCTGCGCGGACGAGAAATCGAAGAAAATATGTCACGTGCTTATCTCGAACAATTGGCAGAGGATTACGAGACATTCGTCACGGAATATCAAGCTAAACATCCGGAAGTCAAAATCATCCGTTTCGATGGGGATGCACTCGACTTCGTCAAGCGACCGGAAGATCTCGAGTACGTCTTGACGACAATCCGGAACGAATTATATGAAGGAGCGAACCACGCATGAACTTGAAGCTACGCGAAAAATACAACATCCCGGCAGATGCCGTCATTACGATCGGCGGTATGGTTGGGATCGGTAAATCAACGATCACAAACGGATTAGCAGATGCCCTTGGTTTCCGGACGTCACTCGAAAAAGTCGATACGAATCCTTACTTGGATAAATTTTATCATGATTTCGAGCGCTGGAGCTTCCATCTCCAAATCTATTTCCTAGCTGAACGCTTCAAGGAGCAAAAGCGGATTTTCCAATACGGTGGCGGTTTCATCCAAGATCGTTCAATCTATGAAGATACAGGAATCTTCGCCAAGATGCATTTCGAAAAAGGAACGATGTCTCCAACGGACTATGAAACATATTCAAGTTTGTTTGACGCAATGGTCATGACACCATTCTTCCCACATCCGGATCTCTTAATCTATCTCGAAGGTTCGTTCGAGCAAGTTCTTGAACGAATTCGTCTTCGCGGACGTGAGATGGAGCAACAGACTCCAATCGAATATTGGGAAGAGATGTACGAACGCTATACGAACTGGATCAATAACTTCACGATCTGCCCGGTACTCCGTTTGTCGATCGATGAATACGATCTACTAAACGAGCCAGAATCCATCGACCGGATTCTTGCGAAGATTGAAAAACAACTCGAAGTTGCTCGCATTGCCAATACACGCTAACTGATCAGATCTGCCTCTTAGGTGGATCTTTTTTTGCACAAAAAAAAGGAGACGCGTCTCGCATCTCCCTCCTATTAACCAATCACTTGATTGATTTGTTTCATATGGTGTAAATCATGTTGAGTCATCGCTCCGAGGAACTGACCAATCGTCAACTCTTTGTCTTTAATGACGACTTTATCTTGCAGGCGATCTTCTGGAATCAATTCGACGGCACGACGCAATAAGTCACGGCTGACTAAAAACTCATCAATCGTCAAGATCCGCTGCTGCTCACGACTCATCTTCGCTGCTTCATCATTAACAGCTTGGCTATCCGGTGCGATGCGGAATGGTTCACCCGCGAGCAAATACGGGATACGTTCTGCGACCATGAACCGATCCCATGGTGATAAGTGACCAATGATTTCAGCAACCGTCCACTTATCTTCCGCATACGATGTCCGCCATGCTTCTTCCGAAATCTGTTCTAAATCTTTTACATATGTCATCGTCATCGCATAATGCGAAAGCAACGATTCTTTTGTTTGTTCGTTCATTTCGTCCACCTCTTCTTCGTTTTTCACGTAGGCAACCATAGCATGCACGAAGAAATTGATGCAACAAAAAAGCACCTCACAATGGAGATGCTTTATAAAAAGCGGAGTCGGTGGGATTCGAACCCACGCGAGCCTTGCGACCCCTAACGGATTTCGAGTCCGTCCCCTTCAGCCGGACTTGGGTACGACTCCATGATTATTGTTATTTTTGGGTAAAAAAAAAGAAGTGGAGGAGGCGGTGGGATTCGAACCCACGCACGGCTTTCGCCGCCTGACGGTTTTCAAGACCGTTCTCTTAAACCACTTGAGTACGCCTCCAAGCTATAAAACATGCATGTCGTTGTCAAAAAATAAAAATGGAGGAGGCGGTGGGATTCGAACCCACGCACGGCTTTCGCCGCCTGACGGTTTTCAAGACCGTTCTCTTAAACCACTTGAGTACGCCTCCGTACTTCTCATAACACTGTTATGATTCGGTTGTTTTCCTGACATTAATTATGATAGCATCTGGCTTTTACCGTGTAAAGCCCTTTTCTAAAAAAACTTTTTTAAAAGTAAAAAGGGGGGATCGCCCCCTTTTTAACTTAAGGTTGAATCACTTCAAGACCACCCATGTATGGACGAAGCACTTCTGGAATAACAACTGATCCATCCGCTTGCTGGTAGTTCTCTAAGATCGCAGCAACTGTCCGACCGACTGCAAGAGCAGAACCGTTTAATGTATGAACGAACTCTGGCTTCGCGTTCGCTTCGCGGCGGAAACGAATTTGCGCCCGGCGTGCTTGGAAATCTTCAAAGTTTGAACAAGAAGAGATTTCACGGTAAACGCCTTGGCTTGGCATCCAAACTTCGATATCGTATTTCTTCGCAGCTGTAAATCCGAGATCGGCTGTACACATGCTCAATACTTGGTACGGAAGCTTCAGCTTTTTCAAGACTGTTTCTGCTTGCCCTGTTAACAATTCAAGTTGCTCGTAAGACTCTTCTGGTTTAACGAAACGAACGAGCTCAACTTTATTGAATTGATGCTGGCGAATCAATCCACGTGTATCGCGTCCAGCAGAACCGGCTTCTGAACGGAAACATTGGCTGTATGCTGCATAGCCGATTGGTAACTGATCTGCCGTTAAGATTTCTTCACGATGCATGTTCGTAACAGGAACTTCTGCAGTTGGTACGAGGAAGTAGTTCGTTTCTTCAATCTTAAACGCATCCTCTTCGAACTTCGGCAGTTGACCTGTTCCTGTCATTGAATCGCGGTTGACCATGAGTGGTGGCAAGATTTCTGTGTATCCGTGCTGATCTTGGTGAAGATCCATCATGAAGTTGATCAATGCCCGCTCAAGACGTGCACCGGCACCACGATAAAAGACGAAGCGGCTACCCGTGACTTTTCCGGCACGCTCGACATCGACAATTTTCAATTGCTCCATCAAGTCCCAATGTGGAACTGCTTCGAAGTCAAACGCTGGTTTGTCACCGACTTCACGTAAGACGACATTGTCATCTTCAGAAGAACCGACGGGTACGCTGTCATGTGGAATATTCGGGATACCAAGGAGAAGCTGATTTAATGTCGCTTCAACGTCACGTAACTCTTCATCAAGTGTCTTGATCTCATCCCCGACACTGCGCATCGCGACGATTGCTTCATCTGCATTTTCTTTATTGCGTTTGAGTTCAGCGATTTTTTTCGTCGCTTCATTTCGTTCTGCTTTCAAGACTTCCGTCCGCGCAATTAACTCTCGGCGTTTTTCATCGAGCGCGAGGAAACGGTTCATGTCCGTTAAGTCCTCTCCTCGGTGCGCTAACTTTTCTTGAATGGCGTCAAAATCTTGGCGTAATCGTTTAATATCAATCATTTGTAATTCCTCCTTTATGTCATAAAAAAAGGCGACTCGTCTCTTTCCGGTATTTCTACCGAAAAGGGACGAATCACCTGGATCCGCGTTGCCACCCTCATTGCTAGACACATCTAGCCAACTTAAGACGCGATAACGGGCGTACCCGCACCTTGTTCGCAAGGTGTGCGATCCGGCTCGATTCAATCCATCGATCTGACTAGTTCACACCACCCACTAGCTCTCTTAACAGTATCGATACATCTACTTGGTCCGTTCATAGCATCTTTATGAGATTAGCTTTACTTTACACCATCGCCTTGGAGATTGACAAGAGCCGATTGTTGAATCGCTTGCTCAATCCGTTTCGACCAAGCTGTCCAGGCACGTACGAGACGTGTCGGTACACTTGCGAGTTGAACGGCAGTTGCACTATACAAATTCACGTGCGGTGTCTCAAATCCTGGTAGATAGACACCGTCATCCGCGACTTGCACCGTTCCGACAACTTCTTGTTTTGTTACAGGAGCTGTCGTTTTCGAGAATTCGAAACGTGGTTCACGTGTCGTCGTTTGCTTCGGTACCGTGACGTACAACGAGCCATCAGTGACGACATCTAATTTTCGAACGGTTGCGCCTTTAATCGGAAGGACGTCTTTGATGCGTTCGCCTTTTCCATAATACGTCAATGGCTCAAACGTCGCAAAACCATAGTCGAGTAGCTTTTTCGTTTCCTTGAAACGGGCTTGATCGGAATCCGTTCGCATGACGACTGTGACCAGTGTCATATTATCTCGCGTCGTCACACTCGCAAAGCAGTACCCCGCTAAATCTGTCATTCCTGTCTTCATTCCTCGCATACCATCGTAAGAAAACTTCTTCTTCGAAAGCATCTTATTCGAATTATTTAAGACCTCTCCATTAAGTCTCATTTTTGTTTTACTCGTTACATCCAGTACATCCGGGTAATCTTTAATATAGCGGATGATGAGTAATGCAATATCTGTCGCCGTCATTAAATTTGTTCCAGGAAGTGTCGCATCGACTGCATCAAGACCAGACGCATTTGCATATTCTGTATCGTTCATACCAAATTGTTTCGCTGCCTCATTCATTTTTTCAACGAACGTCGCCTCCGAACCGGCTACGGTCTCGGCCAACATGACGGCTGCATCATTTGCAGATTGAATGAACGCCGCGTTATACATTTCGCGAACCGTATACGCTTTTCTTTTAACTGGTACACGAGTGATACCAGACGTTTTTGCTAGTTTCAAGACTTTCTCGCTAGGTGTAATTTTTTGATCCCACGTCAGTTTTTTTAGTTCGATTTGTCGTCGGACGAGGTAAAGCGTCATCAGCTTCGTCATCGAAGCCGGTGGTAGAGAAACATCCGCTTCCGATTGAAGGAGGATTTTCCCTGTGACCGCATCGGCCATTATGTAAGACTCTGCTTGAATCGAAGGTGCCGCTTGTCCCGTTGTAGGAAAACCTACGACTAGTAGGATACTTAAACAGAGTAGCAAGATTCGTTTCATCGTGTCTCTCCTTCACTCAATCATTCATTTTACAAATAGTGTAGCACAAAAGAAGCACCTGACAGTAGAACCTGTCAGATGCTTCCACGCTTTACGAACGGATCGATTGACGCTGTTTAATTTTTTGTAAAAAATAGCGATGTAGTCGATTGTCCTCTGTTAATTCCGGATGAAACGAACACGCCAGGTGAAGCGATGTCTCAACGGCAACAATCTGTTCTTCAACCGTTGCGATGATACGTGTTCCTTCGCCGACAGATAGAATCAAAGGTGCCCGAATGAAGACTGCCTCAATCGGCTCTTCAATCCCCTCAACTGGCAATAGTCCTTCAAACGAGTCGATTTGCCGACCAAAAGCGTTACGACGGACCGTCATTGAAATCGCATTAAGGTGACTTTGCCCTGCTTCAACGACGGTTGCGAGTAAAATCATTCCAGCACATGTCCCGAACATCGGTAACGATGTCGCTCGTTCCCGAAGCGGTTCAAGTAACTCATAGCGTTCGATGAGTCGACGCATTGCTGTCGATTCGCCTCCCGGTAAGACGAGTCCATCGAGTCCGTCAAGATCGCTCACTTGTTTAACGAGAACGACATCGACACCAAGACCTTCAAGCTGCTGTTGATGTTCGCGGACAGCACCTTGAACATCCAGAATACCGATTACCATCCGCGTGTCGCCATCCGTTCCTCAAACGGCATCGATGTGACATCGATTCCCTTCATCGCTGTTCCAAGCCCTTTTGATAAAGAGGCAATCCGTTCAAAATCATCTTTATAGGTGACAGCCTCGACGATCGCGCGAGCGACACGTTCCGGATGCTCCGATTTAAAGATTCCCGATCCGACGAAGACGCCATCTGCTCCAAGATGCATCATCAAGGCAGCATCTGCCGGTGTTGCGACCCCGCCTGCTGCAAAATTAACGACCGGTAAACGTCCCTGCGTCCGAATATCGCGTAATACTTCGTACGGAGCACCCCATTCTTTCGCAAATGTCATCAATTCATCAGAACTGACATGCAAAATCTGCTTCAATTGCGCTTGAATTTGTCGCATATGGCGAACGGCTTCGACGACGTTTCCGGTTCCTGGCTCACCTTTCGTCCGAATCATCGCAGCTCCTTCGGCAATACGACGGGCAGCTTCCCCAAGATCACGTGCGCCACAAACGAACGGCACCGTAAACTCTGACTTCAATAAATGGTATTGCTCATCTGCCGGTGTCAGGACCTCACTCTCATCAATGAAATCAACCCCCATTGATTCGAGAACACGCGCTTCGACGATATGACCGATCCGGCATTTCGCCATGACTGGGATCGAGACCGCTCCAAGTACCTCTTCCGTAATCAATGGATCTGCCATTCGCGCGACACCCCCGTCGCGACGAATATCAGACGGCACACGTTCGAGCGCCATGACTGCAACAGCACCTGCTGCTTCCGCAATCTTCGCTTGCTCCGCATTGACGACATCCATGATGACGCCACCCTTTTGCATTTCAGCCATTCCACGTTTGACACGATCCGTTCCTTGTTGACGTTCCATATCCATTCCCCCTTGGTTGACTTTCACCCCTTTAGTATACGGAACGTTGACACTTTTAAAAGTATCAGTTTATGATGATTTCAACAGGTCAGATTATTATAAAGGAGTATACAAGATGGATATGCTATCGTTTCAACTTACACGCGATCAAGAGAAACCACTTTATGAACAACTTTATCAACAGATCCGAAATGAAATCATCGCTGGTCGTTTAGCGTACGGCACGAAATTACCATCTAAACGAAAACTCGGTCAATTTTTGAACTTAAGTCAAACGACAATTGAACTTGCCTATCAGCAACTCGTCGCAGAAGGGTATGTCGAATCCATCTCACGTAAAGGGTACTTCGTGCTCGCCTATGAAGAACTTGCCTACGTCAAAACCTCACCCGTCATCCAACCGCGCGTGATTACGGAAAGACCAGTCATCACATATGATTTTCATCCAAGTAAGATTGAAGGGATCTCTTTCCCGTTCGCGCGTTGGCGAAAGTATGCAAAAGACATCATCGATACCGATCACCACCCCCTTGTCTCACTCGGTCATCCGCAAGGCGATCTAGCGCTACGCGAAGAGATTGCAACCTATCTCTATCATTCACGTGGTGTCGTCTGTTCTCCAGAACAGATCGTTGTTGGTTCTGGGGTTGAGCAACTCTTACCGCTTGTCCTCTTCTTATTAGGGCGAAATGTCACGTACGGCATCGAGGATCCCGGTTATCATACGACACGTCTCTTACTCGAAAATCATGAGCGGATGATTGAGCCGATTCGTGTTGATGCAAATGGCTTACGGATCGATCAATTACAGGAATCAAACGTTGATGTCATGTACGTCACACCGGCGCATCAATTTCCATCCGGCAGTATCTTGTCCGTCAACCGAAGACACCAGTTATTGAACTGGGCGGCGATGGATCCGACCCGATTTATCATTGAAGACGATTACGATAGCGAATTCCGCTACAGTGGTAAATCGATTCCGTCTCTGCATAACATGGACAGTAACCGTGTCATTTACATGAGTACATTCTCAAAATCCCTCATGCCTTCGCTACGGATTGGTTATATGGTCTTACCAGAAGTCTTACGTGCACGGTATCAAACAGAATTATCACATTATACATGTAGTGTCTCGCGCTTTGATCAAACGATTTTAACGCGTTTCATGAAAGAAGGTGATTTTGAACGACATCTCAATCGGATGCGTAAAGTCTATCGAAGAAAACTGGATGTCCTCATTCAATCCCTTCGTCGGATTCCCGCCTTACGACTGACCGGGGAAAGTGCCGGACTCCACGTCGTCGTATCCGTCGCGAACGGAATGACAGAGCAAGAGCTCGTACAGCGAGCACAACAACAAGGGATTCAAGTTTACGGTCTCTCTCAATATGCGCAACTCCCTCTACTCTCCAATACACCTCAAATCGTCCTTGGATTTGCGAGTCTATCGGAGCAAGAATTAACTGCTGGATTACGATTATTGATGGATGCGTGGGACTTACGTATATCATCATGAGAAAAGCCTCGTCTTTCTACTGGAGAAAGACGAGGCTTTTACTTATTGACGTGTATAGTTAGATGCTTCTTTTGTAATTTGGATGTCGTGTGGGTGGCTTTCTTGCAACCCAGCACCTGTCATACGGATGAACTGTGTTTCTTCACGTAACTCTTCTAACGTTGCAGCACCACAGTAGCCCATACCTGAACGAATTCCGCCAACGAGTTGGTAGACAGAATCACCGAGTTTACCACGGTAAGCGACACGTCCTTCGATGCCTTCTGGAACGAACTTCTTGTCTGCTTCTTGGAAGTAACGATCTTGGCTACCACGTTTCATCGATGCTTCAGACCCCATGCCGCGATACGTCTTGAATTGACGTCCTTGGTAGATTTCCATCTCACCTGGACTCTCTTCTACCCCTGCAAGTAAGCTTCCGAGCATGACTGCATGTCCACCGGCAGCGAGTGCTTTCACGATATCGCCAGAGTACTTGATACCACCATCAGCGATGATCGAGACACCATGTTTCCGTGCTTCTGTCGCGCAATCGAAGACAGCCGTAATCTGTGGTACACCAACGCCTGCAACAACACGTGTCGTACAGATCGAACCTGGTCCAATACCGACCTTGATGACTGATGCACCTGCTTCAATCAAATCGCGTGTCGCTTCTGCTGTTGCAACGTTACCCGCAATGATTGGTAAATTTGGATATTCTTCACGTAATTCACGTACCTTGACGAGTACACCTTCTGAATGACCGTGAGCCGTATCAACGACGAGTGCATCAACACCTGCATCGACTAGGAACTTCGCACGTGTCGAAGCGTCTTTTGTCACACCAACAGCTGCTGCAACGAGTAAACGACCGAACTGATCTTTCGCAGCATGTGGATACTGTTCGACTTTTTCGATATCTTTTGTTGTGATTAATCCTTTTAGTACACCGTTCTCATCAACGAGTGGTAACTTTTCGATGCGATGTTTGTGGAGAATCTGTTCTGCTTCAACGAGGGACGTACCAACTTTTGCTGTTACGAGTTCTTCCGTCGTCATTACCGTTTCAATGACAGTCGAGTAATCCTTGACGAAACGGAGATCACGGTTTGTCAAAATCCCTACTAGTTTGCGCTCTGTTTCATTATTAACAATCGGAACACCTGAGATGCGATACTTACTCATTAAGTACTCTGCATCGTAGACTTGACGCTCAGGCGTCAAATAGAACGGATTCGTGATAACACCATTTTCAGAACGTTTGACGCGATCGACATGTTCTGCTTGTTCTTCCATTGACATGTTCTTATGAATGACACCAAGACCACCTTGGCGCGCCATAGCGATTGCCATTGGTGCTTCCGTGACGGTATCCATACCAGCACTGATCAACGGGATATTAAGTGTAATCCCTTCGCATAGCGTAACAGATAAATCAACGTCGCGCGGTAAGACGCTCGAACGACGGGGTACGAGTAAGACGTCATCAAACGTCAAACCCTCTTTAGCAAATTTGTTCTCCCACATGTTATCCACTCGCTTTCTCTTTTATAAAAGAATATTGATGTTATGGTAACAAGCAGAGGGTGTCATGTCAATGACTCGACCAATAATCAGAACAGTCTGAAGTTTCACATAACACAAAAAGACCGACCTGCAATCTGCAGATCGGTCAAGTGCCTGGCAACGTCCTATCCTCACAGGGGGAAGCCCCCAACTACTTTCGGCGTTCAAGTGCTTAACTTCCGTGTTCGGCATGGGAACGGGTGTGACCACTTGGCTATCG
>NZ_LGIW01000010.1 GCF_001275385.1 Exiguobacterium sp. BMC-KP
CGATAGCCAAGTGGTCACACCCGTTCCCATGCCGAACACGGAAGTTAAGCACTTGAACGCCGAAAGTAGTTGGGGGCTTCCCCCTGTGAGGATAGGACGCTGCCAGGCGATACATATGGAGGATTAGCTCAGCTGGGAGAGCACCTGCCTTACAAGCAGGGGGTCGGCGGTTCGATCCCGTCATCCTCCACCATTTTTATTACACTTGCCGGTGTAGCTCAGCTGGTAGAGCAACTGACTTGTAATCAGTAGGTCGCGGGTTCGACTCCTGTTGCCGGCACCATTTTTATCTTTAATGATCACCAGAATTCAATTGTGAATGAAGGTTCTACCTTTTATATCCCTGCCGGGGTGGCGGAACTGGTAGACGCACAGGACTTAAAATCCTGCGGGGGTTTCCCCGTGCCGGTTCGATTCCGGCCCTCGGTACCATTTTTCATTTTGGATGTTTACTGTTTGATCCTTATATTCCGCACCCTTAGCTCAGCTGGATAGAGTACTTGACTACGAATCAAGGGGTCGGGAGTTCGAATCTCTCAGGGTGCATTTTCGGGAAGTAGCTCAGCTTGGTAGAGCACTTGGTTTGGGACCAAGGGGTCGCAGGTTCGAATCCTGTCTTCCCGACCATCTTCAATTTCATCCCTTTAATGGGGCCTTAGCTCAGCTGGGAGAGCGCCTGCCTTGCACGCAGGAGGTCAGCGGTTCGATCCCGCTAGGCTCCACCATTTTTATGACGAACTTTGAAAACTGAACGATGAGGCAAAAACGTATTCTACGGAATACAAAA
>NZ_LGIW01000011.1 GCF_001275385.1 Exiguobacterium sp. BMC-KP
ATCGAATGCACTACAAGGAACAGAAAAAAGTATGCGCCGGCGCATACTTTTTTCTCCCTCATGCTGATATAGTACGTCGTCTCTTGTGATGTCCATCCCGAAATCGACACTCGATCAGGACGACTAATGGTTTCTTGATCTACACCCACAACTCA
Source organism: Exiguobacterium sp. BMC-KP (assembly GCF_001275385.1). NCBI lineage: Bacteria > Bacillati > Bacillota > Bacilli > Caryophanales > Exiguobacterium > Exiguobacterium sp. BMC-KP. The sequence continues at coordinate 156 of NZ_LGIW01000011.1, forward strand.
TAGTCCACACTTTTCGTCGAAAAGATCAGACGCTGATAAATCTGAGGGCAGTCGATGAGAATGAAGAGCTTCAGAAAAAGTATGCGCCGGCGCATACTTTTTTGTTCACATTCGCCTACTCATCCTAACGATGCATCTGTCATCTTATGATTCAATATTCGGATTCGAATCCGGCTGATCGTTCCATGCATAGATCAATCATTCCTTGGCTTCAAACAATCAAGGAAGATGACTTCACGAAGCGGATGAGTTTGCACAGATCCTAGATGTAGCAAGGCCGATGTATCTCTCAAAAAGTATGCGCCGGCGCATACTTTTTTCTGATTTCCCCGTACATCCTAGGACGTGATATGCTAGACGTATCGAAAAAGGGGGGGCGATGTAAAATGGACAGCTCATCATCCGTCCAACACCGACAACTCGTCGTCTCTCAGGCAGCCAAGACGCTGCTAGAGAACGACGTCACCGAACATCTCACCTCGATCGACATCGTCGACGTCGAGGCATACGTCAATCAGCTCTATGAGGAATGTTACGAGTTCCAGAACGAGGAGGACGTCTACACGAAGCTCCGCTACTACTCGTTCAAGAAACTGAAGAGAAGATGGGTCCGGTCCGCCATCCGCAACTATGTCGAGAACAAGGGACCGATGAAGGAGCTACGGGGACTCCATAAGATGTACCTCGAGTTCTGGGACATCTCCGGGAAGGAAGGCTTCCAACGAAAGTTCTCTGCCGACAGCGTAGAGGACCTCATGCAGGAACATATACGCGAGCTAGAGGAGTGGGCCGAGAACAACAACCTTCTCATCCATACGTATCCACATTGGGGACAGAAGACGAAGAACCAGCGGACGAGCACCATGCGGACCGACATCCTGATGGTCATCGGGGAGGTCGCGAAGGGCCTCAAGCGCGTCCAGCCGAAGGCACATGTCGCGACGTCCACCTCGATCACCGTCCCGTTCTTCGGACTGGCCGATCGCATGAAGAACACGACCGAGAAGTTCAGCCAAGGGGAGGGGACGTTGACGGACCTCTCGCTCGACCTACATGACTATTCTGCCGTCGTACCGAAGTACAAGCAGGGCGTGCCGAACAATCTATCCGTCCTCGTCAGCAACGAGTTCCTCGCCGAACTCGACGGGAAGGTCCCTGATCTCGATTCACGTGATTTCGAGGCGTTCAACGAAATCCTGTCCTATCGTGACATGACGTTCCAGACGAACCGGAAGATTGTCTTCCCGATCTCCAAGCTGGTCAAGAAGATCTACGGGAACGATAGTGGAAAGAGCTACGCCTTGACGACGCAGCGTCTCGTCAAGCTCGGTTATTATCGCGTCGCCGTCAGGAACGAGGAAGGGGACCTCTCCATCTTCGGTCTGTTCTCCTCCGTCAAAATCAGCGGGGCGTCAGCCATCCAGCGCGACACCCAGATCACCGTGACCGTCTCGGAGGAGGTCTATGACGACCTGCTCAAGCAGCAGATCATCAGCATCTACGGGGAACAGATCGAACGACTGAAGGGGACGTTCGCCTATCATCTATCTTTTGTCCTGCAGAAGGAACGTCTCACCTCCTTCCAGCTCAAGGAGGAGATGCCGGCGAAGCGGCACTGGCGACAGTTCACCCATTCCATCCGCTTCAACAAGAGTCGGAAGGCCGAGAACCTGAAGGAGCTCGAGACGAACCTCGACCGGATCAAAGACCTCGACTTCATCATCCAGGACTGGCACCGTTCAGGGGACTATTATTTCCTCTATTTCCATCCGCTCGAGCGGTGGGAGCTCGACGACCGCAGCAACGTACTACTTCTCTGAGGGAGACGGTCATGGGGACGGACGCGTCCGTAAAGTGACAGATGTATATAATAGAAGGAGAGCGTCCGGATTTTCATCCGAACGCTCTTTTTTCTATGCTTCATCGAGCAACTACATATGAATGAGCATCAATCTTCTGGATGATGAGATTCTGATGATGAAAAAACCATGATCGATTCCATCATCACGAAATTGGTCGTCGGATGCCGTACCCTACATACGGATATCGGTAGCGAACCATGATCGTCATATTCATGACAATCAATGATCGAAGAAGCGTCTATTTTTAAAATAAGAACTTATGTTCTTATTTTATTTAATTCTATCTCTCGAGAAGTATGACCAGAAAAAAATCTACATCAGAAACATTTGTCGAAATATGTCGTAAAACGACCAATTTTCGATTTTGGTCGTCCATTTCCGTACCAGAATGACATTCATCAGACGAATCAAAACGTTTTTTGTCGTTTTCGACCGTACTGGAACAACACTTTCACTATCTTGGTCGTCATTCACCGTACTGAAACTACACTTTTGAAGTATTGGTCGCCTTTCACCGTACCGGAGCGACATTTTTAAGATTTCCTGGGATTTCTCAAATTTTTTTTAGGACATCCCGCGACAAGATTTGTCGTCTTTCACCGTACCGGAACGACACTTTTTCTTGTTCTGGTCGCCCAGCGCCGTACCGGAACGACACTTTCGGCGTTCTGGTCGCCTTTCACCGTACTGGAGCGACATCCATCAGTCAGAAAGCCTTGAAAATACTGGCGAAGAGGGGCCACCGATGGCTCCATGTCGGGATTCCGACGATTTTGGTCGTTTTCGACCGTACCGAAATGACATCTTTTCCCCCCCTGGAAACGGCTTCATATCAACGTTTCTGGCGCATTGGTCGTTTTTCACCGTACCGGAGACGCGTTTTGACAGTTCTCCTCAAGGACAGGATACTAGGCTTAATAGTCCAGAGTAGGGGAGGTGTAGGCAATGTCGATGAATCAGCAGAATAGACACGTATTGGTCGCGAACAAGGTGTTGATCGCCATGAGCGGTCTGACGCGTTGGACGAAGCGAGAAGAAAGCTTCATGTATGAGCAGCATCACTATAACATCCCAGGACCGTTCCTCGCCCTGAAATGGACGAAGTCGCGGATCCGTCATCTTCTCACGCTTCTCTCGCATTGTGACGACAAGGGCATGCTGTCCCTCGTCGAGAGCGAGGCGCTCGCGGACCATGCCCGGACCTCCGTCCGTTCGTTGCACGACAACCTCCGTCTGTTCGAGCAGGCGGGGCTCATCCGCTATGACTTCCATTTCACCGGCGTCCTGTCGATCGAGCTCATCGACTATCTCTCCAACTATCGTGACCTCACGGAAGAATCCGGCAGTATCGGTTCGAAGACGGGATATACCTCCATCTGGTGTGGGATGATCCGTCATCTCATGGAGATCGACCACGTCAACATCCTGCGCGTGGCATTGCGTGCCCTCGTGCAGGTGGAACGGGACATCCATGTCCAATCCCAGGAGAAGGCCATCCTCACCTATGACGAGGTGAAGGGCTTCCTCCCTCGCTATTGTGGCCATCGTCTCGCGGTGAAGGGCATGCTCGACCAGCTCTCACGCCTCTTCGACGTGCAACTCGTCGAGGACACGAAGGACTTCCTGTCGGCCGTCAAGGACAACATCTCGCTCAAGCGACGCATACATACCGTCACACGTCCGCTCATGTTCCAGATGAAGATCGGGGAGCAGGTCGACAGCAGACGCATCCGCGAGGCGGAACGCGCGAGCACGCTCATCGGTTGGTTCGACCTTCGTGAGGTGGCTCGTGACTTCGTCGACTTCGACCTGCTCGAGGTACCGCAGTCCTCCCTCAAGTCGCTCAGCGACACATACGGGTTCGAGGCCTGTGACGAGGTCCTGCGTTCGATCCGGAACGACTTCCTCCGCTACGGCGAACGCCTGCAGGAGACGGACGTCTATAGTCTCTTCTTCCAGTCCCCGGTCCTCTATCTCAATGAGCGTCTGAGACGACTCTCGGAAAAATTGGCCATCGCATGATGGTCTATTTGTCATGCCCTTTTCTGAAAAAAATGATGAAAACGAGGCAAATCACCCCTGATATCGGCGTCATCGGCCTCGAAAAAGAGAGTCTCCGCATCCAGGATATCCGTCCAGACGATTTTTAGAATGTGTCATACCGTTCAGGAAAAAAAACAAATATACAGGACATAAAAAAAGCTAGTGGATGCAGAGAAACGACTCATATTGAACGAAAACGAGCAGTCAGGGCGCATAATCCAGATAAAGGCGAACTTCTCCAAATCATCATGTCTCTTTATCGGACTTCGATTTCGAAAGGGAACGTTGGTATCACGGGCTCCATGATCGATTCACGTTTTCCAATTCTTTTTAATTCTTTTTTAATCCCTTCAATCTCCTAGAATGTCTGTAATGATGATAATCTGGTTAACCCTCATGTCATCATCTTGGAGAGGAGAACCCCTCTCTGGTGATCGAAGTTCGAGAAGACTAAAAAACATGTTGTATACATTTCGATGTCGAAATGTATACAACTTAAATATAGTGTATACATATGAATTTCATAAAAAATCGATATCGAACGATAAAAATGGTTGTCTTCAATCCTCTCGTATGTGATGATGGAGACAGAAAGGGGAGAGATGATGAACATTCTGACGTTCTACATATCAAAGGGAGGTTCCGGGAAGACGACCTGTTCCCTCAACATGGGGCATGCACTCGGTGAACTCGGACAACGCACCCTGCTCGTGGACCTCGATCCACAAGGTTCCCTCAGCAAGCTGATGCTGAAGGAGTCCGATACGATCAAATACATGACGCTCTTCGACGTCCAGGCGCGCGGACTCGCCATCGAAGAGATTTTGTTCGACGACGAGAGACACAACATCAGCCTTCTCCCCTCGAACGAACGGAACGCACGACTCATCAACCTGATATCGGAACAGGACAAACTCTTCCTGTTGAAGGATCTGCTCGCACCGCTCGCGGAGGAGTTCGACTGGATCATCCTCGACTCCGTCCCGTCGATCAACGAGCTGTCGAAGGTCGTCCTGTCCTGCGCGGACCATGTCATCGTGCCCTTCATGCCGAAGAAGCTCGTCTTCGACCAGCTCGGGAGCACCATCCGGACGATCCGGCAGGTGAAGAAGTACTATAACGACTCGCTCGAGCTGACGGGCATCATGCCGGTCGCCTTCGACGCGGGACTGAAGGCCGATCGCGATTACGCGGAGGCCATGGGACGACTCGCAGAGGAGGAGGGGCTCGACGTGCTCCCATCCGTCAGACGTGCAGCCTTCATCGAGAAGGCCGCCGACAACGGGAAGAGCGTGCTGCAGTACAAGTCGAAGGAAGGGCAAGAGCTCGCCGCACCATTCAGGGAGCTCGCCCGTCGCATGGTCGAGGGAGGGAAGGACGCATGAAGGCACGGAACAAGCAAATCCATAAGATCAAGCCCCAGGAGCAACATCCGTATCGGAGCGGGTTGACGGACATCGGCTCCGTCGTCCAGAAGCTCCCCGTGTCGAAGGACCTCGAGAACCTCGCGATCGAGATCAAGGAGCTCGCGCGCGTGCAGACGATATCGGTCTTCGAGATCGGCAAACGCCTCTCGATAGCGAAGTCGGAGATGCACGATGGAAAGGAATGGCAAGGGTTCCTCGAGACGGTCCAGATGTCGAACTCGCTCGCCTCGAGGTACGTCAAGGCCTATGACACGCTCCAACCGTTCGAGGAGTCGCTCGGGAAGCTGCCGGCCTCGAAAATCTTCGAGCTCATGTACGTCGAGGACCCGGAGGACGTCGTGCTCAACGGCCTACCCGTGGAAGGCGGGCGGAAACCGATAGAGGAGGCGACCGTACGTGAACTCCGGGCTAGCCGCTCTACCACGTCGGGCGTGAAGGTCAGCGCCTTCCGTCAGAAGAAGACGACGTCGACGGTCCTGTCGGCACGCGTGCCGACGGACACATCGGAACGCCTCCATGCGCTCGCGAGCGCACGAGGGCTCAGCATCAGCGAATATTTGTCACGATTGATAGAGGAATCGCTCGACCACGACATCGTGGAGGGCTCAGGTGAGATGGAAGGGGAAGAGAGACCATGAAGAAAATCGCGTTATACAACCGTAAGGGCGGGGTCGGGAAGTCGACGACGACGATCAACCTCGCACATGCCTACGCCAGGGAGGGTCTCCGTGTACTCGTGATCGACGCGGACGACCAGGCGTCGACCTCGAATGGTCTCGGGCTGACCGAGGACTATCCAGGGAAGGTGCTGCTCGACTGTCTAATCAACGAGGATGACCCATACTACGCACCGATCGAGCAGGTCATCGTCAACTGCGAGTACGAGACGGGGACGGTCCATCTCGTACCGACGCGTCGCTCCGCCTCGCCGACCGGCCTGACGAGCCAGATGGGCTATGAGTTCCGCCTGAGGGAAGAGCTCGCACGCGTCGAGGAATTGTTCGACGTCTGCCTCATCGACTGCCCGGGATCGACGTCCGCCCTGAACCCCTATGCCCGCTGCGCATTGGTCGCACAGGACATCATCGTGATGCCGGTACAGATGCAGAAGTTCTCGATGGACGCCGTCTACACGGCACCTGAGGAGCTCGAGGAAATCAGACGCTACAAGGAGGACATCCACATCGCGGCCTTCGTGCCGACGATGGTCGGGACGCGCTCGCGTGGGGACCTGACGACGGTCGAGGAACTCGTCGACCTCGGACGGGAAGTCGGCATACCCGTGTTGACGACGATCCCATACATGGTGAAGGTACAGTCGCTACAGCGTGAGTCCCGCCCGGTCATCGACCACAAGGGTCCGGCCACGGACGCGTACCTGAAGCTCGCGGAGGAGGTGCTCGCATTATGAGTCGCAAGAAGAACGCACCGAAGTTCTCGAGCTTCCAGGCGAACGGCGCGCTCCCTGAGGCGACGAACCCGAACACGGACGCACGTGGGGAGAAGGTCGACGCCGTCAAGAAGTTCTCCTCGCCGACGAGCGTCGCGAACCCGTATCAATCCCTGTCCGCGACCTCGTTATCCCGCGTCGTGACGAAGAAGCTACCCGAGAACATGGACGGGTTGGTCCAGTACTACAACCACATCGATGCCATCCATGCGACGAGCTTCGTCGAGAAGTGCCGCGTGCTCGCGCACGCCAACGCCATCTTCCGCTACGAGGGGACGCGTGACGGCTTCCGGCAGGAGGAGGGCGGATGGCTCGAGTTCGTCGGGCGCATCGGCCTGTCGCAGTCACAGGTGAGCCGCTTCGTCTCGTTCTGGAACGTGTTCGGCGAGGAGTTGCTCGTCCGCGCGGTCGAGGAGGAGCTGACGGCGTCGAAGCTCGCCGAGCTGCTGTCCTGGCCGGAGGACCCACGGGCGGTCATGCTCGAGGGGCGTACATACCAGGTCGGGGACGGGGAGAAGACCGTCTACGAGATGACGCGGGAGGAGCTCCGCGAGGTCAAGCGGATGCTAGGCGACCGCAAGGAGCGTCGTGTCATCGAGCAGCCTACCAAGAGTCGTCCCGTCAAGCTTCGGATCGACTTCGGCGACGACGATCCGTTGTTGAAGAACCTACAGGAACGTGCGAAGGAAGAGGGCAGCAGCCCGGAGGACATCATCCGGCTCGCGCTCGAGCAATATCTGCGCTGAGGCGCTGCGAAGAAGACAGGCATCCGTTGAGAGGGTGTCTGTTTGCGTCTTCCGGAAAAAATAGGGGTATAGTTATAAAATCCAAGCATTTTGTGGATTTTCTGATGAAATGGATTGTCTTTATTTTCAATATATGTGTAAGATTTAGATGAGACGAAGTGGCCATCATGGGATTGTCACACAAGAATTTTGGGAGGAATCACAAGCTATGAACTTCGATAATACGATCGACCTACAACAAGAAATCAAGAAAAGCATCTCCTTGACGGACGGGACGCGAAAGCTGACAATCAAGGGCCAGACGAAGAGTTATCCGGTCTATCAGATACCGCTCGACCTCCTGCTCTATAACCGTCAGAACGGACGTATCATCAGTTCGATGAACCGATACGAGTCGGAAGGGAACGACATCCAGACCCTCTCGAAGGAGGAGTACAACGACCTCGTCGAACAGTTCATCGTCGACTCGAACAGTTCTGCGTTGAACAAGACGAAACAGAACATCGCATTGTTCGGGCAACGTCTACCGGGCGTCGTCCTGAATGACGGGACGGTCGTCGACGGGAACCGTCGCTTCACGTGCCTGCGTCAATTGAAGCGGGAGGGGAAGACGTCGTTCTTCGACGCGGTCATCCTCGACCCTTCTGAAGGCCTCTCGGCCGTCGACATCAAGCGACTCGAGCTCAACCTGCAGCATGGGGAGGAGCGTCCGGTCGACTACAACGCGATCGACAACCTGGTCGAGGTCTACAACGACATCGAGAAGAACAAATACTTCACCGTGAAGGAGTACGCGACGAACACGAACAAGACGGAGACCGACGTCAAGAAGATGCTCAAGAAGGCGAACCTGATGGTCGACTTCCTCGTCTTCATCAACGCGGAAGGAAAGTATTATGTGGCGCGTGACCTCGACCTCGACGGCCCGCTCCAGGAGGTCATGCTCATCCTGAACAAGGAGAAGGACGAGGAGGAATATGAGCGCGTCAAGAGCGCGTTGTTCACTGCCATGACGCTCTCGAAGGAGGGCGATCTGACACGCCACATCCGTCGCATCGGGAAGGAAATCATCCAGGCAGGTAACCGTGAACAGTTCCTCGAGGAATATGAAGACATCGTCGAGGATGTCTACGACGCCTATCAGGGGGAGGCGAACGTGACCGTGAACACGGTCAAGAAAATCAACGAGACCCTCAAGGACGTTCGCGAGGAGGCAGGGGCCATCGTGAGCAATCGCGTCGACGAGACGGTCCTGACACGCGTCAAGATGAAGCCGATCGACTCGCTCAACACCGTCATCCGGACGCTCGACAATGTCGACGCGGACCAAATCGCCCGCATGGATGGAGTGTCGAAGAAGGAGTTCGCCCGCCTCGTCGAACAGATCCGGAAGGAACTCGAGGCCTATGAGTCACGACTCTGACTTCCGGGACCTGCCGCTGAAGCCGTCCTATTACACATCCGAGCATCAAATCGGCAAGGACTTCTACACGCCTGTCCTCGGACAGGCGGTCATCTATGACCGTGTCAGCGGCTACTTCAGCTCGAAGGCGTTGGCCTCCTATGCTCAGGGCGTCAAGGGGCTGATCCGCAACGGCGGTCGGATGCGACTCATCGTCTCGGAGGAGCTGAGCGAGGAGGACGTCCTGCTGATACGACAAGGCTATGCCCTGCGGGAGCAGACCGTCGACGCCCTGCTCGGGCGCCTCGACGAACGTCTCGACGACCAGGAGATGATGGACTATTGCAACCTCGCCCATCTGATCGCGAGCGGCGTCGTCGACATCCGCATCGGCTTCAAGTCGTCCGGCCTGTTCCACTCGAAGTTCGGCCTCGTCGAGGACATGTCCGGGAACGTCATCTACTTCACTGGCTCGAACAATGAGACGAGCGCCGCCATCCAGAACAACTTCGAGTCCTTCGACATCACGACGACATGGCTCTCCTCTTCCTTCGACGTCGAGAAAATCCATCGCGCGCGCCGCGAGTTTGATCTCCTATGGGCGGACCGGATGCGGGAGGAGAACATCTACGTCAAGCAAATCGAGGAACTCATCATCAAGAAGATACTGACATACGACAAGGGGACGATCATATTGGACAAGGAGATGCTGCGGGAGGACGCGATGATCCTCACGATCGACGACGGAAGATTCGTCATACACGATAACGTACAACCCGGAAAGCTGAAGGCGAACGAACTGACGATCGTCACGAAACTGAAGCCTTACTATTCAGGGGAGGGGTATCCCCACTTCCGTAAGGATTTGACATACGTCGAGATCCGGAAGGTCATCGAGCTCTTCGAGAAACTGGGACGTCGGCGTGACTTCGAAGTCGTGGTGACGCGAGCGCTGGAGGAACATCTCGAGCGACAGACCTATCTCATCGAGGAGCGGTCGAACTATGCGACGCTACTGAAGACGCAAGACGACCGGATCGAGGATAAATATGCCCGTTTCGCCTCGATCGTCGACCGAGAGCTCCACCGGGAGCTCCGTGACAAGCAGATGCGGTCCGCCTTCTACATGGCAGAGATGCATCGGGCGGCGAACTTCTCCGTTCCGGGGGCAGGGAAGACCTCGATGGTCTATGGGACGTTCGCGTACCTCTCGGCCCCGGAAGTCGACCGGGTCGACAAGGTCATCATGATCGGACCGAAGAACACCTTCCTCGCCTGGAAGGACGAGTATGCGGAGAACTTCGGTGCGAAGCGAGAGCTGCGTCTGCTCAACATCCACGACGCGGACGACCCGATCCGGCAACTCCGACTAGGGGGAGACTCGTTCGACCTGATTCTCGTCAACTACGAGTCGCTCGGACGATTCGAGGGCGTCCTCGGCGACGTCATCGACGGACGCACGATGCTCGTGTTCGACGAGGTCCATAAGATCAAGGGGATGGCGAGCAAGCGTGCCCAGGTCGCGAAGCGTCTCTCGACCCTGACGCCCTACAAATACGTCCTGACCGGTACGCCGATCCCGAACACCTACGAGGACGTCTATAACTTCCTGAACATCCTGTACGGCGAGGACTATAAGAGCTTCTTCAACTTCAAGCCGAGCGAACTGAAGAATCCTTCCGCGACCCGCGTAGAGGAGATCAACGCGAAGCTGTTGCCGTTCTTCTGGCGGACGACGAAGCACGAGCTGCAGGTACCGCCCGCGGAGCCGGACATCCAGTACCACGTGGAGGCGGATGAGTCCGAGCAGGCGATCATCGACCTCGTCCATCGCAAGTACATGGGGAACCCGTTCAGCATGTACATCCGGCTACTGCAGGCATCGACCTGCCCCGAACTCTTGTTGCGGGCACTCGACTTCCAGGAGATGTATGGGGAGGAAGAGGCATCCGGGTTGCTCTTCGTGGGACAGGAGGACACCCCTCCCGTCACGCTCGACCGTTCGGAGGTCGAATTGTTGCGCCGCGTGCCGACGACGCAGAAGTTCCGTGCCGGGGTGGAGCTCGTCTCCGACCTACATGACGAGGGCAAGACGGCCGTCGTCTGGTGCATGTTCGTCCACACGATTGACGCGTTCCGGACGGAGCTGCTCGCTAGAGGCATCAAGGTGGAGGCCATCTATGGTAGCACGCCACTCGAGGAGCGCGAACGAATCATCAAGACGTTCCAGGCCGGGGATCTCGACGTCATCGTCACGAACCCGCACACGCTCGCCGAGTCGGTATCGCTGCACCATGTCTGTCATGACGCGGTCTATCTGGAGTACTCGTTCAACCTGACGCACATGCTGCAGTCCCGGGACCGCATCCATCGTCTCGGACTCCCGCAAGGCCAATATACGCGTTATCACTACATGATGATGCAGGGACAACCGGAGGGGCATGGGATGGTCGACGAGAAGATCTATGACCGTCTCAAGCTGAAGGAACAGCGCATGATCGACGCGATCGAGAACGGTGAGCTCCGTCCGGATCCGACCGTCGACTATGACGAAATCGTCTCGCTGTTCGACTGAGGCTCTCGATCATAAGGATGGTCCTTGATAAAATCAGGTACCTGTAGGATTGGGGAGGTAGGGTTTCGCGACGAGTCACGGGATCCTACCTCTTCTTTGTGTTTCGGAGAGCGCTGTTTGTTTAGATATATCAAGAGGCCGATGAGCTCAGTATCATCGGTTTCTTCGGAAGGGGTAGGGAAATGTCCTACATATCGTTGCTTTTCGCATTTCTATTCGCTACGACGCTCCATGAGCTCGGACATGTCATCGGAGCGAGAATCGCGGGGATTGAAGTCTCTACGTTCTCGATCGGGTTCGGTCCCGTCCTCTTCAGGACGTCGCGCCGTGGCGTCACCTATCAAATCTGCATGATTCCTCTCGGGGGATATGTCATACCCTCGGGGTCCACGATCAACCGGACGAGACGCATCGTCTTCCTCGCGGCCGGATTGCTCACGAGCATCATCCTCGTCCCGGTCGGCTGTCTTTCTCTTCTTCGGGTGACTGATCCGGGCAGCTCGTTCGTATCTGGCTTGGACGGATTGGTCGCTCCTTGGCTGGAGAATCCCTTACGTTTCCTATATGACAGCCTATCCCTCTTGCTGGTGGATGGCCCCTCGACGTCCGCCTCGGTGATCGAGTCGCTTGCGGCGGCGAGCCTGTTCCTCGGCTTGGCGAACTGTCTTCCTCTTCTCATGCTCGATGGGGGACAGATTCTCTTCCTGCTTCTCGAGGGATGGTTCCCGTCAATCAGGAAGAACGAACAGGTCCTCTTCCTGATCAGCTATTGCATACTGGCGCTCCTCATCGCTGGTCCGCTGCTATTCGCCCTGGTCCAGGAAATCAGGACGACGTATCCCATCCTGTTGATAGGGTTCTTCGTTCTCTATCGCGTCATCAGATTGACTCCGGGCTTATCGTTCAGGGTGAAGAAATAAGAAAACCTACATGAAGATAGGGTCGGACCTGGTCCGACCCTATCTCTTTTTTTCTTCCGTTCGAACCCTGGATGGATGTAAGGAGTCCTTTCGATTCGTCAATGCGCCTCGTCGAAGCGGAAGCGATGGTGACGCATGTAGTTTTCCCGGCCGGGCCAGTTCCTGATCGACATGTCTTCGCGTAGTCCCATGAGACGTCGGTTCTCCTCGCCTAGGTGTGGGGTGACCAGTAGACGCCCGTCCGATGCGAAGGAGATGAATCCCTTGTCGAAGAGGCCGTCATGCATCACGCAGAGGACGAGACCGTTGTCCGGGTCATCCTTCTGAGATGCGTCCGACAATGCCCAGGGGAGGATATGGCTCGCGACGAGCAACTCGCGCACGTCGAGCCCGCAGAGTTCACAGCATGCGTCCCGTCTCAATAGTGTCTCGCGGAAGCGGGACTGGGAGATGCGGTAGCGGGTCATCCGCATGCCCTCGTGGTTCCGGGTCCGTGGGTGCGAAATATCTTCAAGGGAGTCTGAAGCGAACAACGAGAATTGTGACATCCAAAGCTTCGTAAGGTTACGTCGGAACGTGCGCCAGGCGTCGGGCTCATGCTTTCCGTCTCCCACGCCGAGCTTCAGGTCGAACAGCCATTCCCCGTCCACGGGGATGGGGAGGACGGTGAAACGGGCGACCAGGTTCTCGTACGTGGCACCTGATGCCTTGTGATGGAACGTCTTCCGATAGAGCGCCTCGTCGAGCGTCATGCCGTCGACATGGGGGAGGGCGAGTCCGACGTAGCGTACGTCGCGACCGACGCGCTCGAAGTAGAAGAACGGTGCATGGTGGCCCTGTTCCAGCGCATAGGCTCGTCCGAAATGCTTCAGGAACGTCTCGTTCCCGCGTTGCTTCGTGTCACGGAAGTCCTTACCGGGCGTCTGGTTGTCACCGTAGTAGACGAGGATGTTGGTGGCCTCGTCATATTGGTTCTCCCACTCGGCCTGCTTGCCGGTGTCGAGGAGGACGATGAATGCCTCCTCGTTGACGAGAGACGGATTCCTCTCGACCATGGCGCGTCGGATGCCGCCCTGGTTCCCGAGCCCCTTCAATCCATCCCCGAAGCGGAAGAGGTTCTTCAGGGGCTCGGTCGCGAAATGGGAGGGGGAGTCGGTCCCTGCCGGATAGATTCTTCCTGGTATGAGGTCCTGCGGGGTGACCCGGCTCAACGCTCGTCCCTCGTCTCATCCGGGCGTCGTCCGCGGTCCCTCAGGATGGCGAGCTCGATCTGTTCGGCGAGGGCTGCCTCCTGACGCTCCTTCTCGTGCTCGAGGAGCCGGACCCTCATCGACAGCTCGCGGTTCTCTTCCTCGAGACGTTCGACGTTCCGCGCCCGTGCCTTGTAGTCGTCCGTCACCGCGGTCAGGCTATGGAGTTGGTGTTGGAGGCGTTCCTTCTCCTCGTCGCCGCGACGGAGGCGTTCCTCGAGGGAGAAGATTTCCTTGCGCGATGCCTTGATCGCCTCGGCGTGTTCCTTCTCGAGCCGCGCGAGCGTCTCCTCCGCCTTCGTACGTCCCGCTTCCGCCTTTTCTGCCGCGAGGACGAGTCCGCGTTCCTGTTTGGCGAGCCGTTCGAGTGCGAGCCGTCCCTCCTCCTCGATGCGGGCGCGCTCCTCGATCACTTCTGCCTCGAGCCGTGAGACGGTCTCCTCATGACGCGTCTTGACGCCCGCGAGGTCCGTCGCCTGTCGCTTCAGTCGCAGGGAACGTTCCTCGAAGAGGTTGCCGACCTGACGTAGCAACAGGGAGAGTTGCTCGTCCTCCTCCGTCAACAGGGGGTCATGCGAGCGATTCTCGCTCAACGTGACGAACTCCTCGAATAGTTGGTTCGTCGTCACCTGACGTTCCCGTACCAGCTCGCCGATCCGGCGCGTGACCTCCTCCGACAGGCGGAAGGACTTGTTCTTCATCTCGTTCGTATCAGTGTTCTGCGGTTCCATGGACATCTCTCCGTATGTATAGGTATTTTTGAATCTCATGCCTCGATTATAGCACGCGTCGCATCGGCTGCCGAGCCGTCCCGCGCGGGGCACAGGGGACCGTCCGACGACCCGAAATTTCGATCTGTTCAAACGCATGGATATCTGCTATAATTGAGAAACTGAAACAGAGCGAAAGGATGTTCGTATTTATGGAAACAACAAAACGGCTCAACACCATCGAGCTATTCGCGGGGGTCGGTGGCTTCCGCGTCGGCCTCGAGAAGGCGAACGAGGACCTCTTCAAGGTCGTATGGGGGAACCAATGGGAGCCCTCGCGCAAGGCACAGGATGCCTTCGAGTGCTACGCGTCGAACTTCGACGAGGGGATCCACTCCAACGAGGACATCACGACCGTGACGGACGAGGCGTTCCGTAACCTGGACGCACAGATCGTGGTCGGCGGCTTCCCGTGCCAGGACTACTCGGTCGCGCGCAGCCTGTCGGGCGAGAAGGGGATACAGGGCAAGAAGGGCGTCCTCTTCTGGGAGATCAAGCGCATCATCGAGGCGACGACGCCACGCTACGTCCTCCTCGAGAACGTCGACCGCCTGCTGAAGTCCCCGGCGAAACAACGAGGACGTGACTTCGCGGTCATGCTGGCGACGTTCCGTGACCTCGGATACAAGGTCGAATGGCGTGTCCTCAACGCCGCGGAATATGGCATGGCGCAACGTCGCAGACGCGTGTTCATCTTCGCGACGCGCGACGACTCCGGGTTCTCCAAGGAACTCGAGTCCTATACGGCGGACGACATCCTGTTCGAGAAGGGCTTCTTCGCCCCGGTCTTCCCCGTCAAGCCGGAGGTCATCAAGAACCGGCGTCTCGAAGGGATGCTCCCGGACGACATCGTCGAGATCTCCGATACGTTCACGGCGAACTTCCACAACTCGGGCTACATGCACGGGGGACGTTTCCACTCCATCCATACGGAGCCGGTCTTCGAGAAGCCGACCCCGCTGCGGGACATCCTGCAACCGGAGGAGACGGTGCCCGAGAAGTTCTACCTCAAGGACTCCGCGATTGAGAAGTTCAACTTCCTCCGGGGTGCGAAGAAAATCGAACGCACGTCGGCGGACGGTCACAAGTACATCTATGCCGAGGGAGGCATGTCGGAGATCGATGATCTCGACAAGCCAGGTCGAACGATGCTGACGAGCGAGGGGACGACGAACCGGAGCTCCCACGTGGTCGAGGTCGATGGACGCCGTCGCTTCCTGACGCCGCTCGAGTGCGAGCGGCTGAACGGATTCCCGGACAACTGGACGAGCACGATGAGTGACCGCATGCGCTACTTCTGCATGGGGAACGCGTTGGTCGTAGGTCTCATCGAGCGGATGGGCTGGCGCATCGAGCAGATTGAAGACCGTCATCCGGTACCCGTGCCGGCCCAGGAATCGTTCTTCATCAATAACAACTGACGTGTACGTGTCACGCATACGCACGACACGTCCGGCATATCCGAGGCACCTCCATGACATGTGGAGGTGCCTTTTCTGGTTTCCCGACGTCCTCGGGGAGGGAAAGGTAGTGTAAAGGGATGATTAAAGGAGGCAGGGACGATGGCGACCAAGAACAAGAACCTCAGCAAGGTAAAGGGGACGGACACGAAGATGGAGGTCAAGGTGCGGCATGCACTCTGGCATCGCGGCCTGCGTTATCGCAAGAACTATCGGCGCCTGCTCGGGACGCCGGACATCGCCTTCCCGGCGCAGCGACTCGTCGTGTTCCTCGACTCGTGCTTCTGGCATGGGTGCCCCGTCCACTATAAGGAACCGAAGAGCAACGTCGAGTTCTGGCGTAACAAAATCAGACGGAACCGTGAGCGGGACAAGGAGCAGACGGAACACTACCTCTGCCAGGGATGGACGGTCCTTCGCTACTGGGAGCATGAGGTGAGCGGTGATTTCGACCGGGTAATTGATGAAATCGATAGGACGTATCACGCCCTCCTTGGTACGGGGGCGGACGTCCAGCAGGCGAGACTCGAGACGTATTTAGAGGAAGAAGTTGATATAGAAGATCCTTGTGATTAAGGTGATATTTCTTTATTTACTAAAGTATTTAATTATTGGAAAAAGGAACCTCTCAATATAATTCGATAGCATTAAAATCTGAACTATGTTGAGAGGTTTTAATAAAACCGTTGTATTTTATTGTATAGATATAATATTATGTCCAATATTTTTTTTATAAAGTCCCGGGCTTAATACATAAGAACCAACACTACTTCTAATTTTAATAGTTGGCTTTATTGAAATAGTGCAAGTTTTGTTGAATGGTAACTGTTTTAATCGACAATTACCTATCCTAATTTCTTCGATCTTGCAAAACCCTTTATTATTACCGCTCGAAATTTTCCATTGTTTTGATTTTAAATCTACAGCTTTATCAGTGACCTTAATTTCTAAAATTGCAGTTTGTGAACCGCTACCATTACATCCTAGTATCACCTTTAATATTTTTATAGTTGTATCTGTACGATTTAAATGTAAGTACATCTTTAAAATTTCGTCTTCAAAATACTTTTCGATTATATTAATTAGACACTTCATTAAATCAATTAAAGTTATCATTTGTTTATTCGTAAGATGCTCATCGATTTCCATTTTATAAGTATGAGAAATAGTATTACGTAGATCAATCACTAATGACAAATAACCTTTTATGTTATCAAATATTGAATTACTCAAACTATCTTGTACGGGTGTGATTCCTGATTCTTTTAAAATTTTTATCAATGAGGATAAGTCATCGGATGAATTAATCCTATCTACTATTAGCTCTTTATTAAACCCTATTACTAAAAGTAAATCCTCAAACTCTTTCCAATTTAAATTGTTAGATTGGCATAGTATATCTTTTTTAACCTTTGTGTTTCTTAAATCCTTCAAAAAAATAGACGATAGATAAACTTTTCCAAAACTTTTTTTTAGGTATCTTTTAATAAAATCTTCTGTATGCAAAATGTGTTCATAATCGATGTAGGTGTCGTAAACTTTTTTTTTTGCGTATGTTTCCCAAATTGTATAAAAAGAAAGTACAAAGTTTTTATTGATTATTTTTTCTATCTCGTCGTCAGGATATCGATTTTTTAATTCAAGAGATTTTTTTAAATTTTGATAAGCTTCGTAAGCGAATTCTTTACTCATTGTTTTTTATTTCCTCAAGTAGAAAATTATAAAAAAGACTTACTCTATTTTCTATATTTTTTAGTGAAGTATATTTACCGTTGAAATCAGCTTTTTTCAATCTAATAAATTCATTTTTAGCTGCGACAGAGTCAATTTCTTTAAGATTTTTTAAATTGATTTCTTCATCTAACAATTTTGATATAGACAACATGACAGTATCGTAAATCATCTTTTCAAACTTACCATTTTTTGTTTTTTTAAATGCCTTATCGCCATAAATATCATAGACTGCACTGATAAGTGATTCGAAGTAGTCGAAGGAAGCGTCAGTTTCATCGTCTGTAAATTCCTTAGCTTTAATAGCGAAGCTATCTAATGTATTTTTTATACCACGTCTATAATTACAGTTGATTGCTGCCTTGAAAGCGAAGAATCGTAAAATTAACTCTCTGTCTTCCATTCGAATTAATTCATCATCTGAGTTATTTATCATTTTTCGAAAAGGGGACAGCTCTGAAAGTTTGTTTATGGTGCTGTTAAATTCAGATGGGTAAATAGCATTTCTAATCTCATGAGGTGATAATTCCATGCCACCAGTGTTAAGTCTTTCGAAAACAAACTGCTTTAATTCTAATTCACGATCGGGACTTTTATTTGTCTCCTTTAAAATAATAATGGCGGATAAATATCTTCTTCTAATTAGATTAGCTAATTCTTCGGGTAAGTCGCCAAATTTAAATCCATTTATTTCTGACCATAAGTCTAAACCATCAAGTTCAAACTCATTATTAAAGAAACTAATGATAGTTGATATCCTTTGAAGACCATCCATGACTTCATATTTATTAAAGTCTGTTTCATATAAAAAAATTGGAGGGATAGGGACGTTCACTAGCAAGCTCTCGATTAATTTGGATTTTCTTTTTTGATCCCACACTCTTTTTCTTTGATAATCTGGTTTTAAATTATAGTTAGAAAAAATTGTCTGGAGATTTTGAAGCGGATATCTAGCCTGATCAATCAATAAATTGTATTCACCTTGCATGGCTTTATCGACTAGATGTTCCCTACTTTGATTTAATTCGGGACTAGTATGGATATTATTAAAAACTTTAAAAATATTATTTAACATAATAATCTCCCATGTTTACTTATTTGTTTATTACATCGCTGAAAGGAATACTGTTTTTTATAGAAAATAAAAAACAGTATTCCTTTTTTCATTATAACTTATGTATGGATATATCATAAATAAAGATGTAGCTGGAGTAAGTCACTCCAGCTACATCTCTATTTTAGGTGTAAAATCAACATAAAGATACGTTAGCAAGAAACTAAAAAAATCAGTATGAACTAGATGTTCCGTAAGTACGACCTTTATAATCACCGTGAACGTTTACACGTAGGAAAGTTTCTTCGAATGTTAATCCAACTCCATTTACAGCTAATCCGTAACTAACTATGCCTTCTTGAAAAGCAGTACGCTTTTTACTATTTGAGGTATCGACTCCTGAAGACTTATCGTAAATACTATAAGCAAAACCGTCGAAATTTCTTTTTATATAGTGATGAGTTATTCTTGCAGTGACTTTTTTTCCATCATAAGTGAAATTTGCTCCAATGCTTGCCGTTGCAACTTTTGTTCCGAAAAAACTATATAAGGTCCTCTCGTTATGAGCGTATTTAGTTTTAGCTGAAGCTGCGTATGCTGTTTTACCTAAAAAAGCTTCTTTTAGTGAATTAAAAAATGATAACCGATTCTCTGTTGTGTTTTGTTCTAATGTTTCTTCTTCTAGTAAAGTTGCTGGACGGTCATCTCCTTCTTGGAACTCGTCTAGAATGATTCCTTGATTAGAAAATATAATCTTGCTATTTTCGTCTAATGGATAAGTATGTGTATCAGTCTCGACTAGAAGCGAATTACGATCATCATTATCTTCTTTTTCAATTTTTTCTTGAATTTCATTAGTGTGAGAATCCATATAAGTTTCTAATTGTTCTTCCTTATTTTTAGATTTTTTTAGTACACTAACTAAGTTTTCTTCAAACTGTCTTTGTTTTATTTCTTCAACGGGACTTAAGTTAATTTGAATTGTCTCATTTTCTGTTGCAAAAGTTTGTATAGGTGTGATTGTTAAAATTCCTATAGTAGATAAAGAAAACAATATTTTTTTAGTTTTTAGGATGTTATAAGATTGTCCTTTTCAAATTTGAAGATTATATAAAAATTACCAACTTTCATTATACATAAAAAATGTAACAAAATGAATTAATTTCATTTTAACTTATTATCTTTTGGGATATAAAGGTGGAAGGGAGAGATGAAATATTATGGATGATAAAGTAGATAGTCGATTGTTGGGAATTCTTGATTTGGCAGACTCGAAGAGCACGAAGCTTAGCCTGCAATAGATAGCTAAGTTGATGAAAGATGGTTATAAATTAGAAGATTTCATAGAGTGGGATGAGGAACTGGTAGAAGGGATACAGGCGAACGTGAAGGAGGAACTTCACGGCCAATTTCTTGATTTGAAAGAAGAAAATCTCTCAATCATAGGAGAGAAGAAGTTCCTCTACAGACTCGTCTTGGTAAATGGAGGTGCGAGTGAGAACATCGGAAGAAATCTATTACATCCCTCGGGAATAATATACGAATATCTAACGACGATTGATTATGAAACATTCAGAAGGCTGACAGCTGGTGGTGAGCGTAAAACCATCTTCGTCAAACTAATGAAGGCATTTGAGAACGATAGTGGTGTCAGGGACGAGTCCTACGATAGTAGCATCATACAGGCGAAAAAGTTAGGGAAACGATTAGTGAATCAAATCGAAAAAGATTTGACCCGCGTATACGACGAAATGCCAAATCAATCCATGCCAGGGGACTGGGGAAAAAACGGGATTGCAAGAACACGAGGTCTCTGCGGGATTAGGATGTCTAGCGCAAAACGGGCTAGTCCATCTTAGAGAAGAACAAGTGAGCAAGCGAACTAGACACCTAGAAGAAGCCCTATCATCTATACCAGAAACAAACAGACGTATCATGGAACAGCGTCTGACAGGAATGACTCTCCAAGAAATAGGAGACATCAACAATGTGACACGTGAAAGAGTCAGACAAATTCTAGAAAAGGTCGTCTCTGGCATCCCTCTGACAAACATCATAGAAGCCAGACGGATGAGATATCTATTTGAGAGTTACGAACTTGATTATGTCTTCTTCGAGACTGTATTAGGCGAACGAAAAGAAACATATCATTTCCTTTCAGAAAAATGTTCGGAAGGTACTTCGTCCAAAAGAAAAATCTATTCTTTCTTACAATCAGAGCAGAGACAGCGGATGCTCTTGAGCGAAGGGCTATACGAGAACCTTGAGGGACAGGCCGTGACGATGACGAAGTCAGGAATGGTGGAGAAGTATTATGCCCTCGAAGGACGTGAGATGGAGCATGTGTCGATTCATCATCGTCGTTATCTCGCGTACATCGAGGAGGTATTACGAGACCAGGAAGGGGCACTGGGGACGTTCCGTCTATCCGAACGCGCCTTCGAGGGGGTCTCCGACAGGATCGAAGGATGCATACAATCCGCGGGACGAAAGGTCAGGTACCTCGACATCCGCCCAATCCTCGAGGAACGGGATGTCATCGAGAGTTTATTCGTCCTGGACCCGGGCATCTACAATGCGCGTCTCATCTATGACGTCCATGCCGACTACTTCTGGTCGCTGGACATCAGGACGCATCATGAGCTACATAACATCCTGAAGGATAACCTCAAGATCGATGCGATCCAGATGCGCCGGATGCCCGAGTTCGGCGTCATGGTGACGGATAAGCTGGAGTGGCTGGTAGGTCTCATCGACGAGATGGGTCCGATACCGCTCGAGACGTTCCTGCTGCGCGTCGAGGAGGCCTATGGTCTGTCAATCTCCTCTACGCGGAGTCTGATACAGATGGAGCTGTCCGACTACATCACCGCACAGAACGAGCTCGCCCATGAAATACCTGAGTTGACCGAGGGGGAGGAGGCGTTCATCCGTTCGGTGCTCGTCCAGGACATCTACACCGCCCAGGAACTGATCGAGAAGCATTCGGTGACGGTCGCTGATTTCCAACATCGCTATCTGAACAAGCGGAACCTTTCCGTGGTGGGCTACGACCTGAGACGAGGGTTCGTGCTCCGGAAGGGGCTCGGGAGCGGGGAGGCCTATTTCCGACGGTTGTTGCTGTCCGAGGATTACTTCCGTTGGGATCGTCGTTCTAACGTGCAGAACACGCAGTCCTTCTGGAAGACGCTGCTCGACCTCCAGGAAGACCTCGACCTGTTCCGGATCGAGGAGGACGTCTACATGAGCATCTCCGTACTCGAGCGAGCCGGTGTCGCGAAGAAGACGGTAGCCGACTTCCGAGAAAGGGTCGGCGCTCATTTCTCTGGCGGGCGGTACTATACGATGAAGACCATACGTGAGGAAGTCGAACATCCGATCCTCAATCTGGGGTTCGAGGACGTGTTCTATGAACGAATCTGTCGGAGTGATGCCGAGGTCCGGTTCATCCAGACACCATCCGGCCACGTGTTCTATCAGGCCGGGGAAAGACGGAACCAGGCGGATTTCATCGGTCACGGATGGCATCCATATCGATGCACTCCTGTCGTCCATCGAACAGACATACGGCATCCGATTCGAGAAATAGGAGGTCATCGAGAAGGTCAATGCCTCGGGTATGTATTATACGCCCGAGATGGAACGTGTGTACGTAAAAAAGTGGAGTTTATTCGATGAAATTTATGATAATTGATAAAATACTTTAGTTACTATTCGAGCTCTCTATACTCTAAGTTAAAAGGCCACGTTTCTTGTTTATAGAGAAACATGGCTTTTTAAAGTTATTTGTGTACTAGAGTACTTATACATCCATAGATTGACAATAATATAAAAAATCATGACTATGAAAAGGGTGAGCGAAAAAAATGACTCTTAATAAACTCTATAGGCTATAGTTTCTCGAATACTGTAGACTAAGATGTTAAAGAGGATGATGGATTAGTGCTTTTAATTGTTAATTGTTTGAGTTGGTTCAACAATGACGGTGGTGCATTTGACGGACTTTTGATAAAACCAACTTGCTCTGCGATATCTCTCCGTAGCTTACTCAAAGGCTCGTCGTTGATTTTCTTTTCATCTATTTCATAACCGATAATGAAAGACTTAAGCTCGTCGATATTAGTAAAAATGGGAAATGAATCATTTAAATCTATCAGTCTAGAGTCAGGATACATCAGTTTTTTTCTTACAATATCCTCCACATGATTGGTGTGATAACTATATAAGGCTTTCAATTGAAACATGTCTAAATGCTCTAGTATTCTTTTATCTTGAGGATCATTTAACGCTAAATCAATAAATATTTCATTTTGAATTGTATTTGGATTAGCTAAGAATCTAAAGTGAGAGTGTAAATTATCTTCAAACGGATTGACAGCTGACATGGAAGGAATTTTATCGCCCTTCATTGACTGATTACACTGCTTGCAAGAGGGTACCAAGTTATATAAAGACATAGAGAAGTAAGGATATTTGCTCTTAGGATAAAAGTGATCTAAATCAGCACGCACCTTCCCTTTTTTTGATAAAAAAGGAGTTATGAATTGACGATTACAGTAGGGACACACCTTTAAATTACTACTCATGATAAGGGCGTAATCACTCCACCCTTTCTCGAAAACTTTTGATTTTCCGATATTTGAAAATGTCAAATACAGATTGGGAATAGAATCGAACGACTTTTTGAATTCGTTCAAATTTTTGTTTTTATCATCGTGCAGAAGATTTTCGATTTCTGTTTTCTGGCGAGGAATCGAATTAATCAAGATTGTACGGAAATTGTTCCAATGACGAGTTTTAGAGAATTTGACACTGCTATCATCCCCATTTTCAGCTTTTGCAGAGTCCTTTATCAAATCGAATAAATCTTTTGTCGTAAATTTTTCATAACCAAATAAATCATATATATGTTTACTGAAGTTTTTCCCTGCATTACTGTTTAAAACTGCACTTATTAGTGGGAATTTATTTTCAATCTCAAGCTGAATACTTCGTAATATCATGGGTTGTTCAATCAAAAAATCATGTAAATTATCCCCTAGATAATCATTAAAGTGTTGCTGTTGAGATAAAAATAATTGAACTAGTTCTATTTCGCTTGTAAATCCTAAACATAGTTTCAACTCTAATGTCTCGTCGTAGGTTGGAGCATAGAGGTTATACTTGTATGAATCCCATCGATTCATTATATATTTCGTTGTATATCGAAGATGCTTATCAACCGCCTCATCATCGTATTTCAATTGAATCATCAGTAATCATCCCTCTTCTCTTTATTTAAAATATACTGAATTAATCTGTTTTTTTCATGTTCATTCATTGCATCATAGATTTCAGTTGTCTTCTTTACGCGATCGCTCACTACTTCGTTTAAAAGCGAGTTGATTTTTTCTTGATAATAGATTCGCGTGATGTCCTCGCCTATGATGTTCGTGGTCAATCTGATTGAATCTATCAAAGCATTTTTAGTTACTATCTCCATAGAGTCCTCGATAAATGCTATGTCACGTTTCATCCGCTCCGAAACTCGAATCGCTAACCTGCCTGTGACATTATCTAATAGGAATGAGTCCTTGAATAAAGAATAAATATTCTGGCTAAATGTCATACTGGTCTCGTTTCTTTCTTCTTTGGATATATAGTATATGTTGTGATGTGGTACGTCTGAAAGGATTATTGGTGAATGGGTAGTAAGTATGATTTGAACGTCGTGTTCAGGGAAAAATCTCGATACGCTTCTGACCATAGAGTCGATGTATGTAGATTGTCCCTCGGGATGGAGTGAGCTACCAGCCTCGTCAATCAATAACCATAGAGTTGTTTTTCTTATTCGTAGTGTTTCTTGAGACCGATGTCCGTTAAACTCATAGAGATCATTTCTAATTGAATAAAGAGTGGAGTATAGATTGAGGAGCTTGTTTTCACCCGTGCTCATTCCCCAATCAAATTCCAAATAAGACATGAAACTCATGTCATTGTATTTTTCTCGAAAACCTGAAAACCCCTTTACTTCGTCACTGTTCTTCAAACTTATCTCGAATAAGTCTGATTTGAGTATATTTTTTTTATAACTTACCTTCATTGTTGAAAGGTAGTACTCGACATAATTAAAAAAATCAAAAACGGAAGTATCTTTTTTCAGAACTTCATTATGAATTCGATCCAATGCTTCAGCGATATCGAAAGCGCTATTAAATCGTTTAAATGATAGTGATGATAACGAGCTTAAGAATCTAACATGTAACTCTTTGTGTTCCTTTACAGGTTCGACAGTCAGGTTTTTGATATAAAATTCATTGAGTCCATCAAAAAGAATACATTTCAAGAGGGCTTTTTCGAAATCATCATGTGGACTGTTTTCAATAGACTCACTGATTTTACTTAGGAGACGTTCTTCATCAAAAAGTTCGGGATATGGATTTATGGATTTTAACCTTTTAGCCAGCTCAGCCATAGGTGCTTGATAATCCATGGACACATATATTTTAGTCGGAAAATTTAAAAAGTCATAATAAGCTTCGTTTAAGGCATGTTCAAGAAAGTTAAGTTGCCATTCCATTTCCTCCTTGAAATATTTGGCGATAGGATTCATATATGTACCATTAGCAATAGATGATTCACTCTTTCTATCATCAAAAGCATTTTTTGATGATTTTCTAATTGTTTTTCCGAATGTCATGTCTCTCACTAAGTCCGAGTTATGCGTAGAATTAATGATGAAGTCGGATTTATTGAGCTCATCTGTGTAATGGACGACACAATTAGTATTAATGATTTTTTTCAAATCTACTTTTGATAAAGGTTCTATGAAAAGCTCTTTTTCGTGTGTAAGTATTTCAATTTTCATTTCAGTCGAAGTTGTATAAAAGAAAAGTTTTTTGTCAATTATTCCGTGTTCTCGTTCGTATTCATCATAAAAAATCCCTAGGTATCGATTAGTCAACGTTTCATGGGAATTATAATCTAAAAACATTTTTATTCTATTAAGAATTTTCGTCTTTCCGCTGCCGTTCCTTCCTACGATAACATTCACTGCCTTAATGTTAGGTGTTTCTCTAAATATGTAATCATCGATTATCGGAATTTGGATATCTAGTTTTTTTATGTTAAGTATGGTTGTCTTATCATCTTTAGTATGCCTGTCGATAGTTAGTAAATTTTGTAAAATAATTTCTTCGAAAGTCTCTTTTTCTTTGTCCAACTCCAATAAATAAATCAATTTCATCTTCTACTCCCCCTATCTGTATATTAATGTAAATAAAAAATCCTGAAATAACAATGGATACTTTGTATTGGAAGTACTTAAAATCATAATTCTTTTGCCATCCTCAATGCCTCTATCCAGGAACCGAATCGCTTCGTCACCGCGAGGAGTCTGGGTGCACCCCTATCGATTGCCCATCTGTCGTATTCGACAGAGTTCAGGTGCTGCTCCTCGAGCGCGACCCGGAGGAAGACTAGGCATTCCTCGTCGGTAAACCGACTGCGTGGAGTCAGACCGTGGCTCCTCAAGGCATCTGCCCAGCCACCGTACCGCTTCACGATCGTCGCACGACTCGGCATCTCGGGATGCTCCTTCCGTATCCGATTATAGTCGGACGACGAGAGGTAGCTCCCGTGGAGGTGGCGGCAGATGATGAGGCTCTCCCTTATCGTCCATTTCTCTCGAGGCATCCTGAGGTGGTCCAGTCGCCAGATGGCATGTGGGTCCAGGTTCTCGAGAGTGATGATTCCTGCACGGACGAGTAGCTGCGTCCATGATCCGAAGCCGTCGATGATTTCTTTGAGCGGGGGATGTGCGTCGCGTTTCGCGAGCTTGTCGTACATCGCGGCGTTGATTGTCCGTTTCCGGTCCTGCTGAAGTCGTAGGATCAGCTGGATGATGTCCTCCTGCCACTCCCCTGAGGGCTTTGCTCCCATTGAAATGATTCCTCCTCTGGATGATGCATCATTCGATTGATTGAGTAGGGGAAGAGTGGTCCCGTGTCTCCTTCGTCTCCTCTACACCACTATAAGGTGAAGACGGAGTGCGATGTCCAGCATGAATCACACAAACACCTAAAGTCACTAGGGTATCGTTAGGGTTTTAGGGTATTGAAATTGTGTTTTTCATCTGATAGACTAAGGTCATGAAGTCGAAAGAATAACTTTCTAAGGAGTGTTGACACATGACGCAAGTGTTCCAGCTGAAGAACAAACCGCATGGGATTGATCGGGGGAAGCTCTTCCTCGAGGAAGGGTTCGTCTGTATCGGATGGCCAGGGATCGGGAATCTAGAGACTGCTGACAAGAAGGACATACGACGGGGACTTGAACGAAAATACCAGTACGAAGGACAGAGACTCGGAGCCTATACGGGGGTGGTCAACATGTTCGTCAACGTCGTCGAACCAGGCGACGTCATCCTCGTCCCTGACGGCTCAATCGTCCACGTCGGAATCGCGGGACCGTATCGATACGCTAAAGAATATGACCATAAGGACATCGGGATGTGTCACCGTCGCCCGGTCGAATGGAAGGCGACGGTCGCGAAGTCGAGCCTGGACCAGAAGGTCGTCGACCTGGTCAAGAACCGAGGCACGATGACGAGGTTCTCCGGGACGTATGAGGAGACAGGTCTAGATGTAGTGATCGACGAGGAAGGACATACCCCGTTCGCCATCATCGAGGGGACGCGCGACGTTAGCGGAGGACACGGGTTTTTCGACCCTGAGACGATCGATGCAGCGAAGGACGTCTTGATCGATGCACTTCGGTCCGATGATTCTGATAGACGGATACAGGCGGCGATCGCGATTCTGAGACTCTCGAAGGGTTGAATCGCGCAGGATGAGTGACGGAGATAGACGAAATGGAGGAATGGACATGTTGATGACGGCAGAAAAGGAAATGATAACGACGGTGGCCTATGCGTCGACCTTCAAGAAAAGAATGCAACATCTCGATCCGGAGGACCATCGCATCATCGTAGAAGAGCTGAACCGTATCATCGACGGGGGTGACGTGCATACCTCGAGCTGGATCCCCGGTAGTGACTGGAGAGGCACGTTGTACGAACCGATCTGGATTTCCTGTCGCCAGAACAGCACGGAGGCGGCGAAGTTCTACGGACAGATTCTTTACCAGGTCATGATGGACAGACCGGAGGCATGGGGATTCGGCAACTATTCGGATG
Source organism: Exiguobacterium sp. BMC-KP (assembly GCF_001275385.1). Taxonomy (NCBI): domain Bacteria; kingdom Bacillati; phylum Bacillota; class Bacilli; order Caryophanales; genus Exiguobacterium; species Exiguobacterium sp. BMC-KP. The sequence continues at coordinate 28,021 of NZ_LGIW01000011.1, forward strand.
CGAAGGGGAAGACATACTTCCGATTGAAGGATTTATGACGTTCATACCATCAAAGGGGCCGGCTAGGCGATTCGTTATAGTCGGCCCTTTCCCATACCTCGAGCTACGTCATGGGACGTGAAGCCTTCAGGAGCACTGAATCCGGCTCCTAAAAAATCCTTCATTCATCCATTAAAAGTAATTAGATTATTTAAATTGTAAAAAAAGTGAACAAAGTATAAAATTTTAATATAATGTTTTGGAAAGAAGAGGTGAAGGACATGTTCATAAGAGGAAGAATGGACAACGGTCCCGGGCACGAGGCAGAGCTGCTCGTCTGGGATGCCTTGGAGAGACGATTCGAGGGAAGGGAGAGCTTCGGATTTCTCCATTTCCCGATGTTCGCAGAGGGACATGCTTATCGCAGGGAGATCGACATCTTGATCGTCGACCGCGAGATTGGCGTGACCACCATCGAGGTCAAGGGGATCAGCATCAGACAGATCAAGAACATATCCGGTCAGGTGTGGAGCTGCGAGAAGGACGGTACGCCTTTCGAAATCGAGCCATATGCGCAGGCGGAGCGTCAGATGGACATGTTATGCAAGGACCTCGAGGAGGAGCCGTTGCTCTATCGGAAGCTTGGGCGGCGTGCCATCGTCGCACTGCCATACATCACGCGTCATGAATGGGCGGAACGCGGTTACGACAAGATGTTGAACGTGCCTCCGATCCTGTTCAAGGAGGACCTCGTCGACCCCGGCGTGTTGGAGAGAATGGGGCGGATCAACGTCCGGAAACAGCCGGGTCGACTCGCCGATGCCGGATGGGGGGCCATCAAGAGACGATTCTCGGTCATGGAGGAGCCTGCGTCCGTACCTTCCGCGGAGCAAGTGATGGGATCGAAGGGGCTGTTCTCGTTGACCTACTTCCTCCCTGATCGGACGTCGATCGACACGAACGAGGGTGACATCCGTGCCGCACTCGAGGACGGCAAGAAGGTCTACCTCTTCTCGTCGTCAGGTCTACCTGAGAGGCTCATGAGGGAACTTCGTCCCTTCATCGAAGAGCATCAGCTCCAACACGTCCACCTCGACATCGACCGGACGCCGTACGGGTTCGCCTGCATCAGGAACGGAGAACTCCCGGATGCCTTGTCCAAACTCGTGGAAGGATGTGGGGCGTTCAACCATGGACAATACATGGCCGTACATGCGCCCGTCCGTGACAACCTGAAGATCATGGCGGGGGCGGGGACGGGGAAGACCCATGTGATGATTGACCGAATCATGTATCTCCTCGAGAGCGAGGGCGTCGACCTGAAGGACATCGTCATGATCACCTTCACGAACGACTCGACCGACGAGATGCGGCGCCGGTTCCAGGGACGCATGCTGACGATGTTCTCGCTCACGCGACGGAAGCGATACCTCGAACTCGCGGAGGACGTAAAGAACATGCAGATCAGTACGATCCATTCCTACTCCAAGTCGATCCTGACACATCTCGCGCACGAGATCGGCTTCGGTCGCGGCGTCAAGATACGGAGCTACATCCGGACGAAGGACTTGATCATCGAGCGGCTGACCGACGAGTTCCTGTCGGGCGATCATTCCGCGGGTGGCATCGACGGGTTGTTCGGGAGCGGACTGGAGCATCATCAAATCACACGTACCATCCGACGATTCTGGGACGAGATGGAGAAGAAGGGGCTGACCCGCGAGGAAATCGAGGGACTCGATTGGGGCACCGTCGAGGACGAGGACCATGCCACGTTACATGAGCTGTTCCGCCATGTCTTCTCGAGATGCGAGGCAGAACTCGAGCGCATCAAGCGGAAGGACAACGCGATCGACATGGGGGACATGATCCGGAAGCTGAGATGGTTCACCGACAACGAGAAGATGGATCAGCTCGAGTCGAGGAAGCACCTGTTCGTCGACGAGTTCCAGGATAGCGACAACACCCAGATCGAGCTGGTGGCGAGCCTACATGCACAGCTCGGATATACGGTCTTCGTGGTCGGCGACGTCAAGCAATCCATCTATCGGTTCCGGGGAGCGGACTACACGTCCTTCGAACGTCTCGAGGACAAGATGGGGGCGGGCATCCCTGAGGTGCGACTGACCCAGAACTATCGGACGAATAGCAGCCTCCTCGATCGGTTGGACGAGATGTTCTCCCGTTGGGGGGATGATGGACACGGACTCCTCCCTTATTCGCGATCGGACCGCCTCGTCGGGGTGAGACGTACGACGCGGGACGAGACGGAGCTATCGCTCGTCGAGGCCGGATGGTACGAACGAGAACAGGTCATGATGGATCGTATACGGGAAGGTCTCGGTGAGGTCTCGAGTAAGCCGGGCGAGAAGGTGGCCCTACTCGTCCGTACGAACAAACAGGCGAAGGAGGTCGCGAGTCTATGCGAGAAAAACGGCATCGCGGTCAAGCAGAACCTGGACGGTACGTTCTACCGTTCGCATGCCGTGATGCACTTCAAGGCATTGCTGGAGGCGATGATGTACCCGAGTGAGGCGGTCCACCTCGTATCGGCACTCGAGACGCCCTACTTCCTCTACAAAATCCCGTCGCGGTTGTTGGTCCGATACGAAGGGGACGGGAAGGCGATTTCCCGATATGTCGAGGAGCGCATCGGGGACGACTTCTCCCGTTACTTGAAGGACTTGCGGCGACTGCCGTTCCTGGCCGTGATCCAGCGCATCATAGCCGAGAAGGGGCTGATGCAGAACCTGCAGCCGTACTACGAACGGATCACGCAGGATCCCGAGGTGGCGGCAAGCCGCGCACGACAGTACGAGCTGGATCTCGCCCACCTGATGAACATCATCCATCAGCAGTTCGGTCCGGACACGGGCACGCTCTATACGATACATCGTTGGCTCAAGCTACAGGTACGGGTGAACACGAACGAGAACACGCCGATGGACACGACGAGCGACGGACAGCTCGAAATCACGACGATTCACCGGGCGAAGGGCCTCGAATATCATACCGTGATCCTACCGAGACTCGACTTCCCCTTCACGAACCAACGCAACGTGTTCCTCATCGAAGAGGAACAGGACGAGACGGGGGGGATGCGCCGGGTCGGCTGGGACCTCTCTGCCGACAGAGGCCGAGTGACGGGAGAGAAGGAAGGCAAGAACGGCTACTACGATGATCTCGAGACCTCGGAGCTGGATGAGATCGTCAAGGAGGAGACGCGCCTCCTCTACGTCGCGCTGACACGTGCGAAGAACAAGATCGTGCTCATCCGTTCCGGCGTCAAGCCCGACACATGGGGCGAACTACTAGAGAAAGCGATGGGAGGAATGCACGATGTCCGTTAAGGTATACACCTATGACGATCCGAAGGGATGGCGTTCCCATCCGCGGTATGAGGAAATCAAGGGAGCCATCCACGTCTGTGCGACGAAGAACGTGGCAGAGGGATTGAGACAGGCCTATCAGGAAAAAGGCTCGTTCGAACACGTCTATACGGTACGCGAGATCATCTCCGCGATGCAGCCGGAATGGAACTCGGCGGAGACGCAACTACAGCAATTCCTCAGACTTTCGAAGGTCCTGAAGGAGCATGGGGCACGCCCGACGGACGAGAGCATCAAGGAATCGTTCCGGAAGAACAAGAAGGAGGTCCTCGAGACGCTACGCCTCCTCGCCTATTCAGGCATCGGACCCTCGGATTTAGCCAAGGTCTTGCTGGGCAGGGAGGACCTGTCCGCGAAGGAGCGGATGCTGGTCGAGGTATGGCATGAGCTCGAGAAGCAGGATTCATCCTATGCCCGTCTCCGCGAGGAGATGAGGTCGGGCTGGTCACCCCGGAGATTGCACGAGGTACTCGATGACATATCGCCGGACGCGAAGTCGACGACTCCGGACGGTCATACGCTCGTCCTCCACGGTTTCTACTTCGTCACGCCTGAACAGCAACGCTTCCTGGAGCGACTACGAGAGGGAGGGATGGATATCATCTTCTTCAACCTCTACGACGCTCGCTATCCGGAGACGTTCGGGTTCACGAGAGCCTTCATCACGGAACGCTACGGCTGGTCGGACGACTGGGAGATTGCATCCGCTCGTGGTGAAGAGGGCGGTCTCGGGGACGTCTTCCTACGTGCCTATGAGGAAGGGAGTGCGCCGACGAGCGGGACGGACCGTGAAATCGTCGCATACGACTCGTTCTTCGAGTTCATGAACAAGGTCATCGTCCCGGCGTACCCGATCGGGGGAAGACCGGAGGAGGGCAAGACGCAGATCATCGCGACCAATGCCGACATGCTCAACGACGTCCTCAGCCAGTACTATCCGGACATGTCCACGGGCAGTCGCAACCTTCTCCGTTACCCCGTGGGACAATTCCTCAGCAACATCCATGCCATCCGGACCGCGGACGGCTTCATGCTCGATGCCGACATCCTGATGGCGACGTTCACGAGCGGGTGGCTGTACGATCCGGAGAGTGGCAAGAATGCCCGCGACTATACGGGACAACTGCGGAAGATCCTGCCACATTTCGAGGGATGCGAGACGCTGGAGGAGTGGCGAAGACGTTCCGACGAGCTGATGAGCTTTTACGAGCAGGTCCTCTCCCCCTATGAGAAGGCAGGGGACGGGCGCGTCCTCAAGAGCATGCGCAGCCCGTTCGTACGGATCTCGCAGTTCTCGCTCGACCGTCATGAGATGGAGACGATCCGCTTCTTCCTGAGACAGCTCGACTTCATCTCGAAGGAACTCTTCCGTATCGAGATGGAGGAGGAGCGGATCGGGATTCATTTCAAGAAGGTGTTCGAGATGGTCGCGAAGTACGACCCGAGCAGTCACATGGAACTCGAGGAGGAGGAGACGCGCATCCTCGAGACGCTGAACGAGAGGCTCGCGCGCATCGAGGACGACACCTTCTTCCTCTACGAGGACGTGGGTGAGGCGGTCAGCCTCTACCTCAGCGGTAAGCTGGACCCGGAGGACACGCCGATCGTCAAACCTTTCATCGAGGTGGACGGGGAGGCGTTCAAGGAAGGCAAGGAGTATCACGTGACCGGACTCGACGAACGAGGATTGCCGCTCAGCGAGTTCGCACTCCCCTGGCCCTTCCAGCCGGAGACATACGAGGCGTTGTCCGAGCAGCACCAGGTGCTCGAGCTCGACACGTTGCGGAACAAATCGATCAAGCACATATCGAGATATCTCTTCTATATCACGCTGGAGTTCCTCCGACCACGCTGTACGGAACTGTCCTTCATGCGGAACTATCTCGACAAGAGGGACATGGAGCCAGCGCTCTACGTCAAGCAGCTCGACCTGACCGTCGTCCCTGCGGACGTGTCATGGAACACGGAGGACGCACCGGCCCATCGTGAGAACGCCTACGACTTCGAGGCGGAGGCGACGACGGGAAGGGAAGGATTCGAAGGTTTGACGTCATCAGACTTCCTGATGGAATACGTCGCATGCCAGCGACGATTCCAGTACGGATACATCCTGTCGGAGTTCCCGACATTCGATACCGAGTTCCATCAACAGTTCCAGTACACGGACCTGCTCCGTGTCGTCAAGCGTACGATGCCTCGCGAGGATGAACGGGTCATACGGGAGGTCGGGACACTCTTCCCGGGATGGACGGATTATCGGAAACGGATGATCGCGAAGAAATACATCTCTGGAAAGTGGATGAAAAAGACTGAGAAGCAGGACGCGGCGGACGGCATCAAGATCAACTCGGCGCGCCAGGACCTCCAACTACCCGGGTTGAGAGTGGACCGACGGACGAAGCTCCGAGCCGAGGTCGAGGATGGACTATCTGGATGGATAGATCAGATCGAGGAGAAGCTCGGGAAGGACGTCGCCTTCAAGGCGAGTCCATCGGACGAATGCAAGTATTGCCCATACCAGGACATCTGTCCGGACGTGGACCCGCTCGAAGGAGGCGGGGGTCGATGAACGAACTATGGAGGCTGGTGGAGAAGGAGTGGCGATCCGAACCGCCGAAGGCACGTCCTAATGACGAGCTCGCGCTCGACCACATGAGGCGCGGGCTCGTCGACCTCGATACGTCCAACATCTGGGACGAGCTGGATGACGAAGACGATGAAGACGACGAGGATTGAACAAACGAACAGGAAGAGGTAGTGGCAACATGAACAATATGACGACGACGGGGTATCTGGCGGAGGACGAGATTGTCCTCACCCCCCAACAACAGCAAATCGTGGACAACGAATCAGAGGAGCAATTGGTGAGAGGGATTGCAGGCAGCGGGAAGACCTTGGTGCTCCTGAAGAAGGCGAAGAAGAAGGCAGTGAAGAACGCCGCCGACGCGATCATGATTTTCACGTATGCGAAGTCGCTGACGAACGCATCACAGATCACGATGAAGCGTCATGGACTCGGCAACCTGGGCGTGAGCACGTTCCATTCATGGGCGATGAAGGTCTATGGGCAAGTGTTCAGCGAGAGCTTCAAGCTGATCATGAACGCCGATCAGGCGAACCTGGTGAAGCGAGCCATCGCCAACACGAAGGTCGACCATCGGTTCGTCACCGACGAGAAGTATGTCGAGTTCCTCCAGAAGGAGATCAGCTTCATCAAGGGGATGGAGGTCCGCTCGATGTCCGAGTACGCGGCCGTGAGCCGACGTGGCCGAGGTGTGGGGACGCGGGTAACGGCCGCGGACAGGGAGATCATCTACGCGATCTTCTGGAACTATGAGGAGCTGAAGGGACGTAATCGTGACTTCGACGACTTCGCTTACCGGCTCTTGGACGTGAAGGATCGCATCCCGGAGAACGCGAAGCTCGACCACGTCTTCGTCGACGAGGCGCAGGATCTCCAGCTCAGCCAGATCCGTCTCTTGAAGGTATGTGTGAGGAAATCCATCACGATCGCAGCCGACAAAGGGCAGAAAATCTACGATACTGCGTTCAGTTGGAAGGAGGCAGGACTGAACATCCAAGGCGGACGTACGAAGATCCTCACGGAGTCCCATCGTTCCACGAGACAGGTCATCGAGCTCGCCGTCAGCCTGCAGCAGCACGACTCCATCACGCAGGACGAGGAATACGTCGTACCCGTGTTACCAGAACGTAGTGGTCCTAAACCGGTCCTCAGAAGGCTCGACGACAGAGGACATCATGACGAGGCAGTGATCGCGATGATCAACGAGGTCCTCGCGGCATCACCGTCGGCGACCATCGGTGTCCTCTACCGTTCCTCCCAAGGATGGGGACATCGGCTCGGGGGCGCCCTCAAGCGGAAGGGCATCGCCTACATGGACGTCCGCGCGAAGAAGGACGTCGACCCATTCTCTCCTGGCGTCAAGTTCAGCACGTTCCATTCTGCTAAGGGTCTCGAGTTCGACGTCGTCATCATCGTCGACCTGGTCGAACCGTCGGTCCTGCCGGCAGAGGAGGACGCGGCTGAGTTCTGGGACAACGAACGAAGACTCCTATACGTGGCCATGACGCGGGCGAAATCGCTCCTCTACATGATGACCTACGAGAGAGAGAATCGCCTCTTGCTCGAGATGGACGATTCGCTATACGACATCCAATGAGGCGGTTTCGGGACGTGTTCAATCACATGGACCGAGGGATGACGGGCGTGCTTCGACGACGCTCGTCGTATCACTCTCTCCTCACGGGATGGACGATATTTTTATCATAGGACGCACCCTCGAGTTATGGATCACGAAATGGGTCGAGGGTGTGTATTTTTTTTACATACCTAATGGCAAATAAATCTATATAATCCTTTTAAAGGCACGAACGAATTGTAGGAAGACTCATCTCGGGAAGATGAGGAATCGACCCAGGGAATGGAGCGTGGTGCTCGCTCCAGGGAGGACGACGAGGAGGAAGGGACACATGAGCAGAACAAGCAGGGAGGTTTTGTTTGATTTTCTGAAAGGGAGGAACACGGCAAGCCTGGAGGACGTCAAGACAGCCCAAAGAACGTATTACGAGACACTCGTGGACGGACAGGCGTTAACTTTGACCGAGTTAGCACCGTTGAGTGAGCATCGGAGCAAGCTCTGGGGCACATTGAAAAGGTCGGGATATGAAGACCAGCCACATGGCATCGCCATCGGTCTCCGACTAGAAGACGAGAACGTGGTGATCAGGTTGGCTCTCCAGTGTAGGGTGGAGGGCGAGAGAGGGACGCGTCCGACCACCGAGGACCTCGTGAGACACAGTCGGTTTTTGGACGTGACGCTCGACGACATGGAAGGGGTCCATCATATGTTGGACTCGAAGAGAATCAGACCGGACATGATCTCGAAAGAGGGGATCGGACGTGGTGAACATCGCAAGCTCGAGCTCGTCTACCGGCTCTCCGAAGCTGACGTCAAGGACGACCTCTCGATGGAGGATATGTTCTCGGATAGGCTCAGACAGGTGATGGGGAAGTTCGTCACGTGCTATGACGCCATCATCGGTGAAGGATTGCCAGGCTCTGGAGCGATGGACCGAAGTATGAAGAAACTGAGTGGGAGGGGGAAGAACGTGATACATCCGAAGAACATGATCCTACAGGGACCACCGGGTACCGGGAAGACCTACCATACGGTACTGTACGCCGTCGCCATCATCGAAGGAAAATCCTTTGAGGAAATCAAGGAAGAGGTGGCCGAAGAAGGATATGAAGTGGTGAAAGAGCGATACACGGGATACAGGGACGAGAATCGGATCGCCTTCACGACCTTCCATCAGTCGTACGGTTATGAAGAATTCATCGAGGGAATCAAGCCGATGGTGAACGACTCGGGAGAGGTCGGGTTCAATATCGAGTCAGGAATCTTCAAGGAATTTTGCGAGATGGCGACGACGAATCATCGAATCAGTCCATCGGCGAGAATCTGGAAAATTTCACTCGGTGGTGCGGGAGAACGAGACATCAAGACGAGGTGTTTCGAAGATGGGACGATCCGCATCGGTTTCACTAAGCACGGAGAAACGCCACTCCTGGATGACGAGAAGATGACGAGTGCCATGAAGAACGTCTTCACCTATTTCTACGATACCATGGAGATCGGTGACGTCGTCCTCTCGTTAAAAGACCACGAACATATCGATGGCATAGGAATCATCGAGGGAGAGGCAGAATGGCTGAAGGATGAAGAAAGATACAAACGCTGCCGGAAGGTGAAATGGCTGGCCAAGGACATATCGGAAAGTATCCTCGAGATGAACATGCGCAAGAAGATGACACAGAAGACGATCTATCCACTGAATCGATTGACCGTATCACAAATCGAACGGATCATCACCAAGCATGATGCCGTCGAGAAGGACGATGAGGAGAGGAGCGAGCCGTACGTGTTCATCATCGATGAGATTAACCGAGGAAACATCTCGAAGATCCTAGGAGAGCTCATCACCTTGATCGAACCCTCGAAACGCCTGGGTGAGGTCGAGGAGACGCTCGTCAAGCTCCCCTATTCGAAGAAGGAGTTCGGCGTACCGGACAACATCCATATCATCGGGACGATGAACACGGCGGATCGTTCCATCGCGTTGATGGATACCGCGTTACGTCGCAGATTCCGGTTCGTCGAGATGTCCCCAGATCCTTCGACGCTCCGAGGCATCTCCGTCGGAGGAGTCGACATAGAACGCCTACTCGAGGTGATGAACCGACGGATCGAGGCGTTGTATGATCGGGATCACATGATCGGCCATGCCTATTTCACTGACTTGTCGTCCGACGATGATGTGGATGCGCTCAAGGAAATCTTCCTCAAGTCGATCATCCCGCTCCTACAGGAGTATTTCTTCGATGATTATGAGAAAATCCGGGCAGTACTCGGAGACGGCCCACGCAAGGAGGATGCTCACATCCTGAAAGGACGACCGGATGCGTCCGGATTGTTCAACATGTCTGTTCACCTTTCAGGCATCGAGAATGGCTATACTGTCGATCATGAGGCTCTTTCTACCCCGGAGGTCTATCGAGCCATCTATGCGGGGCATCATGCGAAAGTCTGATGTCATCGAGGTCACGGAATATGAGGCCATCGTATACAAAGGTCCGGGTCGAAGAATCGACAAGGAGATGTTCGAGGAACTCGAGGAGCTCATGCTCACGCTATCGGATGAAGGACGGGATGGATTAGACTTCTTGAAACTCTCCTCCAGGAAAGGCTCCGGGAGGGTCATCCAGGTCAGGAACTACGTCGGCGTCCTGCAGATGCCGAGTGGCAGGCAGCTCCAAATCCTTCCGAAAATCCATACGACGACAGTCGACGCGAAGACGGCGATGCTCAAGATGTTGAGGACGATGCGTGATTTTCCGAGTAAATCGTTCGACGCGACGGCGCTCGGCAACTCGAGGATGTCGATGTTCGAAGTCTATATCAAGCTCTTCCTCGACGAGGTCTCCCTGCTGGTCAGACGAGGATTGAAATCGGATTATCGTCGAATCGAGGAGAACGTACGCTTCTACAAGGGGAAGATGAACTTCGCACGTCAGCTCACGGTCAATCACGTGCACAAGGAAAGATTCTTCGTCACGTTCGATGAGTACGGGATCGACTGTCCAGAGAATCGGATCCTTAAGAAGGCATTGATGAAGACTCTCGGCAGTTCGACGGATGCGAAGAATCGCAAGGATGCGAGGCGTCTGCTTGATCATTTTGATGGAATCGCGGAGAGTCATGCCGTGGCGAAGGACTTCGCTGGAATCATCGACGACCGGAAGAACGGGCATTACCAGAAGGCGATAGGTTGGGCGAGGCTACTCCTGAACGACTTGAACGTATCGAACACGACCGGGACCACGGACACACAATCGCTCCTTTTCTCGATGGACCAACTTTTCGAGAGTTACGTAGGGCACGTGATTCAGCACCGTCTCGGTCGGGAGTGGGACATCTCACTGAAAGGTCCTGTCAAGCATCTCTTCGACAACGGGTCATTCAGACTCATGCCCGATGTCGTTGCGAGATATCGAGATGCGTCCGACGGACGGATGAGGACGCGGGTCATCGACATGAAATGGAAGATCCTTGATCCGAGGAGCACCAACCTCGGGATCTCCTCGAGCGACATGTATCAGATGTTCGCCTATGCGAAGAAGTACTCATGTGAGCATGTCGTGGTGGTCTATCCGCTCGTCGAGGGTCTTTCTAGGAGGAATATCCAATATACCGACGGGGACATCACCGTCCATATCCATCTATTCGATTGCGTAGATGGGGAGGAAGACCTTATCGACTTACTCAGGTCTCTCGATTCACGACAACCGAGCGTCTCGAACACACCGATAATACCGACGAAAAAATGAACCTTAAGAAACGGAGGAATTGATATGTACGATATTTTGTTGAAGATATCGCAGGACATCATCAAAAAGATTGACCAGGGTACGGGAGGTGCGAACACTCTGAAGGACGTACTTCTTGACGAGATGCGTGACATCTATGGGGAAGGGGCGTCAGGAAAGTATGAGCAGATGAAGATGTTCCTGGAACGTACGGACGCCAATCACCGTGAGATAGCAGAAGGAAGGTCGGAAGGACGTTCACGTCAGTCTTGGCTCAAAGGACGTCTGAAGGCGGCTGAGGGAAAATTTCCTGGTGTGACTGAAGGAATCATCGACGGACTACGAAGATCGGATGAAGCAGATGATGATCGCAGAGCTCTCGATGTGAAAGACTCGTTCGACTTCGACATCATGACGAGCGAGATTCAGCAGGATGTAGAAATTGATGCGCTCTCCGGTGTACTGAACCTCGACACTGCGATGGAGGAGGTCAATACGTCAGGAGCATCATCACTTGAAGGATACTCGCGTCTAACGAATGCACTTAAATCCGATCTGAACTCCGAAGAAGATCGAGAGATGAAGCAATTATTGACGGTGAGTGCATTGAAGTTCATCCAAAAAGCTGATGAGGACTCAATCCTCAAGAAACTTAATCATGTACAGACTTCTTTCGTAGTCGATGCCGCCTATACCTCGGTCAAGGTCGCGTATAAGGTGGCGGACAAGTCGATTACGAGTGAAGAAGCGGTCGATTTCCTTGTAGACCGCGGGGTCGCTCGTCTCGAATCGCTCGTCCAGGTGACGTGCACGACCGTGGGTGCAAAGGTCGGCACCCAAGTAGGTCGAGTGATCGGTGGAGTGTTCGGACCTGCTGGGAGTGCACTTGGAGGCGTCATAGGAAACACCATCGGAAAGATGGTAGGAAAAAAGATTGGCGATGTCATCGTCACGGGAATCAAAAAAATCGTGCCGATTGCGAAGCGTGGACTTCAACATTATGCAGAAAAAGTGAAGAATAAAGTAAAAGGTGCATTGTCCAGGACTTTCTGGAGATGACCATCTTTCCAAGGAGCAACGAAGTATGAAACCTATAAAATTCAACCTGTTACTCGACGGAAGGATTGTCCGTTCGCTCGATGAAGTGAAGGATAACTTTAACATCGATGACATCTATGACTTGTTCAATAAGCGTATCCTCCAGAAATGGTTAAGGCTCCAGAACGAGCTCGCCATTGCTGAAAAGCTCGAGCTCATAACGACGGTCAATCCAAAGCTCGCCATCGAGAAGATTCTTGTGGTGTTCGGGTACGAGCCAGGTAAGATGCAGACAGAAATCTACGCACATCTATACGGTCGGACCTATCGTGAAGAGGTCGCGGTCGCGATCTCCGAGAACAAGAATCATGCTGAGATGATCGAGGACTACCATAAGAATTATATTTACTTGAAGGAGGCGCTACACAACTTCGGACTTGTGAAAGATCAGGTTACGAAAGATTTTAGGTTCGATGATGAGGAACGGACATCCGAATATTTGGAGGGCGTACGTGAAATCATGAGTGTCTTATCGAAAATCAGCGATGCGAAGAAATCACGAGGGGAGTTCGGGGACGAACAGTTCTCAAGACTCGTTCCTGAGCAAGGAAAGCTTAGTACGAATGACTATTCATATGGAGCCATCAAGGCGACCATCGATGAAATCGGGAAACATCATCTCGAGCTCTTGAAGCTCGACATTTCGAACTTCTTCGATGAATTCATAGATGAGAATCCTATCGTCATCATGTCCTGCCTGATGAACGACGCAATCCGGGAAGTGATGTTGGCGAATGAGCGCATCCGATCATCATTGCGGAAGTCATGCGATCACCATGCGATGATCCACAAGCTGGAACCTTATCTGCAGTCCTATGAGGGGGACACGGAAGGGATGTGGAAGTATCTAGGTAGCACAGACAAGAAATATCTCGTCCTGAACATCACTCTCGGTAAGTCTAGGGTGGGGGAACAATCAGACCTAAAAAAAGACTTCGGACATCGTGAGGTCAACGGGAACTATCTTGTTTTGAGTGGACTTACCTTCAAGAGCGCCTCGGCGACACAGGCCATCCACTACCTGGAGGTATGAGGCCATGAAGAACATGATTTTAGAGGTAGGGGCATACGTCGACGCCCTAAGACCAATCATCTACATCCCACATAATGATTTCACGAGCATCGAGAGGGTCATCGAGAACGTCGCCCAAGAGGAGTTCGATATCGTCGAGTTCAATCACGGTTATGGATATGTGGACTTCCGGACGAAACTTCCGAAGACCAACTGTTCACTCAGTGAGTTCTTACGGTATGCCGACGATATCAGTAACGAGCCGAGATTTTTGGTGTTGAAGGACGTACATGGAGAACTTGGCGAACCGGAGGTACAAGCGTTGCTGAAGAGCATCGCGATGAAGAACCTCTACAAAGAGGACTTCTACTGCACTGTGTTCATCCTGAGTACGAGCCTCGTGGTACCGACGGAGCTCGAGTCGCTGATGACCATCCTGGAAATCGGAGCCCCCGATGTCTCGGACATCGAGGAGCTCATCAAGGATTTTTCGAGAGTGCAGGACATCGACATCGAACAATCGATCATCGACGAGATGACTCTATCCTTCAAAGGACTGAGCGAATTCGAAATCTATCAAATCCTGAATCTTGCCTATCAGTCGAACGGCGAGATAACGGCGGAGGACAAGTCGCTGATCCTTCGGGAGAAGGAGCAGTTCGTCAAGAAGTCCGGCATGCTCGAGATCATCAACTTCCAGGAGGACATCGATGACATCGGTGGACTCGAGAACCTGAAGGCCTGGCTGAGGAGGAAGGGCCGCATCTTCAATCATCTTGATCAGGCGATGAAGGCAGGCGTCGACATCCCGAAAGGTCTGATGATGGTCGGCATGCCGGGCTGCGGGAAGAGTCTGGCGGCGAAGGCGACCGCTAAGCTCTTCAACGTACCGCTGTTGCGTCTCGACATCGGTAAGCTCTTCAACGTACCGCTGTTGCGTCTCGACATCGGTAAGCTCTTCGGGAAGTATGTCGGCGAGAGCGAGGATAACATGAGACGTGCGCTCAAGACTGCCGAGGCGGTCAGTCCTTGCATCCTCTGGGTCGATGAGATCGAGAAGGCGTTCTCCGGCATCGGAGATTCTGGAGGTGGCAATAGCGTCACGACACGTCTGTTCGGGACGTTCCTGACTTGGATGCAAGAGAAGGAATCGACGGTCTTCGTCGTCGCGACGGCGAACGACATCTCGTCCCTTCCTCCAGAGCTATTACGGAAGGGACGTTTCGATGAGCTCTTCTCTGTCAATCTTCCGAACAAGGAGGAGCGGAGACGTATCATCGACATCCATCTGACGAAGCGTCAAAAGAACAACCTGGACATCGACACGATCAAAATCGTCAAGGAGACGGAAGGGTTCAATGGCGCGGATCTTGAGTCCGTCGTGAGGGATGCGATTGAGAACCTCTACCTCGAAGGAAGGGACACGTTGACGACCGGAGATTTGCTCGACGTCGTCAAGGAGACCAAGGGTATCTCGACATCCTTGAAGGATAAGATTAGTCAGATCAAGTCGAGCCTCGAGAAGTTTGATATCAAGCCAGCCAGTCGAATGGACGAGTGATGAATAGGATAAGACGCTCTCCTTGCATGATTCTACGGGCCTTTCACTTTCGATTGTTCATCGAGAATGGGAGGCCCGTCTATTATTCATCTCGATAAGAGCGTTACGAAATTCGTCGACAATCATGTTTGTTTTCTTAAGAACCTTTTGTACAGAAAATTGATTATCGAATGGGACGACTGACTTACATTTGGACTGACATGAACGTAATTATTCATCGATTAAAGTCTTTTGGTGAATTCATAAGGTGATTCAGGGCACTTCCTCTAGATATAAGAAGATGAATCAAATCATTGGTGACGAGAAGGTTAGTAGTGATGAAGAATGTAACTTAAAATGACATTGACATTCATTTTTTATAGATAGGTAAATACTATCTTTTTTGGGAACCATGTTCATCAATTATCGTACTGAATAATAATAAAAAGGAAAAATAATTCAATTGTAGAGGAGAATTTTTGTGACATTCGACAAGGTGCTTTATCGGAATCATGAAGGTGAGGAAGAATTAGTAGTAGCTGAAGAATTGTCTTCCAGAGAAGATTATGAGTTTGTTAAAAAAAATTTACATTGCTCCTATGAAGGATGCACTTCCAGAATAAGATACGTTACGAAGGGAAAGAAAAAAGCCTATTTTACTACTTGGCCAAAAGACAACCACTCAGAAGCGTGTCTTAACTACTTCGAGAGAGAGAAAAAGAATCCATCGATAAAGAGAATCACTTCTGATGCGACTAGATTATCCGAAAAACATATTAGTAGTATTTTGAGAGAGATGATTAAAGTTAGTGATGAGTCTCAAGAAGAAAAAGAAGCTCGGTCGAAAAAACAAAAAATGAATAGAAATAATAAGAAGAACAAAATAACCGATATCACTAAGAGTTCTGAGATTAAAGAAGTCGCTAGACCGTCAACAGATGGCAACCTAATGCCTCTTCTAAGTAGCAGCAGAGCTCCCAATGTAAAAAGAAAATATGGAGTTGTTGACTTGAAAGAAGAAGATGTCGGTAGAGCGACAGGTCTCGTCGAAATGATTCACTCGATGGAAATTTCTGAGAACAGAGTCGTTATGGGATTGAAAAACAAGGATTCTAAAGAGAAAGTGTACATGGAAGAAGGATTTTTTGCGACTGCATATGCGAACATTGATACAATATTTTCTATTATAAAAGAAGCTGTTGATACTAGAGAGTCATTAAAAATTTACTGTGTCGGAAATGCTGAAAAACGGGCTGGCGAATTATGTCTGGTAATAAATGATCAAAAAGATATAAGAATAAATGGCAAAAAAATAGACGTATTCGCTTTTAACTATAAAGAGAGAACATGAATCAGAGATAAGGCATATCCTCATAACGATCGAAAAATGGGATATGTCTTATTTCTATGATGATAGCCAAACGGATATTCTTGAATTAATTTTTGTATATGGTTCTATTTTAGTCAATTCAAGGGCTAACTTTACTTAATGATTTTATGCTAGATTTTTCCGAAATACAAAACAAGACTATTAAACGGATCTTTCACAATAAGTTCCTGTCATACTCGATACAGTCTGCATAAAGAAGTCAAATGTTCTTCATTTTTGACACTTACAGAAATGCTGATTCAATAAAGACTCCCTCTGTATTCCCTTCGATTCTATAATAAATTTACATACGATAAGTGACATGGACATTAATTTAATTTCAGATATCTTGGACTTAGGAATGTCAGAATAAATTCTACATCCGAGAAGTAAAATCTGAGAGTAGATATGTAAATCAAGTTGAATTAAACAAATTAATGTAAGTAAATGTATTTTTAATTACACTAAAATATGTTATAAATGTAACTAATAACATATTAAGGAGGAAAATGGTTTGAGGACATTTTTAGCATTCTTTTTTTCGATACTCATCTGTTGTGTATCAGGGTGTACATCCCAACCGACGCAGCCGGCTGAGAAACCAAAGTCCACTATTCGAGAAGTTGAACTAGCGAAGGACCAGCATGCAAAAATCATCACGTTGTACCCAGCCTATATCGACTACATCACAAAAGTTGAGAAAAAGATGAAGGATACAAACGTCACGGACGAGGATTTACAGCAAATCTTCGATAAAACTGTCCGTCGGGAACTGGATCGCATTCAGAAAGAGCAGGATATCTTTCTTGATTTTAAGGGGTTCAATGACGTGAATAACGCCACTTCCTATGTGAACGATTTAAAACGACTGACGAAACGTCTGATGGATGAAGATAAAGAAAATATGAAGGCTGTTCACGCGGCACTCCGTAAATCAGCTGACCATCTTCCTGGTAAAGATAAGATAATCCTGATGTTACCATTATCGGAAGATTATCGATATGCCGCAAAGGCGACGAGCGGGTTGATGGGTTTTGCGATGAGCGATGGTAGCATGGTGATTATGTTAGGTGAAGAGTATACGCCCGGAATTCTGAAGTACGCCGTCGCACATGAGTATAATCATTCCGTAGTGAACGAACATCCTGAAATCAGACAACCAAGCTCCATCGACTATCTCATATTCGAAGGTAAAGCGGAAGTGTTTGCGCAAGAACTTTATCCCAAAGCCCCCCTTATAGAAACGGAGAAAATAGCTTCCAGCGATAAAAAGAAGATACTCGAACAGGTCAAGAACAACTCCTTAAGCTATGAAGAACTTAGCACTGGAAGTGAAGCGAAGGATGTCCCACGATTAACTGTTTACAGTTTAGGAACGGAGTTAATGGCAGATTTCCGACAAAAAAAATCTGAGCAGACGCTACAAGAGTTCTCATTAACACCGATTTCCGATGTAATTCATGCAGGAAAATTCAAGTCGATTCTTGATTAAAAAATAATGGTATCTCAAAAACTGAAGATAGATACATGAAATCCATCTTTAGTTTAATGAATCAGACTTTTTTAATACTCTATTCAAGTCAAGATTTTTTGTTTTTCTCATGGATCAAATCAAAGAGATGTCATATTTATTGACTTGATTAAGTGATAAGGGAATTTTCAAAATGAATCTAAACATAGTTCTTCCTTTCGATTACTAAAATAAAGACGAAAATAAACTTTTAATTTTGATGGATATTAAAATAAGTTTTATTTACAGTAATTATTTATGAATTTAATTATAGTTTCCAAAAAAATTTGTTTTGGAGGGATTTTGAGATGGCTGTAGTGAAAATGAGTAATCCTACTCAACGTATTGATTCATTAGAGGGTAGAGCTGCTCCTAAATATAGTTATGGTGAAGGAGCGATTCCTAAAAAAGAAGCAATCAAAACTCAACTAATTCGACCATCATTGACATGTAGTTGTTCATGTTCATCAGGTCCAGGTACGACATATCCCCCGTTTCCATGTAAGGGTGGAGGTGTAGCTGATGTAAACAGAGTTAAATCAATAAGATCTTTAAAATAAAAAAACTGAAAATTTTAATATTGCAAAAAATTTACTTATATAATAAAATATGTATATAGGTTATATTAGGTAAAAAAGGGGATATTTACATGAAAGATAGATATTGGGCTCCGGGTACGAGTGGAATTCCAAGTAGTGATAAACCATCTACTGAAACTACTGCGACTGAATCTAAATTTGGTAGCGGCACGAACGGTCCTCAAGGCGTCGTCGCACAACCACCAGGTGGAGGCGGTAAGAGCACATGTATTACTACGTTTTGCTATGGTCCGGGAACTACATGTTCTCAAGGCGCTTGTTGGGGTGCTGGATCTACAACTTCGGGTAAAGTGAAGGCATTACGTAAAAAAATTTAATAAAACTACTTAGTAAAAAAATAAAACCTAATATAACCTGGTTTTATTTTTTTGTTTCACGACAAAATGAATTAATCTGATGACTTATCGTATGTACACCTAATGTAATCGTTTGGTGGAATAAATTTTTTTATAAATCTTTAATTATTATTTAGATTTAGAAAGGAATTGAAATGAAAGTTAGAGCCGCTTTTCAAAATATGTTCTTTGTGTATAACGTTGTTAAGCTTACTCGAAAAAGGATTTTACTTTTCTTTATTTCGATTTTAATTGTAATATCATCTTTATTTCCTATCGTTACACTGGATGTAACGCGTAGAATATTAAACAATATCCAAAGTGGTTCACCAGTCAAAGAGACGATTAAATTATTTATAACCATGATTTCTATACAGATTTTTTCTCAATTGATTATGTACTTCATCCAATTTAACAAGAACCTCTTCTATATCAAAATGAGTAATCTTATACCTGAGTTGATTATGAAGAAAATTGCTAATTTAGCTGCGGATAAGATTTTTCATGAGAAAACTCAGGACGAATTATATTTTTTGAGAACACAGACTTCCGAAAAAATAAGTTCTGTTTTTGAGAACCTTTTTTCTTTACTATCAGCATTTACGACGCTCACTTCCATGTTCATATATGTTGCCAATTGGAACATGATGTACGCATTGATAATCTTTTTGATCAGTATGCCACTTGGGATTACTCAGGTATATTTCAATCAAAAAAAATTCAGATTATCCAAAAGATTAAATCGTCCATACAGAGAACAATTTTATATCCAATACATATCGACGACAGGAAGCTATTTGAAGGAAATAATAACGAACAACTCGATGGGAAGATTAATAAAAGAGTATAAGGACATTTTCAAAGGAACATACTACCAACAAAAAAAATTAATGAAGAAAGAATATATAGCGAGTCTATTTTTATCTTTGATGAGCTTTATGGTGATTGGTTTTTTAGAGTTCAAACTAGTCATGAAGGCAGTCAATGGAGAATTACTATTAGGTACTTTCACATCATTATTACAAGCCATAAACAGTGTCTCAATCGGAATCAACGCCTTGATTTTGGTAATGAGTAATTTTTATGGCGATTTGCTTTACGTAAACAATTTAAAAGACTTTTTAAGTGAGAAGAATGAAAAATCTTTCGAAAAAAATTATTATGAAGACGTTAAAAAAATCGATAGCAAGTCTTTCATTCTGAAAGGTAGCGACTTATCTTTTCATATCGGCAATAAAGAGATATTTCGGGATTTGAACTTTGAATTAGAGAGTGGGAAGATTCACGGTATTCTAGGTGATAATGGGAGTGGAAAAACCACTTTACTTGAGGTGATACAAGGATTGAAAAAACAGACCACGGGTTCCATATACTTTAACAACATGGACCTGGATCTCTTGAGTAAAGAAGAACGTTTTGAAATCATTCAAATGCTATTCCAACAACCGTCTCGCTATGAATTTTCTTTTGAGGATAACATCACGATTTCGGACTTTGAAAAGGAACCTACTGAAAACGTTTTTGAATTCATTAAACGAATAGATGACGAGAGCAAAATTGAAACAATCGTTTCAAGTAGTAATGAAAGGTTGGGAGATTGGTACGAAGATAGTAGACCATTATCAGGAGGACAGTGGCAAACAATTTCTTTTTATCGCTTATTATACAGAGAGTCTCCAATATACCTTATCGACGAGCCGACAAATAATTTGGACTATCATTCTATTCAAAGGATGAAAAATACATTAAAAAAAATAAAAGATAATGGGTTCTTAGTGATAGTTGTATCTCATGATTTGGAATTTATGGAGAGTATATGTGATAATTTAATTGATATGAAGGCTTTGACATCTAGAGGAAAGACGTTAATTAATTCTTGATTTTTGAATGAGATGTTTAGGGGGGATTTGTTTGAAGAAGTTAACCATATTTATTTTGTGCGTCGCTTTGTTCGCATTATCTGGTTGTAACGTATTTCAAGAAAAAGAAACTCACTCGATTAACAAGGCGCATAGGGATGAAGTTGGGAGTGAGGTCGTTAAAATCAATCAGGACGATGAGTTGAAAATCATTCCATTATATTCACAATATATCGATTACTTGGAGAACTCACTTGATTCGAGTAGCCCGGAAGTAGATAAGAAAAATTACTATAAATATGTTCTCAATTATTTTGATAAGATTGGCGAACAGCGTAATATAAATGTGACGGAATTAAAAGCTAACGGTATGTTACAAGCAACCACGTATAAACAAGAGCAATTAGATCGAGTGAATAAGTTAATGAAAAAGGATGCTGAAATAAAAAGTATCATTAAAAAGAGTTTTATAAAGGCTCATAAAGTATTACCGAAGAAAAAAAGTACGATTTTCATCGTACCTGTCTCTTCTGAGTATCTGGATGGAAGTGAACTGCTGAAAGGGGTGATGGGGGTTGCATATAAAGACTGCATTGTCTTTTTTTTAGATGAAAACTATGACAAAGACATTCTTGCTTATGCCACCGCTCATGAGTACCATCACACAATTCTGTATGATAATAAGGACTTCCGATTAGAAACGATTCTTCAATCCTGCATCGCAGAAGGTAAGGCTGATGAATTTGCAAAACGCGTTATAAAGGGAGTAAGGCCGCCGACGGATATGCCACTAGAAAATAAGACTAAAGAAAACATTATAAAGATGATGAATAAAGGAGAAGTTACAGGAGATGACATACTCCTTGGAAATGATTCGAAAAATATACCTATGTGGAGTAACTATAGATTAGGTAAAGATATTATGGAAAGTTATTTAAATCAAAATCCTTCTAGGTCGATTGCCGATTGGACGTTTGATGACGAAAAGACAATATTGAAGGGATATAAATATAAAATTGAAATCGAATGAACACAACATATGAACTCCTGAAGGATGGATGGCGTCTATCCTTCAGGAGTTCAATGTTTAATCAACTGCATAGCATTCGAATACACTGAATGGTGAATCGTTCTCAGTCGAAAGGATCTATTATCATCAATGATTACTGAAGCATGTATTAAATGAAATGTAGTGAAAGTCTTAGGCGAATATATTTTGTTGCACATGTTAATCGGACTTACATTTGATTACTTGGTTTGACTAGACATTTTGAACGAATAAATTAATATTATCATTTAACAGTTAAGCATCAATCCTTACAAAATTCTGTTGACGTTTGATTTGTCATCATGCTTGATAGTGACGACCTGACAGAACTCTAAACTTAAGAGGAGATTGTATTGAATGGCAATGAATCATATTATTGAATATTATTCCAAAAAGGTTGTTTTACAATTTAATAGGAGTTAAGATTAATTCAAAGTATTTTTTTACATAAAAGTATTTTTATGTCGTTAAGGAAATTAATTATTCTATTTATGTTTTACAAGGAGGACTTTCCATTGCTTTTTAAAATTAATAAGTTTATTTTTTACTCAGTAAATAAAAATCTCTTAATATGTCAAAGTGAATCTGGAATAGTAAAGATTCATAATCGGCTCCTTATAGATTTCTTGAAAGGTCTTGAGGCGGAATCGAGGGGCGGAGGAATCATCACATACGATGAAATACAAGAATATTTTCTAGAAGAATCGGACGATGTAATAGATTTCTTGATGAGCCACAATTTGATAAGTGAGAAAAATGAGTCTAACTTTAATATTCGTCAAGTACTGCTGATTTCAAATTCACCTGAAGTGAAAAGTATGATAATCAATAACATTAACGAGAATATTGAAGTTGATACGATAGATATAGATGAGATTGGGCATCATGATAAATTTAAGGAAAATACGCTAATCGTCATGTTCTTGAATCCATATATTAAATCTAAGGCAAAATTAGTCAGAGATGCTGCTATGAACAGTAAGAATTGTTTCGTATTGACGTCTTATATGTATAACGATAGTTTTTATCTAGACGCAGTTTTTAGCCCTGAATGGAAGACGCCTTGCCATATTTGCAACATGGGAATCCTGGATGAGACGATAAGTCACAATAGAATCTCGAAAAACTACAAAGATTTTATAGACAATCTAATGAATCAATACCCAGAATTCACTCCTGAGAGTGTCTTGAATAAAAGGAAAGTCATCAACATTGCAGCCTTCATGATTAATAAAATTGAGGCGATAGTCGGTCTTGATGTTCAAATCCCTTTCGATCTAAATGATTTCAAAAATAATTATCAATTAGATTTGGATTTACAAAAAAGTTTTACCGATACAAGTATACACTGGGAGTTGTGTGATTGTTATGAGTAAAGAAATGGAAAAAGTCGCTATAGAGACAGGTAGTGAGGATTTTAATTCAAACTATCACAATGACATTTATGACTATGAGACATTAGTTAAGGTCCAAAAATTTCATTATCTGACGACGAACCCTACGATAGAAATCTTCCATAATGTACATTTCGATGTAGAGATGCAATATTGGATTGAAAGTTTTTCGAACAAGGACATCATACCGAACAGTTATCTAGAAAAAATTGAGCTTAAGAAGTACGAGAAAAAAAAATTTACTTCTGGGTTGTACTTCACTAAAAACACAATTACAAATGAACAACTTTCAGAGATATTATACGATGCGTTTGCAAGGGATGAACAATCCTTGTCGAAAAATTATCCTTCAGCCGGAGCATTATATCCTGTGATACCCCTACTCCTAGTCACTGAACGGAGCAAGAACTCATCCATGCTCTCACCTGGTTGCTATGTATATGACTCAAAAAATCAAAATCTTTTGAAAATTGAAAGTTGGGACTCTGATGAAATTCTAGGTCAGGTGAAATCATTTATGGCACCGGACCATTCTATGTTACCGATTTATTGCATGGCGTATGCGATTGATTTTCGTAGGGCGATTACGAAGTACAAGTATAAGGGATATAGACATGCGATGATTGAAACCGGTTTGGCAGCACAATCGTTCAAAAACAGCCTTAGTAAGCATCAGACTCTCAAAGAAAGATGTTGGTCTGGATTTCAGGATTTAGCACTTGGTAGACATTGTGGTATGGACATCAGACTATCACCAATTACACTACTACAATGGTTTGGTCATGTAGAAGAATAAGGATGAGGTGGCATATGATATTTAAAAATAGTGGGAATATCAATTTCGCTAAACAAATTGTTTCAGTAAGTACTTCGTTCAATATTGATTTTTCTAGCTCTACAGTTTCTATTGGAGATTCCAGTCTAAGAGGAGACGGGGTTAACTTTAGTGGTAAGTTGGCAAAGATAAGTGCTATGGGGGAGTATATGGAACGGTACGTACAGAGCACGGTCTCTCATAAAATAAAAAATAAGTATCAAGAAGCATTCAATGTGAATACTGGACAAGTTGAGAATGTACATATTTTAGATATGATCATCCCGAAGTACTTATTGTTTGAAGAGGGTGAGCTCAGAGAATGGAATGATTCAAGTGGAACAGCCTTCCATGTCTCCTCAATGAAAGTCATAGACAATGCCTTCCAAGAATTCATTGAAAGACAGAGTTTAGTACATTGTTGGCTCACGAAGTCGCCAGGCAAAAAAATAAGTTTAGAACTTTGTGGTAGAAGTAATGATCAAATAAGAAAAGCTCATTCTGCTCTTTTAGCCTATTTTGATTCGATAGAGTCCTACGAAATTTCAATAACCGAAAAATGTAAAGTCGTAATAACTATAGCTACGAGTAAGCTTAATAAAAGTGTAGGTCTTGGTTCTTCGTGGGAATTGGAGTCTGCGCTCTTTAAGTCACTAAAAGAAACCTGGCAGTTGATATCGCATAAAGCTCCCGCGCACATGAATAGCGAATATGATAAGTATACAGAAGAGGTGCCAGATACGAATAAAGGCTTTAATCTCTATGGAGACTATTTCCATGAATTGAGTGTTGAAGAGGTAAAAAAATCATATGAATTTCTTGATAATGGAGAAATTTTCAAGTTCGTTGAAAACCCCAATTTTATACCGGATGACGGTAATTATTTAGAGACATTGAAGAAAATTGGTGAAGACTTAAACATCGAGCTACTGATAACGTATGTCCCCTCGATCATTGAAAATCTTCCAGGACATGTAGTAAAGATTATCGGGAAAGGTGCTTTTCCACATATCAAAACCGACATTATTAATCATCATGAATACAGCATCAAAGAAATCAATAAAGTTAAAGATGTCCCGAATAAGGGAGTCATGATTCCTTTCAGTTGACAATTGAGCGAGGTGCTAAAATGACATGCCAATATAAAGTCAATCCTTTCGTAACATATGATTTAAATGATGAACTCATCATCCAAACTAAAGTGGGGATTGACAAGATAACAGAAAAAAATCGAGCCAAACTAATCTTGGAACTAAGAAATAGCATCGGTAAGACGATTGATGGAGACACAGTTCTTGATTTTTTGAATAAACTAAAAATCGATGAGGGTTTTTTAGATTATCTTTTTAATCGGCAAATAGTTTCAAAAAAAATCCCCTTACAAATGGGCTTACAAGACATATATTTTTATTCGCCTGATAAATCGTATAGTAAGAAAATAAGAAAGATATTTGAGAACGAGGAAAAAATAAAAATTTTGGATACTGAAGAGGACTTGGTTGATAAAGTTAGGCTGAATCAATCTGATTTATTCATTATTTTTTATAGAGAATACTCTAAAGCAGAAGCAATCGGATGGCGAGACCTGTTTAAGTATCACGCCAATACGTTTTCTTCGATGGCGTACATATATAACGAATACTTATACATTGATTCTCTCTATTCAGCAAAATGGAATCTACCATGCCATTTGTGCCATAAAGGTTTTATCGAAAACGAGCATCGAATCGGTGCTGAAGAAAATGTCACATACCAAATCATGATAGATGAATTGTTCGAGTCAGATCATGGTTTTAAACTATCCCATAGTTTTTCCAATTCACAAGAATTAAATATCTTGACCCAGCTTTGTAACTTCATAACAAAACTCTCAATCCCTACTTCTCGACTCGCAAATGCGCATTCTCCCTTCATCAACGGAGCAGTTTTCGATATACAAGAAAACGTCCTTTCAAAAGGCACTACAAGACATTGGGAATTATGTGATTGTTATGAATAATATTAACTTTGAAAAATTTGTTTCGATGCAACATGTAAATGATCTCTTGAACAAAAACTTTATCGAAAAGTCAGTAATGGATTCGATTGTTGATTTTCATCAAGAGCAATTGTGGTTTCCATACGATATTGTTCGTGAAAAGAACATGAATCATTTGATGTTTTCATATTGGGAACAAAATTTGTGTGGAACTGACGTTTCTAACGAATTCGAAACGAATCGAATTTTACTTTCGGACGTAATTAACAAAGGTGATACAATCCTCAATTCAACCATTCTCGCACTGAATGAGTCACTGAAGCGATTAGTTTTAGAGACAAAATCTATCCTGCCACTAATTTTAGTGGGTAATCAGGACCAAGAGTATCCATTAAAGAGTGGATGTTATTTGTTTGTAAGGGACTCCAGTGAATTGATTCCGCTAAGAGAATGGACGGAGATAGATATTCGTTTTTTAGAAGAATACAATGTCATATTTGGTGACGGACAAGATATCTCGATTGCCTTAGCGCTCGATTTGCGACGTGCAATCGTCGTTGATGGTGGACGGGGTTATAGAAAATCAATTCTTGAGATAGGTAAAGTATCTACTTCGATTGAATACGAACTAAAACAGAGCTCTGTTGAAGGTATAGATGTAAAGCAAATTTTGGATTTTGCCGATAATGCTGTCACGAAAGCATGTGGATTGAATCTCAAATTGGCACCAGTGATTTCTATCCAGCATGTGAAGAAGGAAGTGATTGAATGTACCATCGATTAGAAAAACATAATCATTTCAACATACCTTCTAATATCTTTTTAGAAAATCCGAACTATCTACTCTATTTTTCACATGGTAATTATCTCAGGGATGGCCGGATCGGTCCACATTCAGGATTTGCGACTGGAAGTAGCAAGAAAAATACACTGATTAGAACGATTGCGGAGGGTATCGAGAGAAGAGCAACCATGTTGGGGGGGGGTAGCAAGTCTGATGATGTCATGACTTGGGATATCTTAAATCAAAGAATAAATAAACTGAATTTTGAGAACACTACGTTTAAAGATTATGAAATCGATACTACTGGTTCAGCTGTCCATACTTCTCAAGACAAAGCAATCTACGGAGCGATAAAAGAGTTATATGAAAAAAATTCTTTGTTTCTATTTTGGTATGGGAAGGTCGGTCATAAGATAATTTTGGATGAATATGTCGAGAACCCATACTATGAATTTTTTAGGAACTCTGGATATGAAGTATCGGTATTTGTAAACGAGTACTTCAGTCCTTTGAAAACTGTTATCGCGATAGCGTATAAATCGGATCATTCTTTCTTTTGCGGATTAGGTACATCGAACTCCTATGAGGATGCTGTTATTCACGCGTTGGAAGAAGTTTTTTTGATCGCATCTTTTTACTTCTATAAAAATATACTTCAAAATGATTCAGGCGAAAGCTTTATTCTTGACCAACCAACGGAAAGTCATATCCATGAATTAAATAAATTAACCTATAAGGAGATTAATGATAGTCGAACTGAATCCATATCGCTAAAGGATTTGGTTAGCTTGGCTCCTGACTATGTTGAGAGTATAAACGTGATACTGATCCAGCAGAATCTTGTAACGAACTTAGTCTGTATAAAGGTATATATCGAAGGATTGTTTAATTGTCTACCGAAAAAAAAGAATATCACAGAAAAGTTGCTGATTAACGAGAATACAATAAAGATTACTCCAGAGAAATTAGCATTGTTGCCAGAATGTCCAATGTCGTAAATAAACCCATAAAATTTATTTACTTTTAATTACAAAATTTACTTTTTATGTTATTATTCAGTTGTAACACAAAAAATAAGAAGAGGAGATGATATGGAATGAAAAAAGACCGTGGTGTAATTGGGTTAAAAGAAATCAATCAATTAACGAGTTCGTCGAATCCCTCAACGAATCAAGTAGATGTTTCTTCCAAGTATGGTACTAGTAGTAATGATGGTCCTCAACAATCCATGCAGCCAGGTGGTGGTGGTGGTGGAACCGGAGGTGGTCTTGTTGATTTTTGGTACCCCAACCCCTCAACTCAGTGTTGGGGTGCTGGCTCGGCAAGTATTAGCAAAACGAAATCTCTAGGGAAAATCTGAACTGAGAATACTTAACTTCGGATTCTTTAAAAGTAATTCAAGGTGTAATTCTATTTCGAATTAACTGAAAAATAAAAAAATATATTAAGAGGAGACCATACATTATGAAATACGATCGCAAGACTATTGGTATTAAGGACATCGGTGCTTCGAGCCCGAAAGATGAAAAAAAAGATTCGGAATACGGAACTGGGCCACAAGGTGCGGTCGCTCCACCACCGGGTTATGGTGGCGGTAGCGGTAATGGTGGTGGTTTCGTTGGAGGAGGAGGAGCAGGCTACGGTGGGGGCGCTGGGGGTGCATGTAACTGTTCAGGGTCGACTACGATGAAAAAAGTAGCTGCTCTGAGAACTTCACTTTGATTGTCAATCTTGAAATAAAAGAAGTTAGATTTAAATCTGAGTGATATTAATTTAATAAAATATCATACTTAGACTTTATGTTTCATCCATAAATGTATAAAAGATAGAATCCCTTCATTCTCAAAATAGACTGAAGGGATTTTACTTTTGTCTTAGAGATGTAAAGGCAACATTTTAATATCGTCGTTGAGTTGGAGAGTTTGACGACACTATTAGTCTGAGATGATTTCAAGAGAACCTCAGGTAACTATTTGTTATGTGTTATTCACCAGAAAACATATAGCATTGGAAGATGGTGCCATATTAAAATCACTGGTTAATTGGATGTACCGGTATCACTCGAAAATAATTTCAAGTTGATGGATGAGAGAATACTTGTTGGTATAGGCATTGGAGAAATTATGCACATATCCTCTATGTGACGATTAGTAGGTCGTGATATGAGTGATAAGACTTCAAATACGAGTCTTTAGCATCGCTCTTTGAAGTCGGGCAATCACCTTCTGTGATGGGACGGAACAGTCTCGGGGTGGAATAGAGTAGTATGGATTCGAAGAATGACAGTAGAATCAAGGAGAATGTGAATCCGAGATCGACCCTCTCGTCGAAGTAGACCACGTTCAATATGAGTAATAAGAATAGATGGATGGGGAAGACGAGTTTGTACACGGTATGCTCCTTTTCAAGATTTTGTATACACTTCGACGTCGAAATATCTTTCGCAGGACGTGGTTGTTTCATGATATGAGTGGGACGACCGAAGAGTCCTGATATGATGGATTCTCGTGTACATAACTGTATTCATTCGATAGCGATGAATCCGTATCTCTGATGGTCAACTTATTCTGAAGATAATCAATCCCTTCGATGTATACACTACTAGAGTGGACTTCAGAGGAATCCAAGTGATGTAACGTCAAAGAAATCCTTTCACGTAGGGCCATGAATAATAGGATGTCAGTCTGTCCTGGAATCGAGATGAAGGAATGGTTGTTCAGTAAGGTATTGATTGGTTCCATCAATAACGTGAAAGTCGAGCGTTCGTCATGCATGGTAGCAGGACGTGCGTCGTCGGAACGAAGATAAATCATGGTAAATCTCCTTCTAACAAGAACTTATGTTCTTATTATGAATCGTGGATTTATTTATTACAATCCTCTTGTTTCTAAGGATTGACCTGGTCTGAGGAGAATCATGCTAATTTGTAAGGTTTCACATCCCTGGGATGTTGCTCGTCCAATTCTCATATAGGACACAGTTCTGTCAGTGAGTGGTACCAAGAAAGCGATGTACTAACATGATGGAGTCGAAGTGCCTCTCCTCTTCATCGAGTAAGAATCGTCTGAAGTTCTTGTACGGTGTAGGGTGGAGATTTTCGATGCAGCATTGCATGACAGTTCGGGCATACCGGGACGAGGTCGTGTTCCGGATTGACGACGTATTCACTCCCGATCGTGTGCAAGGCTCTTAGATGATGGACGTGGATGAACCCTTTGCACAACGCACCATACCTCTCCTAGTAGTCGAACTTTCAGACGGAGCATCGACATCCGTGCTTGATGAGACATGCTTCCCAGACCTTCGGGTTACGTTCATAGGCGTTCACCGTGATGCTCTTCTTGGCCATTCGACATATAGTGCATGTTCGTCGAGCTCTTCCGGCAATCGTACGTCTGGTCGGGGGCGACGTTCTCCTCCGACAAGCCCCAGTGAGCGAGTATGGAGTGGAACGTCGCAGGGTTCAGGGGCATCGAGGTGGCCAGGAATCCTTCGTATAGATGAGAATCGTATTCCTCTGGTCCTACTTCCTGGTCCACGAGTAGGAAGGGGGCGTCTAATGACGCGTGTATGTAACGGATTGGTACATGGTAGCGTTCCTACGAGGATGACCCCGTGCTGACCGACCTCGAACCAATCCTTCTGCCACGAGGTGACGGAGAAGCTGTCCGTCTCTCGTCCATCGCGAAAGAAGTCGTCCACTGCCCATATGTTCGGATTGCAGAAGAAGGTCCAGTACTCGGTCGAGAGGGTCTTCTCTTGCTTGATGCGCCCCTCCTCCTTCCAACGACGCATCTTTTCCCGACGTCTGCTCTTGTCGGTCGTGAAATGGAAGGTCTCTCCCGACCATTCCCATGATTCTCCGAGATGGATGCCCTTCTCGATGATGGAGTGGGATGACCGATGGTCCTGATCGGTATACGAACTTAACCATTCTGCTGCGGCTTTGATGCTCGGATGTTCTTCTAGTTCTTGTCCGTCCTTGAAGATGATGACGGGACTCATTCGTCGATTGGTCGCTATGGGTAATCGCAATTCGGGAGACCCCTTTCATGTTAGATGGCATGACCATGACGACGTCATGATGATGGCTTGGAGATTGAGAGAAGATGTTGGATTGACTTCATGGGGTCGTTGTACCGGATGAAGACACGGCAGGCGGATCCGTCCGAAGGATTCGTCGCGGATGGATGAATCGATGACGCCCCAAGATGCTCCGGCATGACATTGGATATGTTTGGCTGATACATGTCATAATAGTCAATAACATACAAAAATCTGACGTCGGTAGAGGTGGGTCACGTGTCACACTTTCAATATTATCCTAAGAATCAACGAATCACGAGTCATCTGAATGCAGTGGTGGAGGTCTTCGGACGTATGGAGGACCACATCTCCGATGAGAAAAGGACATACAAGAGCAATGACATACTCGAAATCTGTAGACCTGGTCTAGAAGAGATCGGATACCTCGTGGAGGACATGCGCAGGGGGAAGGACAAGTACATCGAGGTACCGGTCTTGTTCGGGCGTAACAACCAGCTCGAGAAATCCTTCCGGGCCGACGCCTTCAACGACGTGGAAAAGTCCGTCATCGAGGTCGAGGCAGGCCGGGGCGTGTTGAACAATCAATTCCTGAAAGATCTGTTCCAGGCCTGCATGATGCAGGACGTCGACTACCTCGCGATAGGTGTCCTGTTCGAGTACAGGACCAAGAAGTCCAATGGTGACTACAAGGTGAACCGGGACTTCGAGACCGTCTGTAAGTTTTTCGATGCGCTCTACTCCAGTGACCGCCTACGACTTCCCTTGAAGGGTGTCCTGATCATCGGGTATGAGACGCCTAACCTACAGGCGACCGGACCAGTGTTCGTCGACGAAATCGAATGAGGAAGGAGATGGAACGATGTACGAACGCTATGCGCGAATCATCAGCGAGCTCCACGAGGACTTCGCCTGGGTGGTGAACCAGGAATTTCCGGCGTCCGTGTCTATGGGGGACCTTCGATTCAATGAAAGGGCGTTCCAGAGTATCCACGAAGGAAGTGTCAGGATCGTTGAAAATCCCCCGCGGTACGGAATGAAGTCGTTCACTGTGCGGAGGGTGATCCATCGGAGTGCGTGTCATGGTGAATTTTCAATCATCTACAGGTCCTATGGCGGATTAGTGGCAAGGAGAGCCTTGAAAAAATATAGGGATCCCGAGTATCGATATGACAAGGATGATTTACGTACACATGGGGTGTTTGATTTTTATCTCGAGGCAGGAAGCCGCTATCGGACGCTATACGGCGGCGATGCGACACATTACAATGTCCTGAATGACCTATTCAGATACGCGACGTACGCACAATGCTCGGATGTCTATCGGGGGATTGAAATCGATCATCGGAACTTGAATGAGGATCAATCGGATGCATTGGTGGTGCTATCATGGTTGTTCTTCGAACAGGAATTGAACTATGGCGGTCTGTCGTTCCAACAATTCAGTAACTTCAATCGGAACCTTGGGTTCAGACCGAGGGACATGCTCATGGGATTCGTGAGCATGATGTATCATGATTATAGGACCTATCAAGCCTATCCTTACTGGGGTTATAACAATAATCGGGAACGGACGTCACCTCATTTCGGTAAAAGCAAGTTCCGAGGATTGGATGATTTATATAAGCAATATTTCATCCGATTACAAGGTGATTTGGATAAGTGGCCGTCCTTGTTCTGTAACCAGGACATAGTACGCTATTTTCACGGGCTTACTGACCGGACCGGTGTCAATCCAAGATTTGTCCGATGAATATTTCTCGTATGGGGGGCGGTTTTACGAAGTGCTGTCTTATTTGAATATACGGATGATAGGGCAAAGGTAGCGTGAGATATTAGAGGATGTATCGTTGAAGCTATGAGAATTGGAACGCGAACCGATGTCAGTAAGATGGATTAAATCTTTGTATTTCAATCATTTGGAATCAAACGAAAACTTCCAGACTTCTGCAGGTTAAGGGAGAATCCTTAAGCGAAATGAGGGATGAATCTCTCCCTCTCCTCTCAAATGAATTATCTTCGAAGAGGGAAAAACTATGATGAAGCATAGAGATTTAAAATCAAGGATGTATCCGATGAAAGGATAGGGGATGCTGATTTACAATGTGTTTGTGCTTTCTTATTTCGTCTCCAACAATTTCTAGGCAGAGCATCGGCATACGTGTTCAGATGGTGTCCATACATCAGTATAGAGCTCAGATTCCTGTACGAAACCGAGCCATTACTAATCGATTGATATGAACGAGAAAATCTTAAAAGGGAGAAATCGTATGTTTCGTGTATACAGTCTTTTTATTGATGATTTTGAATCAACTAAAATCACCGACGATTTAATACTCTTACTTAGTAAAGATAGAAGGAACAAGATTGCGAAGTTGAGAAGAAACGATGATAGAATACGTAGCCTGTATAGTGAGCTGTTTATAAAATATGTGTTGCACAAGGAATTCGGTTTAGTATCTAAAGATATCCAGTTCACAAGAGATCAGTTCTCGAAACCTCTTTTAGAAGGATATGATAATATCCATTTCAACCTCAGTCATTCAGGAAACTGGATCGTATGTGCAGTGAGTGACTTGCCGATAGGTATAGATATTGAAAAAATAGAGTCAGGAGATAATCGTTTCATAGAAGAGGTTCTACATCATAAAGAAATCGAATATCTAACACGCTTTGAAGGCAATGAAAAAAACACCAAGTATTATACACTTTGGTGTTTGAAAGAAGCATATGGGAAGTATATGGGTGTAGGTTTAAATTATGAGTATCAGAAAAACTTATTCGAAGAGTCACTTCAAGGATGGGTTTTAAAACCGCAGCAGAGTGATGCAAATGAGTCGCTGTATTTCCAAGTAAATCGACTACCTGGTGATTATCTTATAGCAGTGTGTACTCCATATAGTAATTTGATGACTATTAAACAAGTTGACCATCGAGAAATTATCGACTTCACTCTCTAAGTGATGTTAGTTAAGAACGAGAGTTTGTTCTTTCATGGACTTGATCAACACGAAAATTAAAATGAGGTTGAATAGAGCAAGCATCGGGAGTGCAAAATTGAACCCTAGAATACTCAGTACTGTATTTAATGAAATATACATCGTGCTGATGGCAGCGGTAAAGATAGTGGATTTTCCTTGTTTAATGATTTCCATCTCACTAGACCAGTTGTAATTGGGAAACTTAAGGTTTATGAAGAAACCGACCAGACTAATCAAAAACAAGCTAGATACCGTAAAGACGATGAAGAAAAGGCTGTCCACGATGGAAGTGCTAAAATGAAGCATATAGACTAGAATGGCACAGATTACGCCTGGTATAAACAACATGAGATTTAATGCGATTTTAGCCATCGA
This sequence comes from Exiguobacterium sp. BMC-KP, assembly GCF_001275385.1. Classification (NCBI taxonomy): domain Bacteria; kingdom Bacillati; phylum Bacillota; class Bacilli; order Caryophanales; genus Exiguobacterium; species Exiguobacterium sp. BMC-KP. The sequence goes on from NZ_LGIW01000011.1 coordinate 62,017, forward strand.
TAAATCTTTTAGTGTCAGCGGGGAAGTGAGTGTAATCCAGATGCTTTTTCCTTCGAATGACAAACTAGAGGAAGTCGTCGTGGTCAATAGGATACAGATGGTCGTAAAGATGATAAATATATACTTACTACTGATCGTGATGAACGAAAATTCAAAAGTGTATGTGTAAAGAAGCGGTACCAAGTTGAATAGATAGACTAAACTACCAATCAGTAATATCACGGGAGTTAAGATGGTGTTACTTACATAGGTAATCGATGATAGATAAAGTTGCACTTCTTTAAGAAACAACTGTTTGAAAATGTTGTTTTGAATGAGTGGTGTTCCTTGATTGATTTTTCTTTTACGTGTCTCCTGGAAAAGGCTTTCTACAGCTGCATACTTATATTTAATGATCCAAAGAGAAAGGATGGTTAATCCTCCTGTTAGGACAGTCATGGCAAGTAGTCGCAACATGTCATTTTCGATGTTCCAAAGACCTGTCAGTCCAAATAAATTGAGAGGTGAAGATATATAAAAGATGGATTTGTATTGAAGTGAGTCAGAATTAAGAAGCGCAAAAACGATTGGAATTAAGAAAATTGAAACTGTCACTAAAGCTTCAGCAACGTTATTTTGTAATTTGATAATGCTTAATATCCATTTACTCAAAATCGAAACGAGTAAAGTGGATGAAAGGATCAGAATAGGTGTCGTGATGAGTAATACAATCGAGCTGAAAACAAAGGAATGAATGTTTGAAACGATTAATAAGTACGAACATACCGCAGCAAGGAGTGCTACCGCGATTAACGAGGTGTAGATGAAAAATAGTTTAATCAAGTGAAACAATCGGAGTTGCCATAGGGGTAAGGGAAGACTGAAGATGAAATCCCGATCGTTTGAGAAGACGATTTTTTTAACGCCGCTCAGTATCGTCCAGATCCCGAACACCCAGAATAGAAGTGAAGAGAGAACAGGGAGAAGAATGTCTACCTGATCGTTCGAATAGAGATCGAAGGCGATATACAGCACATAGGAGATCGCCATGAAGAGAGCCGCGCAGTATCCAGCAATCGTCAGAGTCGCATGATTACGATCGGACTTACTATTTGCGTTATTCAATCGAGATATTTGAAGATCGTTTAGGATAACGAATTTTTGTAATGAAAGAAGCTTATTCATGTGTAGTAATCCTCCTAAAAGTCTCGTTCAAACTTCCGTTCACCAATAAGTTGATCATCGTATCATTCACGACTACTTTTCCTTCGTGAATCATCACAACCTTGTTGCAAATTTTTTCGGCGACTTCTAAAACATGAGTAGAATATAAAACAATGGCACCTTCTGAAGCACGTTTTTTCATCTCTTCTTGCAAAAAATAAGTGGCATTAGGATCTAAACCGACAAACGGTTCATCTAAGATGATCAATTTTGGGTTGTGCATCAATACGGAAATAAGGACTAACCGCTGCTTCATTCCATGCGAATAGGTGGAGACTAGATCATGGATTGCATCACCAAAATGAAGTTTCTTTAATAAAATCGTTAGTTGATGATTGATCGTGTCGCTATCCACGTTGTAGATGCTTCCTATGAGTTCCAAATACGAGTATCCTGTCATATTCCCATATAAGGCGGGTGTGTCAGGTGAATAGCCGATCTGTTGTTTAAACGCTTGAGGATCGCTCTTAATACTGATGTCATTCAACTCAATTTCACCTTGATCAAAATTATGAATACCGACAATCGATTTAATTGAGGTTGTTTTCCCAGCACCATTCATTCCAATGAAAGCACAAATATCGCCTTCCACGAGTTCTAAATTTAAATTCTTGATTCCCTTCTCGGAACCTCCATAAATTTTCGTGAGATTTTGAATCGTCAACATATGAAATCCCTCCTTGTTATTAAGAATGTTTCAATTTTTTATTTGAGATTACTAAATTAATGGATATGAACAATAGACAAGAGAGGATACTTAAATGATTCGCATTTGATACGGTCATAAGTTGTGATTCCGCTAAGTTTAAGACCGAACCTGGTGATAAAAGAAATATGGAATGATTTAAGCCTTTTAGTAATACACAAACGATTGATAGGATAATCGTAAATACAGCTACGATTATCGGATTTTTAATGAAACTACTTAATAAGATAGTAAGACTGATAACGAAAAGGATCCAGATGCTGTAATACAGGAGAAAACCTAAAAAACCTAAAAATGAGAGGGCACCGAAAAAGTAGATTGTGTAGTAATAAGAAGTGAGAGCACCAACCATGATGCAAAACATACTAATCAACCAGTGACTTGTCATTTTTGACAGGATGTAAGAAGGAACGGTGACAGGTCTCGTTAAAATGAAGTCCTGCATTCCATTGTTTCGATCAGTCGCTATCATTCCCATGAAACTGATGATGAGTATGATGAGACCGATTTGGTTAAATTGCCCTGAAATTGTAGAGATGAAGATTTCACTAGAAGACGGAATCGGGCGATTCGGATCAAGTGTAATTCCATCTGCACCACCCACGTTTTTTAGAATGACGTCCATATACTTATTGAGAAGGGGCTGAGTCATTCCTAAAATAATAAAGACGATGGATAACCAAATGATTTTAAAGTCTTTAATAGCTTCAATTAACTCGGTTCGGAATAAAATGTAATAGTTGTTCATGTCTCTGAAACCATCTCTAGAAAAATATCTTCTATGCCCTTCTCGTAATATTCAATCGAGGTAATATCCAAATCATTCGCTTGGGTTTTAGTCAGTAGCGTTTTTAAGTCTAAGTCATGTGAGCCGGTGAATATAAAAGATTTGGAAGATGTATATTCAATATGCTCAATCGTGTCATCGTTTTTCTCAAAAGAAATGATTTTTTCTTCGGTGTAAGCTCTGTTAGTTCTGATAAGTACTTGCTTTCGATTGAGTTGAGCATAGTCTTCGTCAATATTCCCGACGATTTCACCGTTCTTGATCACGATATATCGATCACAAAACTCACTCGCATCATCTAATATATGTGTCGAAATAATAATCGTTGTTCGTTTCTTGAGCTTTCCGATTAATTTCTTTACTTCGTTTCGGCCGATAGGATCTAATGCAGAAACTGGTTCATCTAAGATAAGTAACTGTGGCTCATGTAAAATGGCTTGTGCGATGCCAAGTCGTTGTTTCATTCCTCCTGAAAGTTGCTCAACTTTCAGCTTTTGTTTTCCCTGCAACCCTACTTCTTCTAGAACGAGAGGGATTTTATGGAGTAATTCACTCTTTTTTAATCCTGACAACTTTCCAAAAAACATTAATGATTCTTCACAAGTCATCCAAGGCTTAAAATCTGTATGCTGTGACAAATAGCCGATGTATTTTTTATGGCTTAGGATTGGATCAGAATAAAAACGAATATCGCCTTTGTCATAATTAAGGATTCCGGTCATGCATTTGATTAAAGTTGTTTTCCCTGCTCCGTTAGGTCCTAATAAACCTATACATTCTCCTTGAGAAATCGAAAAGTTAACGTCTGTTAGAATAGGGCGACTATTGATTGTCTTGTAAAGGTTACTGACCGTAATCATGACGATGAATCCTCCTTCCGATTACTAAAAATAAGATTGGCCCCAATAATTGAATCAGTAAGATGACAATTAACCAGACATAAGGAATTGCTATCTGATCTTTTCGTTTAAACCAATCTACGAGGGTAATGATGATGAGCAGTAGATTAAAGAAAAGAATAGGCAACATGAAGGGAAGAATTTGATTCCAGTCGATCTCCAAAAGTGCATTAAAGTCTGTGTTCAACTTAATCACTCCTTTCTATTTCCATTATCAATAATGAAAATTAATAAGTCAACGCTTTTGTTAAAAAATAAAGAATGATTGGAAAAACGATAACCATTATTAAGAATGAAAAAATAAATTTTTTACTTCAATGATTAAAATCCATAAAAAATAATTGTATTTTAGAAAAGTAATGAAGCTTATATTAGATAATTGGTCTTACCAATTATGAATACCTAATACGATAAATAGGATAAATTAAAAGTATATCGAAATAAAAAAACGTTCATGAAACATTTGAAATGAAATATAATTACGATTTTATGGGAGGTTGAAACTTTATTTATAGTGTGTTTAATTTGAAACGAGGAATTTTTTGGGAGTGTTTTACTGTTATTTGATTGAGAAATGGTTCTAAAAATGCATCGGAGGTCAATCGATATGGAGAGTATGATGTTAAAAAAGTCAAAAGAAGTAACCGATTTTGAATACCAAATGTTTATCTTATCGAAAAAACTTGGGACATCAGATTTATATACGGAGACGTGGGCTTTCAAGCTTTCTGATCATATCTCCATGTCGAAATTGGAAATGGCAATACTCTCTGTCATCGAAAAAAACGAAGATATACATAGTCGATTTGTAATGGTGGAGGATGCACTTAAAAAAGTATTGAATGTAAATCATGATGTTTTAGAAATCATAGATAGTACTGAGATTGAACTAATGAACTTGATTGAGGATTTGAAGAGTGAAAAATTTGATGTAGAAGAAGATGCGTTAATACGCTTCTACTTGTATCATCATCGTTCTTCAAACGAAGGATATCTATTAATTAATTCACACCATATTTTAACAGATTCTGTGACTAAGAATATCTTGTTGAATAAAATATTCAATGAATATGACGATAAAATTGATTCTTTGGCGATCAAGACAATAGAGAATGATCAAGGAATAAATAAAAACCCACTCTTGAATCTAGAATCATATAAATCTTATCTAGCCAAAATCATTAACTATCCTGATCGTGCTAATCCTTATGGGGCTATTAAGGAGAACATAGACGGGCATGTCAATCACATTTTGTTTTCGGAAGAGTTTCTTGATAAAGTCACTAGCATTTGCAAAACAAAGCGCATCACTCCTGTAACTTTTTACTTATCTACATTTTATACATTCCTATGTCATGAGTTGAATACGACGCAATTTCGATTAGGAATTCCTTTTTCAAGTAGAAGTAATAGTAATGAATCAAATAAAATTGGATATTTTGTAAATACGCTGCCGTTCGGTATGGACATTGGTGATTTTAGTTCCTACAAGCAGTTACTAAAGCATGTTCAACTGGAATTGTTCAAGTTAGATGAGTATAAAACGATTGCAAGCTCGCATATTTCGGATATCACGTCTTCGATGAACGGTAACTTATATAGAACCGTGTTTAGTTATCAAGAAACAGAACCATTGGATCAAATAGACTCTGAAGTCTACACATCCCAGAACGGAGCAAAATTTGAATTAACAGTAAATTTCAAAAAAACAAAAAATTCTCTTCAATGTGAAATGGAATTTTCAGATGAAACATGGTCCTTAGAAGAATCATCCCGTTTCATTCATCGATTTAAGAGATGGATGCTGAGACATGTTGTTGAAGAATTTGATTGGGATGTCTTGAACATTAAGAACAATCAAAATGAATTGGTTCTCGAAGAGGATTCTTACCAATTAAGAGGCGAATTTAGTTCTCAAAAATCGGACTCAATCTACGATAGATTTTCATCATACAGCAATCATTCGACATACCATTATGCGATTTCACATAATAAACACTGCATCAATTATAAAGATCTGAATGATAAGGTGATCAACTTCTCGCATAGACTTTTAAATCTTGGACTTGATTCCTCTCAAGTCGTCGCTCTAAGACTAAATAGATCTATCGATACAATCGCACTCATCTTTGCTCTATCGAAGGTAGGGATTACACACGTCCATCTCAGCGAAATGTATCCTCTAGATCGAACGGAGTACATACTAAAGGATTCGAAAGCGTCACTCCTTATCTGTGAGGAAACGACGAATAGCGATGATGAGCTACTCTTAGAAAAGATCACATGGATTGATTTTTATCAAATTGATGATACTCCTCCGATTTCAGTACAGACACAGACCAAAAATGAAATTTTCAGTTTGATCTACACTTCTGGAACAACAGGGGAACCTAAAGGAGTAAAAATCAAAAATGAAAGTATCATTAATTTTTCATCCAATCATATGAATTTCATCACTAATCCAAATGAAGTGTTTACACATGTCAGTACGTATACATTTGACGCATGGTTTTTCGAGGTAATGCTTCCTCTATTGAATGGGAAGACATTAATAGTGGTAAATTCACCTATAACTGACGAGAAGAATTGGCATTTTGGAGAAAAAGATGTTTTACCGACGGTCTCATTTTTGACCACAGCATTATTTAACTCGTTCGTAGACAGTAAGTTGATTAAAAAAATTCATTCCATCCAGAAATATGTAATCGGAGGTGAAAAGGTCTCCCCAAGACATGTAGAAAACGCCTTCAAGCAAAACGAGAACATAGAGATCATTAACGCATACGGACCAACAGAAAATACGACGTTCACCACCATCTATAAGATACCGAAACAAGTACCACGAGACATCCCGATTGGTACACCACTGACGAATACGAATGTCATTATAACGGGTCCGAACATGGAGATTTTACCTAAAAATTGTTATGGAGAAATAATGATTTCTGGTAGGAATTTAATGCAGGGCTATCTCAATAAAGGAAATGACAAACTAATCGAGTCAAATGTGAATGGTTTGGAAGAGATGTACTATAAAACAGGCGATATCGGAAAGATTGGTCTCGACAATCAGTTGTATTACTTACACAGAAAAGACCGCCAAGTGAAGATCAGAGGATTTAGGATTGAACTATCTGAGATTGAACAAAAGTTGATGCAGATTAATGGAATCACAAAATGTGTTGTACAGGTAGAAGATGAAATCAATCGCAAAAAATTGATTGCCTATTTTACAGGTACGCTTGACGTGGAGAACCTTAAAAAACATGCTGAATTCTTATTACCCAAATACATGTTACCAAATCAGTACATCTTACTTGAAGAAATCAAACTAACGATTAACGGGAAAATTGATAAATCTTCTGTAGTTGAAGCTATTCACATTAATGAGAACACCAACCTAGTTTGGAGTCATACAGAAAAAATGATTTTAGAAGCTATCTCAAAAGTCACAAAAAATGAGAACGCGGATAAAAATGAAAACTTCTATTCGTTAGGAATCGACTCTATTTCGTCTCTTCAAGTGTGCTCGCTTTTAAGGTCTAAAGGAATGGACATCAGCGTTTCAGAGTTCTTCAAATACCAATCGATTGCGTCATTGGCGAACTATATCGAGGAGTCGAATAAGCTAGGTGAAATTAGAGATGTAACACGTCAAGTGTGGACGGAAAATACACTTTCACCTATCCAAAAATGGTTTTTTGATACGCAGCCTAATCATCCATCACATTGGAATCAGACGGTTCTTATAAAGCTATCAGATGAACACCATATAGAGACGATTGTGGAGAGTCTAGAGAAGCTAGTGAATCAATTCAATATTTTCTCTTCGATCTTTACATACGAGGATGGAAACTGGATTCAGAAAATCATGGAGGATCGGTCTTATCATATTAGTGTTCAATCTGATGTGAGTGAGATGAACTTAGATGATGTGTTGGCATCAAATCAAAAAAGAATCGATATACGTAAAAATCTATACCATTTCTCTATCATTCGAGTAGCTGATAAAACGTATGTCCAGCTGGTCATTCATCATTTAATTATTGATGGCGTTTCATGGAGAGTACTGTTATCGCAGCTCTCAAATAATCTCGAGGATAATTCGGAAATACTTACGGAAAGAAAGAGCTTTAATGAGTGGGTACAGTATCTCGATGATTTTGAGGTGAGTAAGGTATCTAGACTATTTTGGGATGAGCTCGATATCGAACTGGAACCTAAATTGACGGTTAACTATAGTGATATTCATTACCTGGAGATGGAATTTAACCTATATCAAACAAAGGAGCTAAAAGAAAAAGTCATTCATCATTTCATGGGAGATCTAGAGTCTACTTTGTTAGGTATCTCTGCCAAGGTAATAAATAAAGTTATACAGAATTTAAATGAAACGATGGTCGTACAGCTCGAAGGTCATGGAAGACCCATGATGGAATCTGATTTTTCATCCACGATTGGTTGGTTCACGAGTATCTATCCAATTCAATTGAAATGTGAAGAATCTACATCGGATACCATTTTAAAAACACATAAGATCATTTCTGAAATTCCAAATAAAGCTTTCGATTATTCTTTACAAAAATCGCTGAAATTTAAGTCTGACTGGACCTTTAACTTCATGGGTGACTTTAATTCTGATGCTTATCAAGGATTTGAAGTTTCAGAGATGTTTAGAACAGATGATTTTTCGAAAGAAAGTTTAGTACCCTACAGCCTTCAAATCGTACCCATTGTAGTAGACGATAAGCTCTCGATTAAAGTATTCTTCAATGAAAAATTGTATTCTACTGTTCAGATTCAGACATTGATCAAGGAATTGAATGAAGAGTTACTTACCTTCATTGACTCTAAAAGTGAGCGATACCTGCCTGTCTCTGGAATGAAGGAAGGTATGTTGATCCAACATGAAGCGTCGGAGGAGACTGGAGACTATATCATTCAATGGACAATGGATACACCGAATATCGATTTGAATAAATTTCAAGTAGCGACGAATACATTGATTCGTAAAGTCGATGCATTAAGATCAGTATTTACTTTTATCGATGGAAACGGATATGAAATCATCAAAGAAGCCAGTGAGGTTTCGCGCAACTACATGACTACTATCTTCGATTGGTCTCTATTGGCAGACGATGAAGTAGAACGAGAGACTAAAAGATATCTAAAGAACCAAAAATCGATTGGCTTTGACTTTACGAATGGTCCATTGTTTAGGTTTACGGTCATTAAGAAAAAAACGAATTTCACTGTCATTTTTGAATTCCACCATATCATTCTAGATGGATGGAGCATGTCTCAATTATTCGATAGTTTATCCAAGGCATACGAACATGGTGTCGAAGTGGATCTACATGATTATGCCCAAGTTCGAATGAATCTTGAAACGTTGAAGAGTTATAGCAATTTAGAGGAATGGGATGGAGTTCTATCCAACTACACGCCGATCAAATTCATGAATACGAGTGGAATAGATGAAAGAATTCAGAGGTTCGGTTCCAATTCTATCAGTTCTGTGTTGTCTCAATACCTAAAGACGAATAATTTAACGATGAATGAATTCTATATGCTAGCTTGGAGCATCACACTATCAAAAGCATTTGGGAAAAAGGATATCCTGTTCGGAGCTACTATTTCAGGGCGGAATACACTTTCGATGCAAGAATTGAACACAGTAGGCATGTTCATCGCGACACTCCCAGTCAGAATGAACGACTTTGATGTAACAGAGACATCTGCATTGATTACTGCTATTAAACAAAATATGAAACGTATGCAGGATTATGATTATATTTCTTGGCTAGATATATCCAAGAAGTTGAAAGAAAACAGTGAAATTCAAATCGGTTATGTTTTTGAAAATTATCCTGTATCTGATAATGATGGAATGTTTTCGATTTCTAACTTTGATGGACAAGAACAGGTTGAGTTTCCGCTAGCACTTTCTGTAGTTCAAAAGGGTCAGGAAATCATACATGAAATGACGGCAAAATCTAGTGAAGTAAGCAGCGAATTATTGGATACGATCGAAGCCTTGTTTGAAGCGGTTGTATCAGGATTGATCCAGCATTCCAATGACTATTCGTATCTCACCAAAAGGATACACGACAATACACGATTATTTAGTCCGCCTCGAGAAGTAACCAATTCAGAGGTAGACTTGAGATCAGAATTGTTAAGGGGCTTCAAAAAATTTAGTGACAATGTATTTATTAAGCAAGAAGAAAAGTCCCTCACATATGCTCAAACGTTAAATATGATAGAGCAGATCATTCGAACGACGAATCTCTCGTCTGATGACGTCGTAGTAGTAAAAACGGAAGACCGGCTGAAAAAAACAATCTATCTCTTATCATGTTTGTTATCTGGAGCAACCTATGTGCCTGTTTCGCAAGAATACAATGAAAAACGAATTGACTATATTCTTGAAAATGCAGCTGCCAATTGTCTTTTCGATTCAGAAGGTAAATTCCAAAGAATCAGCGAACGTTCGAAAAACGGTGGACTTGCTTATATTATCTATACGTCAGGAAGTACAGGGGAACCAAAAGGTGTGAAGGTGACATCTCAGAACCTAAGTAACTTTATCTCCTCCATGAACGACTATACGTTTATCAGTCAAGAGGATGTCTATTATCAAAATATTGCTATGACCTTCGATCCTTCTATTATGGATGTATTGCTCCCGATGACAGTTGGAGCAAAGATGTATATACCTTTGGAAAAAATGATGGGAGACGAATTAGAAGAATTACTCGTCAAAGAACAGATAACCATCATGACATGTACACCATCCTTACTAAAAAATATGGATTTGACCCAGACAAAGAGTCTTAAAACATTGTTTGTCGGTGGAGAGAAGTTGACGTTTAAAGACATTAAACATGTACCTGATACAACGACCATAGTAAACATGTATGGACCAACTGAAGCGACAATCACCAGTACGTTATTCGTTATTACGTCTTCAAACAAATACGAATTTAAGAGTTATCCGATTGGTCGACCGTTAAAACACATGAAGTATGCTATTCAATCTAAAGATGGCATGAGACTCCCATATGCTTCTCCTGGACAATTGATATTGAAAGGACCAATGATTTCTCCGGGCTACATCGATGATCAATTGACAAAAAAACACTTTAGGAAGGTTGTGTCTTCGGAAGTTGGGACGAAATATGAAACTGGAGATTTCGTCCTTGAGACGAAGGATCACAGTATTCATTATCTAGACAGAGATGATGATCAAATTAAGCTAAGAGGTTATCGTATCGAACTTCAGGAGATAGAGGTCGTTTTAGATGAAGTAACTTCCATTCATGACTATCATCTAATGTTGGTGAACAATAAAACTTCTTTAGCATTGTTCTATAGAGGAGAAATTGAGAACGGCCAATTGAGACAAAAATTAACGAATAAATTGCCAACCTTTATGATTCCTTCAATCATCAAGCAAGTTGATGTATTTCCTACCACGATCAATGGAAAAATTGCTGTTGATGAATTGCTCGATGCGAAGGCAAACTCCATTGCAAATAGTCTATCGTACACCGAAAATACTGACGAAACATACATGACGATTCATTCGATATGGTTAGACACATTAAATGTAAATCAGTTGAATGAAAAAGATAACTTCTTTGAACTGGGTGGAAATTCATTACTAGCCATACAGGTCGTGAAAAAAGTAAACAACGCATTGTATATGAATGTCTCGATCAAGACTTTATTCAAATATCCAACTTTACTTGAATTTGTAACTCAAACGCGAAGAGGTGAGATGTTAGATGTTCCGAACTGAAGCATTAACCCCAATGCAAAAAGGGATTTGGAGTCATACAAAACTTGAGGGTGAAAACGATCAGTATTTAATTCCATTGATTCATAAAATTTCAAATGATGTCGAAACGACTGGTATCGAACTCGCATTAAACGAGGTCATTCGAAAGAATGAAGCATTGCGTGTAGAAATAGTTCCTGGAAACGACGTGTACCAATCAATCCAACCGTATGAGTATCATACTCTAGCGTTTATCTCAGTTAAGGAGAATGCAATTGCAGAATCGATTACGGAGTTCTTATCCTCAGGCATTTCTTTAAATGATTCACTTACGCAATATGTATTGTTTATAACACCACTTAACAAATATTTAGTCTGTAAATTCCATCATATTATTTTTGATGGACAATCAGCTGAAATTTTCCGAGATGAATTGATTGCCAACTTAAATAGTGTACCGCAACAAAAAAATGATACGCTCTATTCTTCATATCTGAAGAGTAGAGCGCATCAAAGTGATGCTGGGAATACATTCTGGGAAGCATATCTCCAGCAAGAAGTAGAGAGAATACCTAAATCGACGAAACAAAGTACCCAGGAAGTTGGTCGGCGAGATATTCAGGTGACTAAATTGCAATGCAGTTTAAGTGAGTACAAAGATGTAACGCTTGAATTAGGTGGAACCTTATTTACGACGGGACTCACGGCTTTTCAGGTGCTGCTACATAAATACTTTGACCTTCATCATCCAGCCACAGCGATTCCTGTTTCTTTACGTTCATCAACGGAAGAACGGATGATAGGTTTTTTGGCGAATGTCCTACCATTGATATCCCATGTAGCTGCTAATAAAACACTATTTGAACTACATGAGAAGATTCAGGACTTGGTTTTTTCATTGATAGAAAATCGCAATATTTCATCCGGGGAAATAAATAACATGGTGAACCGAATGAAAAAGTCTAATTACCACAGCATGACTCAATGTGTATTTGACCTTGGTTTTGAAGATAATTCATTAGAGAACACGTTGATTAAGCAGACAAGCATCAACACGGAATATGATTTCTTAGCAAAAGTCATCATTAAGGATGAGGCAGTCTATTTTGAAACGAACGTCGATCAAGCGATTTTGGACAGTCAGGTTATCGCAGAGTTACATCAATCTTTTGACAAAATCATTCAAGCATTACGAGTAGACGTGAACCAAGCACTTTCAGATGTCAACATCCTTCCAGACACACAACTACAAACTGTATTAGAGTCACTCAAAATAAGTTCATCCTTTTTAACTACGCACGAAGCAGGATCGCCTCTATTCAAGGAATTCGAATCTGACGAGCTAGCAATTTCATTTAATGATTTCTCGATCACTTATCTAGAATTGGCAATTTTAAAACAACAATTTCAAAAGAAACTAGAGGATTTGTATATACAAGATGGGGCCAAATGTGTGGTCGTTACGAAAAATAAAGGGCTTGCAGCTGTCCTCTATTATTGCATTCAACAATCTGGACATACTTACATACCGATTGCCCATGATCATCCAAGCGCCAGGATCGATTGTATCATCGAAGAGGCTAAACCAGTCCTCATTTTGTCTGATTTTTTGGAATCAGACAAATACAAGGTGACCGATGTTTCGATGGATAATCCATTTCTTCATTTAATAGAGGAAAACATCCTCTCTCGAGAAAGCGAGAGTTATACCGTCGATACATCGTATATCATATTTACCTCAGGTTCCACGGGTGTGCCAAAAGGCGTGCCAATATCCTATTCAAACATATTGAGTCTAATAGATGAATATAAGGCATTCGACATCAGCTTCGGGGATTCAGTAGCACAAATTGCAAGCCTCTCTTTTGATGCAAGTGTTTTCGAGTTCAGTCTTGCTTTTCATATAGGCGCTACGTTGAAGATATTCGACACAAAAGTAGGACATGAGCATTTTCCTGACTTTATACGACAAAATGAAATCACACATTTTTTAATGACACCGGAATATTACACAATCTTAGACTTTAAGTCGTGCGATACGCTCAAAACAATCCTGGTAGGTGGAGCACCTTATCGAAAAAATGCATCCATCCCACCACAAGTGAGAGTCTTGAATGCTTATGGTCCTAGCGAATGCTCCATTATCTCATCCTATAAATGCATGAAGGACACAACAAACGAAGCAAATATCGGGAAACCAATTTCTTCACTGTCCTATGTGATTCTAAATTCAGACAATCGCATCGTTCCGGATGGACAACGGGGGCAGTTATGCATCACTGGGAAAGGCATGTTTGACGGATATCTCAATCCCGATGTTGATCCATTCATAGAGTTGAAGATTGCTGGCGACACGTATCGGTTCTTCAAAACAGGTGATGTTGTCTATCGCGATAGAGATACACAAGATGTGATCTATACGAACCGAAATCAAGACATGATTAAGATTCGAGGAAATCGCTTAAATCCTGAGGAGATCACTCAACTTTGTTTAAAGCGTCCTGGCGTCACGAATTCCGTCACAGTGTTTCAGGATGATCGACTCTATAACTTTTTCGTAGGGACAGAAACGACCCAAGCAATGGAGCAGCTATGTCGAAATTACCTTCCTTCCTACATGATTCCTAGCGAGTTCATTAAATTGGATAAGATACCCATGACCATTAATGGAAAAGTGGATATGAACGAACTCAAGAACTATATCAAATCAAAAGTAGATGTGAAGAAGTCTGAGAATGGAGACGTTCTGTATACGGATTTAGAACAAAAAATTCTACAGGTGTTCACTCAACTATTCGATGAAAAAGATTTTAGTTTAAACGACAACTACTTCGAGATGGGTGGAGACTCTATCAAAAGTATCCAGCTTGCTTCGCTCTTCCAACGGGAGAACATGAATATAACCTCTATCGACATTATGAATGCGAATCAGTTGAAAGATTTATCAAAGCTTGCACTAGTCAATACGATGGAGTTCAACCAACAACCTATTGAAGGTTTATTCGAACTACTTCCGATACAGAAATGGTTTTTCTCGCACGATTTCGATAACATCAACCATTGGAATCAATCCATTGAGTTTGAGATTGATAGCTCGTTAACTAAAAGCGATATCATCAACATCTATGACGCGATCCGGAGGAAACACGATGTATTAAGAAGTAACTTCATTGATACAGATCATGGCAAGAAAGTGATGATTAAAGAAAACGACAATAGTAAGGGGATGGATGAAGTTTCAGTTGTTGAGATTCTAGATGTGGATAAAGAAATAGAAATGAAGCAACAACTGATAAATGATTTACAGGGAAGCTTAAACATTGAAGACGGAAGTGTATCGAAGCTAGTCGTTATAAAAGATTCAGCTGAACGACATAGCTTAGTCTGGGTGATTCATCACCTGATTTGTGATAACGTGAGTTGGCTCATTTTAAAGGACGATTTTGATATGGCGATGAAGCAAGTAATAGCGGGACAGCCCATTCAATTGATGGAAAAGACTACGAATTTCGAAGTATTGATTCAAGAGACAACCAATCAAGTCATTCCCACTCACATTCGGACAGAATGGGAACGGATAATGGGAGCGGATAGTAAAGAGCGTTTCAAAAATCAGATGTCTTCCACTCTTAAGATACCTTTTAAAACAAAGATTTTTGAAGTAGATGAACGTGAAACGGAAGCACTCCTCTCTTTCTCTAAAAAGAAAAACTATAGTCTCGACACAATGATGATGATGTTGTTTGGTCGAGCAATGATGCGACAGAACGAATTAGAGGAAGTTTGGATTTCACAAGAACTTAATGGACGAGATCGATATTCCGACAATGTTCGATTGAATCAAACCGTAGGATGGTTGACTTCCATTCATCCTGTTCTATTGAAAAACAAGGAGCGGTTGGATGAATATCTATCCACTAATCACTTTACTGTCGATAAAACCAAGGCTATAGGTAAGTACTATGAACTACTAGAGCCTACGATGGAGACGCCTAATATTTCATTCAACTATTTGGGAGAGATGAGAGAACTACCCGACGTTGTAAATAAGAATGACATCAACAAGTATGATTTTTTTGATGAAATCGCTCTAAATGTTGCTTTAGTCCAAAACAAATTCATGCTTGTATTCTTATATAAAGAACACTTGGATCAATTAATTGATTCACTACAAACTATTATTCGAAATGAGATTCCTAAGTTGGAGCAAGAAGATGAAATTGAGGTTTTTGGTTTAGATAACAGTTCATTGGTCGATCTAAGTGAACTATTCAAAATTTGACGCATGATGAGGTGAACCACATGAAAATTCTATCTGTATATCCTATGACAGAAATCCAAAAAGGGATTGCGTATGAATGTGAGTTACATGACCATACCAATGCTTATGTTAGTCAAGCAATCATTGAGATCCATTACAGTGACAAAGAAAGATACAGAAAGTGCTGGCATGCAATACTCAATCATTATGAAATATTTAGAACTAAATTCGTATTCGGTAAATTGAATGATGATATGCAAGTAGTGATTGATGATGCCAACTATACGTGGTCAGAACACCTGTGTTCAATAGAAGAAATTGAAGTCATCGCTAAATCCGAAAAAGATATTTCGATTAACGATCTACCGTTGACTAAGTTCAAAGTGCTCGAGACGCCAGAGGGAACATACCTTGTTTGGACGTTCCACCATCTTTTACTTGATGGATGGAGCATGAGTGCCACCTTGGATAAGGTCGATCGCTTATACGAATCGGAAGATAATATAATAGACGAAAAAAGGAATACTCTGAACCATTCTTATAGCGACTATATAAAAGGTAGCTTGAAAAATACTATGAAAAAGTCTGATTCATTCTGGGAAAACTATTTAAATGATTTTAGAGGTGCGCCTTTTCCTAACATATCAACAGTAAATAGGGATGTCTTTTCAGAAAAGAGTAGAGAAATCGATATAAGCTACTCTGATATTTTTGAATATTGTAAAAACAATAAAATTACTGTTGCAGCATTATTTGAGACGGCGTGGGCTACGCTATTAAGTTTATACACTCAAAAGCAAGACGTACTTTTTAGTGTAATCGATTCGGGTCGTTCTATTTTGGAAGAGCAAAATGATGACTTGATTGGGATGACGATTCAGCGGAGATCTAAACGAATCCGATTCAGCGTAGAGAACACTATCCATGAATTGTTAAAAAACATCATGGATGATGACTTAGAACTTCAAAAGCAAGGCCCTTTGTCTTTACGAAACGAAAATAGCATTCTGAACGTTGGGAACAATACGTCCTATTCGAATACGACTTTCGTGTTTGAGAATTATCCGACTCCATCAATGGACATGAACTACAAAGTTATAAAGGGGACGGAACTCTCTACGTCAGATATTACGGCATCATTCGGAATTGTCGAAGATATAATAATGGCAAAACTCATGTTTCATGAACAGGTGGTTGATGTGTCACAGGCAGAGAACATCCTCAGTTATGTCGAAGAAATTCTAAAAGAAATCATCAACTTAGACTCAAATGCTGAAGCTGGAAAAGTGCTTTCTTCTTTACGAAAAAGCGAAATCAAAAGCACTACAAACACTAGAATTTCGAGTAAATCATATTTAGAAATCATTGAGGAACAAGTCTCCACTACACCCGGGAAAATCGCGATTTTCGAAGAGGAACAACATCATACGTACGAAGACATCATTACATCATGTCATACCTTAATAGATAGTTTGAGCGAGTTGTCAATCAAAGAAGATGAAACAGTCGGGATATGGACGGAACGATCTGCTCAAACGATTGAATTAATGATTGCGCTCCAATATCTACACATACCCTATGTATTTTTAGATAAAAAGTATGGCTCGAGTCGTCTTGAGTACATCATGCAGGATGCCAACGTAGGAATGGTCATTTTGGATAATACGACCTCTGACGAGTACGAATTCACTACACCATCCATTACCTTGGAAAACCTGTTCAGTACGAATGTATTACAGAACCGAGTACCTTCTTACGTTGCGAAGAACACCTGTACACAAATTATCTATACATCAGGGTCTACCGGTTCACCGAAGGGAATCATGGTTTCTTCGGGGAATATCATTTCATTTGCTCTCGATAGCCAATTTTATCCCGTAAATGTCGATGAGAACTTCGCTCAATCTTCATCATTTGCTTTTGATGCAAGTAATTTTGAAATTTGGCTACCTCTATTTAATGGGGCATCCATCACAATCGTAAAAGAGCCAGTTTTCGATATCTATAACTGGAATCGTGCCATTTCTGAGAAGGGAGTGACTACTGCATGGATGACAGCAGGTCTATTTAACACATTCGTCGATTTGGATTTTTCATTGATATCAGGGCTAAAGACACTTTTTGTAGGGGGAGAAGCCCTATCACCTGCCCACATTAATAAAGCATACCAAAATTCAATCGATCTAACGTTATATAACGGCTATGGACCAACCGAATTGACTACATTCACCACAACCTATCAAATTCCTCGAGAGGATGCAGCATCGCAATCGATTCCGATTGGATATTTACTAAATAATAGCCATGCTCAGATTGTAAACACGGAAGGCTCAGTCGTCCCAATTGGAGTACCGGGCGAATTAATCGTCGCAAGTTCAGGAATGACAATGGGGTATTTGAATGATCATGAAAAGACTATTAAGGCATTCACGTCAAAAGACATCGATGGAGTAACGAAGACCTTCTATCACACAGGTGACATTGTTCGATTCGATGGTGCTTGCTTGCATTATAGCGGTCGGAAGGACAAACAAATCAAGTTAAGAGGATATAGGATTGAATTGAACGATATCGAAGCTGTTCTCAATAGCTTCGATGGTGTAGAACGATGTGCTACCCTCTTCAATGACGATTCTAGAACGGATAAATTTATTGAATTGTATTATGTCGGTAAGTCCACAAATATTGAGGTTAAAGCATTTCTAAAAGCAAAACTACCATCGTATATGATTCCTCAAAAAATTATCCAGTTGGACACGATGCCACTGAATGTGAATGGAAAAATCAACAAAAATGAGTTGCGAGCGACCCGACTGAGTAAGCCGAAAAAGCTTGTGGAAACAACTTCAGTACTTACTGATGAATTCAATACATTCTTAAGTGAATATTTAAACAATGAACGGATCGACGATCGAAAAACAATTTTTGATTATGATCTAGATTCTTTGAAAGTCGTCAAACTTACGCATGTCTTGAATGATAAATACGATCAAAAAATAAGCTTAAAGGCTGTCATGAATTGTCCGAGTATTGCTGAAATTCGAGGTTTGTTTATCGGTAATGAAGAGACACAAGCTGAAGTGTCAGTTTTGATTGACCAGAATCAAATCAATGAAGAGGTTGTATTGAATCCGACGGATATGCAACGATCGATGTATTTTATATCAAGTGATAATCCTGGGTTACCAATCTACAACATTCCGTTCATACAAAAAATAGCAGTATCAGAAAAACTCCCTATTAAAAAGCGATTTTTAAATTTAATCGATAGACACGAACTCTTTAGGTATCGTTTTGAATTGAATAATGACAAGGAACTAATCATCAAAAAGAGTGTTCATAATAGTCCTTCGTTCTTTGAAGTAGTAGCCGAAACGGAGCAAGAATTTATTAAATTTAAAAACAGTGAACTGAACTACTGTTTCAATCTGGATGATCCGAATGAATCCTTGATCCGAATGACGTTCATTCAATATCAGGATGTGCACTGGATAGTCGTGGTGATTCATCATATCATCTTCGATGGAGAATCGATGGGGATTTTCTTGAACCAACTGTTTTCCACTAATGTAGGTGAGGAGAATTCTATCAAGCAATTTGATGATTACTTACACGCATCACCAACTTTACCATCGGATGAAACGAAACAGTTCTGGATCGAGAGCTTGAAAAACGTTGATAAAAAAATTAATTTTCAGAAGTCGAGTCAGCTTCCTTACAATTTTGCAGGAGAGATTGTCACAGTAGATATCAAGAAGCGTTTCATAGAAACCTTAAATAAGACGGCACGGTCTTCTTCTGCTTCTAAATTTAATGTTCTCCTTGCACTATATTCCCAATTCTTGATCAAATATTTTAATCAAGATAGCATGATCGTTGGAAGTCCTGTATCGATAAGACCACCAGCATTCGAAAACACTTTAGGCATGTTCTTATCATTCGTCCCATTTGTGAGTTATAGAAACGAGAATCAGTCATTTGATGAGCATATCAGCCATACGAAACAAACTCTATATGATGTTGTCGATCATTCGAATGCGAGCTACTCAGATATCTTAAAGTGGAGCGAAAAAGATGCGACTGCTAGCAATGGATTATCGATGATCCAGACCGTATTAAATTATCAAATGGTTGAAAGTCAGAAATTAGAAGAATTACTCGTCTCAAATAATGATCATCAAACCGCTCAGTTCCCTATCTCATTAGTTTTTTATGAGAGTGATCAATCTAAACTACAGATCGAGTATTCTACCCAGCTATTCAATAAGTACGAGATCGTAAACATGATGGAGTTGTTTTTAGAATGGGGTGCCCGAGTATTAGATGAATCGAATCAAAGCATGATATATCATCCTGTACTGGGACAACAAGAAACAAAATTATTGGTGGAGATGAATAATCCACGTTTCTCGATTAGTAAGAAAGAGATTTCAGACTTCCTCTCAACTATTAGCCTTGATAATCATGATGCTGCAATCGTTTATGAAGGAAGAACAATCAAGTATTCCGAATTGCATGATTCGATTGAACAATTCAATGTGAAACTAATGAAATCAGATGTGGGCAAAGGGGATAAAATTCTCTTCTATGGTTCCCGATCCACTAATCAAATTATTCTTTATTTGACTTGTCTCAAGTATGGATATGTATACGTACCCATTGATCGAAAACATCCGTATGATCGATTGGTTCAAATTATTTCGGAATGTCGACCTCAGTTCATCTTGCATGAGGGCGATTTGGATCTAAAGGATTTGAATCATCTTCTTCGATTTAAAGCAGCTGACATCAATAATAAAGAATTTGAACGCTTTAACGTAGGAGATGCACAAGACGAGAGTTTGGCTTACATCTTATATACATCTGGTACAACAGGTAAGCCAAAAGGAGTGAAAATCTCACGATTTAATTTGAGCAACTTCATGTCCTCTCTTATGAATGACTATGGAATTGAGGGTAAATGGAATGCTGCATTCCTCTCTTCTATTTCCTTTGATGCGAGTATTTTTGAAATGACCTCGAACATCATTAAAGGTAATAAGATTGTGATTTTTGAAGAGGACTATTCTACTTTCACTGACTTTATTTTGAACCATCAAATCAATTATATGGTTATCACTCCATCCTTACTAAATGCCTATGATTTCTCGAAATGTCATTCTTTGAAGATGATTGTGAGCGGTGGAGAGAAATTCAAGAAGAATAGAACACTCCATGAAGATGTTGTTACTCTGAATGGTTATGGACCGACTGAAGCATCAGTTTGTGTATCGTATTCCTCGAAAGAATCAGAGAGTAACATTGGGATTCCCAATTCTAATTCTTGCGTCGTGATTGTAGATGCTTACAAAAATATTTTACCTGATGGAAGCACTGGGGAAATCGCTATCGTCGGTCCTTCAACCTGTGAGTCATACGTGGATCGAGCGGATAACGAAGGACGAATTGAAGATGTACCTTCATCTCTAGCACAGTATGGTCAAAAAATGTATTTGACTGGTGATTTAGGGAGTTTTCAAGAGCATGAACTTCATTACATCGGACGAAATGATCTACAAGTGAAAATAAGAGGGAATCGTGTAGAATTAACAGAAATTTCGTCATCAGCGGTGGGATTTGCGGGCGTAAAGGAAGCCTACACAATCTATTTCAATGAAGAAGGGGGATCGGAACTAGCATTGTATGTTGTTTCTGAACCTAAGCATTCTTTATGGGGTGAAAAGCAACTCATCCAATACTTGAGCACCCAATTGCCTAGCTACATGATTCCGACCAAAATAATGAAGGTCGATAAGATGCCTCTGACCGTCAATGGGAAAGTTGATGAGAAGCAACTCCCGTTACCTGATATGAATCATGATGAAATTGACATAGTAATTGCTCCAAGAAACGAACAAGAAAAAATGATACTTGATATATGGAGTAGTGTATTAAAAACAGAATCAATCGGAATTAATCAGAACTTCTTTGATTTAGGCGGAGATTCGATTAAGAGTATTCAAATCGTTTCGTTACTCAAAGAAAAAGAACTTCATATCTCGAGTCAGGATATTTTAACACTCCAAACCATTGAAAATCTGTCAGATGCAATGACTCTAGATGAACATGGACCAGTGGAGTACGGAGAAAAACTACATCGTTTCAGTATTTCTCCGATTCAAGAATGGTTCTTCAACTTAAACTTGAATAAAGTCAATCATTGGAATCAATCGCAATCGCTTACGCTACCGCGCGTTTCAGAAGAGCAACTGCTGAAGAGCTTCGAGGTCCTTTATGAGCACCATCCTATGCTAAGAAGTAGTTTTGTGCTGACTTCGAGAGAAGTGAAGGTCATGGACGTTGCATCGATCGCTTTAGAAAATCGATTCAAGCGATATTCAGGCATCGATGAAATGAATGCTGATACTGATTCTATGCAAGCTGGACTTAATATCTATACGGGTGAGACTTCTAAAATTTTATACTGCTATGAAAATAATGAGATTCATATTTTTTGGATCATTCATCACTTATTCGTCGATATCCATTCGTGGAGCATCTTAGAAAATGAAATTCGGCAGTTACTCCAAGGGAATGAGATTCAAGGAACAGACCATTCGACGAAACAATCAGTCATAGCAAAACAGCAGCAGTGTTCGATTATGGATGCTTTTGATTTGAATGATGATGCGAATAATCCTCTCTATGATACAAAGCTAAATGGGCAAGAGTTGATTGTAAAAAAACAGACCTTGGATAATGAGACACAACTAACGAGTACGTTCACGACGAGCATCATTCTCCAAACCATTGTGAGATTGACTAATGAGACGTTGAATGTATGGCTTGAACGCAATGCCAGATTTGAAGATACATTGAAAGAGTTCAATCTCAATCACACTGTCGGATGGATGACGGATTTCAAGAGACTCACGCTTCCTCGTCACGCTACGATTAATCAGGTGTTTTTACAACTCAATAATGTAGAGAGTCATTTAAGTAATGTAGACTCTGGTGGTAATTCAGTCTTCGTAAACATAGTCAAATTGGCGGGCAAGAAAAACGACTATCAAGTGGATAGTCTGGATATTGCAAAGGAAAACCTTCAGAAAATGCCTCCGACAATTAATGTAATTGAGTTTGATGACGAGTATAGAATCACACTCCTGAATGTCGCGAGTAGTGATGCTATTTTGAAGGCGTCAAAAGAAGTCATTGACATGGAACTGAACAAGCCTGAATTGATCAATCATTTAAAAATAATAAACAAGCTGAATTTTGAATTGCTTGATTATGAAGAGTTTACAAACTTAGGATCTCATTTGGAGATTGAAGGAGTCCAACCACTATTCCCATTACAAGAGGAAATGATTTATTCAGGGGTCAGTAGTGAAAACAGCTACGTGAATCACTTTGCTTGGACAACGACCGAGAACATAGACTCGGTAGTTTTTAAAATGGAAGGTGTTATCGAAAAATATGAGGCGTTAAGAACAAGGTTTGTCAGAACAGCGAAAAACAATTTCATTCAAGTGATTGATAAAAAAATCACTTCGACGATTCACAAGCATCGAGCACACCCTAGAACCCTTCTTGAAATCGATGCCCTCATTAAAGAAGAATATAAAACATTCAAGTATCAAAGCAATCGCCATTTGTATGGATTCTATTTATTTGAATTAGAAAATGGAGATACACGTGCTGTTTTAATCTTTAACCACATTTTATTCGATGGTTGGAGTATTGGGATTCTCATGAAGGAACTATGGAGAACTGACACGTCACCAATTCTAAAGAGTCGAAGTATAACGAACGATGAGTATTCGAGATGGCTATTAGCACGACGAAAGCACCAGGATACTACATCCTTCGAGAAGCTAAGAGCAATCGACAATCGATTGTTTAGTAAAGACGTACAACTGAGAAATCCAGAAGATATCAACATCGAACTTAGAAAAACCATACCTTATGAGAATTCCGAGTCATTCATGACATTTTGCAAAACTGAACGAGTATCAGTAGCGAATGCCATGGCAACCATCTGGGGAATGCTCATTTCAAAGCTGTCGGGTTCGAAAAACGTTTTATTTGGGTCGGTTAAATCAGGAAGGAATTGTCCTGTTTTCAAAATTGAAGAGCAGGTTGGAATGTTTATTCATACATCACCTACGTATTTAATGATTGATGATCATCAGTCATTTGCCGATCTAATCCATCAAATAGAAGCGTTTAATCGTAATAGTGATAATACGGATACTAGAAAACTGAAGAAGGCAGTCGGATTTGGGGTTAACCAGGACCTATATGAAACTATCTTTATAGTGGACAACTATCCTGAGCCGAATCGGATGGATCATATTAAGGACATCGAAGCAAATGAACAATCAAACTATCCTTTGAGTTTAAGTGTCGCCATGGATGATAAAGTACACTTCAAGATTTCTTACAGTGATCGACTAGTTTCTTCGGATGACATTCATCTTCTATCTTTTTGGATAGAAGAAGTTATGCAATATGTAACGAAATTTGATGGAGATGTATTAGCGAATGAACTACTAGGCTCGCTATCCATAAATCCTTCTATTTTAGAAACTCAGGAGGCTGTTTCCGTGGCTCGAATCGAAGAAATAGAAGAGAAAAATGAAGTAAATGGGACGGCGATTATTGAAAAGAATTCGTTTATCGAAAATGTAAAGCAAATATGGCGTGATGTCTTAGGTCATTCTGATTTTGATGAGCACAGTGATTTTTTTGAGATCGGTGGCAATTCTTTAAAGATGTCTAAAATGCTTTTTATTTTAAAGGAAGATTACGATTACGATTTAAACCCGCTCATGTTTTTCGAAAATCCAACCTTAAAGATCTTCGGTTTCGAGGAGGAACTTGAAAACGAAGAGGAGATTATTCAGAACTATCTCCAAGAGCACCCTGCAGAGAGCGCAAAAGTCTCTACGACGAATCACGTATTAGTGACTGGAGCAACTGGACTCGTAGGAAGTGAGCTTGTTTATCAATTGTTATCAAACGACCATATCGTATATTGCATCGTAAGAGGAATAAACGAGTATGAAGCACACATCAGACTTATGAAACGATTAGAAAGTATTTCTAAAACGGATGTATCGTTAAATCTACACAACTTACGAGTCTTCCGAGGAGATATCCATCAAGAATTTTTAGGGTTAGACGAAGAGACGTACCTTCACTTATCTGGAATCGTGTCAGAGATATATAACTGTGCCGGAAATGTAAATTTCATGGCATCCTTAAAGGATTCTCTTGAGACGAACGTAAAAGGATTACAGATGATCATGAAGTTTTCACAGTTGAACCTTATAAAAAAAGTGAATCATATTTCGACGCTCTCGGTCCTCGGGCATGATCATTATATTATCGAAGATACAGAGTTAGCTCCGATAAGTTACGTAAAAAGTAAAGTTGTCGCTGAAAAATATTTGAGGCAGTATCGAACAACCAGGGATGGGGTTTCCGTACAACGACTAGGACGAATAGCAGGAAATGACAGAACGTATAGCGTTCCTGAAAATGATTTGTTCTGGAGATTAATTGTATCCATCCATCAACTTGGATATTGTCCTAAAGAATTCTTGGAGTTTGAGACGGATTTGACTCCTGTGAACGTCGCTGTAGAGAGAATGATTGCTGAAACGAATAAAAATCATGAGAATCGAGTAATCAATTACTTTTCAGAAAGCTTAGTGACATTTGGACATTGTATTAAACTGTTAGAAGAAATGAGTCAAAAAACAATTGAACTGGTCTCGTACGAGGAATGGATGGATCATGCGGAAAATGACAGTAACTTGAATCAAATCAAAGTCTTGATTCCACTGTTCAGACAAAATGTCTTTTATGAACCTGAAGAAAATACCATCATTTCGGAAAACTCCCCGGACGTACAGTATCAATCAAAAGTCACGCTCAAAAATTCTATTTCTGATGAGGTGATCAAATGTTATCTAAAAGAAGTTCTGAACAAGTATTAATAGATATTCAGTTGATTGCCATTCCATTTGCAGGCGGCTCTTTGAATAGTTACAGTCAGATGAAACAAATTGATGGAGTAACGATAATTAATTATGAGTTGCCTGGAAGAGGAAGACGGTATGAGGATTCTGAGTATACGATGGAAAAAGTTAAAAAAGAAATAATAAAACAAATCGATTTTACTAAGCCGTATATTCTTTTTGGTCACAGCATGGGAGCATTCATTGCTTATGAAACGTGCGCATTAATTGAAGAACTCAATCTGAATAGACCGTACAAAGTAATTTTGAGTGCACAAATTCCTCCGCACTGTGTAGATGATCAATCTTATGATAGAGAAATGGATAATGCTTCAGTTGTGGCGTACTTAAGAAGCATGGGTGGTACTCCCCAAGAAGTATTAGACAGCAAAGAATTGATTGATTATTACGGAAAAATTTTGAAGAACGATCTCACGTTATTACGAAAGTATCTTCATAATGGATGGAGTCCAAAAGTTAAATCTAGCATTGAGATATGGAACGGGATTCATGACAACATGATACCGTTCTCTAAGGTCATGAAATGGAAGGATGTGACACTCTCTGAGTGTCACATCAAATCTTTCGAGGGTGGTCACTTTTTTATCAATGACCTATTGAGCGATCCTTCAGGTTTTAAAAAGGAACTAGTTTGAACGAAACATTCAGCAAAAGGGGATTAGGATATGATAATAGAAAAAGACTATTTAGCTGAGTACAATAATACGATGACTAAATATTTTCCGACCAAAATCCATGAAGTTTTAGCGAATGCCTCAAGAAAATTCGGGGAATATATAGCCATTAAAGATTCAGCAGAACAAATCACCTATAATGAATTGTATTCTCGAGCGTCCTCGCTAGCTCAAAAAATATCAGGAACGAGTCAACCGGTCGCCTTCATGGCTCATCGAGAAATCGAGACCATCATTCAGATGTATGCCATATTGATTTCCGGAAATTATTTTATTCCGATTGATCCGGATAGTCCATCCGCTAAAACGGAACATGTCTTGGAACATGCAAATGTGCGGTATTTGCTAGATGGTCATTCGATGAAAGAACTTCATGCAGATGAAGTGACCGTTCCCTTCCATGAAAAGCTAGAAGCAGGCGATGATATCGCATATGTAATGTTTACTAGCGGCAGTACAGGTGTCCCTAAAGGAGTGGTGGAGAGCCATTACCAAGTCATGAATACATTGTTTGATATGAAGAACAGAATGGAACTAGATACTCAGGATGGGTTTTTATGTCTAGCATCGTTCTGCTTTGATCTATCCATCTTTGATATTTTCGGCGCAGCGCTCTCAGGAGGAACCCTCTATCTTGTAAGAGATCAGCGTGATTTCGATGAGGTCCAGTCGGTCATGGAACATAACAAAATTACAGTGTGGAATTCCGTCCCAAGCGTCATGGAATATTTTTTAAGGGAAGTTGTGCTATCTCAAGATGCAAAGAATAATTTGAAGGTATGCTTAATGAGTGGCGACTTCGTATCAAAAGAAGTTGCCACTCGTGTACTTCAAAATTTTAGTGCTGCCAAGGTGTATAGTTTAGGCGGCGCTACAGAATGTTCGATTTGGTCAATCTTATATGAAATCAATCAAGCGAATATAAATGACTATTCATTCATTCCTTATGGTTATCCCATGAAGAACCAGACCGTGTGGATCCTTACTGATGAGTATACGCTTCAAGAGTTTGGTTCAGAAGGTCAGATTGCAATCGGAGGAAATGGTGTAGCTTTAGGATATTTGAATGATCATAAAAAAACGAAAGAGACCTTTATATACCATGAAACATTAGGATACTTATACCTTACAGGCGATATTGGTCAGTTTGTTTCGCCACATCATGTCAAATTCATCGGGCGACAAGATTCGAGGGCGAAAGTAAATGGGTATAGAGTTAGCCTAAACCAAATCGCGAATCAATTCCAGAAAGTGTTTGACTTTAAAACAAAAGTTCTTTTGATGAAACAAGAGGATAGCAAGGATAAAATCGTATTAGTATATGAAAAAGATGTTCCGCTAGACAATACAGAAATTAAAAATCATTTAAGTGCAAGTCTAGCCCTGTATGAACTGCCTAACGTTATATTCAACATTTCTGAATTTCCTCTGACGAGTAATGGAAAAATCGATTCAAAAAAATTATTAGACTTAGCAGCTGAACGACATGGATTTATGACAGATACAAGTGATTCGGATCATTTAACAGGACTTCCGAGTGAGTTTAGAACGATGTTGATTGACGTACTGTCATTAAATACGATTAGCGAAAAAGACTCATTGTTTGATTTAGGTGTTGACTCTATCCAGTTGGTAAAGATAAAAAATTGGATTGAAGAGAATGAAGGTATAGTATTGAGCTTAGTAGATATTTATACTTTAGATGAAGTTGAGAAAATTGAAGAGAAAATTTACGGTAAATTATTAGCAAAGGATGCTAAACAACATGGATTTTAATTTATTCAAAAATCAGGTGAGATTTAAAATTGCTTTAGAGTTGATCGATATTGAACAAGGTCTATCGATCAGACAATTGAATGAACTATTAAAAGATGTTCCACAGTCTACATTATATCGACAAGTGAATTTTATGATGGACGACAACCTACTTAAGGTGGTCGGATTTCAAAAAGTAGGAAAAGTAGAAGAGAAGTTTTATGCTTTAAATACTGAAGGATATAAAATCAATGAAGAGGATTGGAACTCAGCAACTTATAGTGAAAAAATTGATTTTGTCTCGTTTTACTTCATGTATATCTTACAAAACTACAAAAATTATTATGAGAAAAGTAAGACCGAAGATCAGCAAGATCAATCTACTTTCTCACTAGTGAAGCTAAATTTATCGGATGAATCTTTCAAAGATTTCCAAGGAGAACTAAGTACACTTTTGGAGAAGTATTATAATACTTCGGATGAAGATGACGATAAAGACCGGACGATTTCTGTCGTGATTATCCCTTAGTAAAGGTTTTTCAGCTCTCAACATCTCTTTAGCTGAGTTGAAGAATTGTTACCATTTATAGTTGTTATTACTAAATAAATAATGCTTAGGATGACTAAAGTAAAAGCTCTTCATTTATAGCAAATGAAGAGCTTTTACTAACGAAATTTTTGAGATGAAATCATAAAATGTTATTTATGATTTTTAACATATTCAATTGCAGCTTCAATATCAATCAATCCATTTCCATATTCTATTTTATCTCCTAGTGGAACTGCAGTTTGAATTAAAATGTTTTTAATTTCATGATTAGAAAGTTTAGAGTCATATTCTTTTAATAATGCAGCGCTTCCTGCTACGAAAGAAGCTGCAATAGAAGTTCCATCAATATATGCATATTTATTATTTAATGAGGTTGTGAGAATATCCTTTCCTGGAGCCATTAAATCAATTTTGCTTCCTATACTTGATTGAGACCATCTTCTGTTGTCTTTTTTGACTGCGCCAACACTTAATACTTCTTTATATTTTGCTGGATAAGCAATATAATTTCCCTTTCCTTGATAACCTAAATTGCCGATTGCAGAAATTAAAAGAGTACCATTCTGATCGGCTTTTTTAATCCATTTTTCAAGTTCACTATTGGGTTTCAGACTTCCCAAACTCATTAATACGATATCGATTTTATGATCAATCGACCATTTTAATCCTGTAATCACATGTTCGAAATCTCCACTTTTGTTATCATTCAAAACCTTGATTGAATATATATCAGCTTGTGGGGCTATGCCTGTAATTCCTACATTATTTTTTTGAGAATTAATAATTCCACCTAGTTGGGTACCATGTCCGTTATTATCTTTAGAACTCGATTCTTTAGTGAAATTTATACTTTTTTTAATATCTAAATCTCGATGATCATAATCTATTCCAGTATCAAGTATGGCAATTGAAATTCCTTTACCTTCAAGTTTGAATTTATTTTTAGTTTCGTTAACTTTAAGTGCATTGATGCCCCATTGATTTTTTTCTATGATTTTATTTTTACTTTTTTTATTATCTTCTAACCAAAAAAAGAATCCAATAACTAAAAGTAAAGCAAGTAAGGTAACTATGATTTTTTTCATTGTCTAGTATCATCCTTAATAATATTTAAAAAATCACTTATAAGCTCATAACACAAGCTCATAAGTGATTTTTTTATTTATTCAAAACATGCGCTATAAACAGATCCGACGTTAAAAATCTCGATTACTGCAGCGACAGTATCAGGTCCAGATTTTTTAGCAGCAGCTTTTACAGCAATTTTGATTGCAGCTGATTTAGTAGCTTTAAACTTACGAGCTGAATTATATGATTTAATCAACGTTTTAGTAAACGTTGTAGCTCCACCTGCAGTTTTGATGATGGATTTTAATTTTGTGATTTTTGCAATAGGGAATACATTTGTAGCGATTGCTAAGCCGATAGCAGAAGCACAACCGACGACTCCAAATGCTACAACATCACCTTCTTCTTTAACGACAACCCCATCAGAGACGTTATCTTGTAAATAATCTACTACTGCTTCGTCTCCTTCGTTGATAACATCCTCTGGAAGAGTCTCTACAGCAGCGAATACTTCTTCAAGGTCTTTTGCTTGCTCCTCTGAAATATATGTATCATTTTCAAGACCTGCTTCTTCAAGAGCAACTTGATCTGAATCAGCTGCAGATACACTTCCAACTGCAGAGAAGATTAGAACTCCCGAAAGAATAGAGCTCATTAATTTTTTGTAGAAAGACATAGAAAAAACCCCCACTTTTATTTTAAAATTTCCAACAAAGTAAATAATAAACAAATATCAAAAGAAAGTAAATAGAAAATTCCTTTTATCTGTAAATAATTTGTTGTTTTAAAATAAGCATGGAAGTTATTGTGAAAACATTAATTGTATGATTTTGCTTTAAAGAATTCGATGATTGGCAGAATAACTAAAGCTAAAGCGAAAATTATTATAAGATCAATATTTGGTTCTCCGTCCTTGAATTTATCAAAACAAATAAATAGAAAAATTAAAATTGTTAAAATTTTATAGCTAATCGACGAACTTTCCAATGTCACCTTTTTTCCTAATTCATCGTTTGGAATAAGCTTTTCATCTTTCCCTGATTGCGACCAAGTAAAATATGAGAAAAACATAATCAACAACAAGGCAAGCTGTACAATGGAGAAGAAGTTTATATAATTCTCGATTACCATGCTTGTAATTACTCCACCTGTTAATACGATAAAAGAAATTAAAAATACGATAGTTTTATTTTTTTTATTCATGACTATTCTCCTGTCCAAAAAGAAATAAGATATCAATGCGTGTTTCTAGCACCTCAGAAATTTTAAAAGCTAATTGTAGTGTAGGATCATACTTATTATTTTCAATTGCATTTATGGTTTGCCGACTAACATTACAGGATTGTGCAAGTTCATTTTGAGAAATGCCCAATTCTTTTCTTTTGGATTTTATAATATTATTCAAATGGTTCCCCCCGAAAAAAATGTCAAATACTTTTTACACTTTAATATTAGTATCTTCACTGATAAATGTCAAATACTTTTTACAGTTTAGTTAGTGATGTAATAAGTTGATTATAGATTTTTGCGAAAAAATGGATGTTTTATCAGATATAAATTAAACTTCAATTCACTTATTGTATGAATTATTGTCAACGGAATTAAGAATGCAATAGATATATATAATTTACTGACTGTATAATTATGTGTAACACACCGCTTTTTAAAATTGAGAAAGATGTGTTAGATATGGTAAGAGGCATGACGACTTGGAGTATAGATCTGAAATAGGGAATAAATCCTTTATGGTGCATAAGTATGAACGTAACATTGATGTCTATCGTGCGAATACATATAAGAATAATCAAAAAAATGGTAATACGATCTTATTTACTGTATATAAATACACATACAAAAAAACAGCACTGAAACTTTAATAGTTTCAGTGCTGTTTTTTCGTGATTTTCAGATACCCAAGGAATAGATGCTTGTGACCAATTAGTATCTCCCATGAATATCAATCACTTTATTTTTTAATTGTTTACTTATCTAAAAGAATGGCCATCGATTTTTGGCATACTCATATTTGATGAGATATCATTCACAACGATAATTATGATTTAAGCATTGTGCGATCCAGCTGATGTAAATATAGTTTAGTTGTAAGAAATATAACGAACGAGAAGCCGAACAATAAATAGAGAGGTGATTGATATGCCAATACACTCAATGTCGTGAGTAAAAGAAACGAAAGCAATAAAACATACCCATAACGTACTAAACTAAAAAGGGCTAACTTAAGCGCATCCTTTTTATTCAGCTCATAATGCGAGAGAATCGGAAATAAGAAAACGGAAATAGCTAAAAAGGACAAGCTGACAATTGAGAGACCTGTAAATAAAAGAGTCTGTCCCGTTTCGAGGTGACGAATGATTAAAAAATCAATCAGTAAGAACAGTAAGATGAAGGTCCACAAAATGCCGAACTTTAAATGATACTGCAACGCTTCTTTAAAAAAATGAATGTAGGATCGAAAAACACTGTAATCTTTATGCACTGACCATTGTCTCGTGACGGCAGTTAGTGCATACAGAGATGGAAAGATCGTGATGACTGGTAAAAGGGTGATGAAGAAAATGAAGTTCAATTGTACGAGTCCGGTAGTAAATTCAAGAAGTTGAAATAGCTTGTTTTGTTCATGCTTTAAGTTCATAAGTACCTCCCCCGACGTTCTCCTCAAAAATTAACCAGATTTAGATTCGAGACGATTAAATGGTGCTGTTGAGTTACGAATAATTAGTTCCGGTTCATAAATGTGAGAGGAAGGGGCTTCTTTTTTCTCCACTGCTGCGATGATCCGTTCTGCTGCAGCACGTCCAAGTTCTTGTTTCGGATGGATGATCGAAGTCAACTTCACTTCTGTGGCCACTGCAAGGACGGAATCATCATAACCTACAAGGGAGATATCTTGCGGGACAGATAGACGTAGCTTCCTTAACTGATCCAAGACACTTAAGGCTAGTTGATCATTGTAGCAAACCGCAGCACTTGGACGATGATCCTCACTCTCGAAGAGGCGTCCAATCGAATCATAGAAACTTGGAACTAACTCTTCCGTGGTATAAGTGATGATCAATTCTGACTCTAAAGGAATATTGTACTCACGAAACGCACGGAGGAATCCGCGCATTCGATAAACTCCCTGTAAATCATCCGTTTTAAATAAGCCCATGATACGTTCATGACCAAGATTGATTAAATGTTCTGCTGCTAAAAATCCACCTCTTTCGTCATCCATCATGAGATGAGGAGGCATCAATTGGGAGTAATACTGGTTAATCATCAAGTAGGGGATGTTTTGTTGCTCAAGTTCTAGATAATATTTGATGTTCGGATTATGGTTACTACTTTTGGTTGGTTCAACAATTAATCCATCAACTTGACGATCTAACATCATTTCGAGGCATTGACGTTCTTTCTCTACATCATTGTCTGTACACGAAAGTGTCAGAGTATATCCTTTCGAAGCTAAATGAGATTCGATTCCTCGAATGATGGATGGAAAGATGTAATCAGACATATAGGTTGTAATCACACCGATATTCTTGCCGTTATTAGAGCGCTCGATTACCTCAGCTTCTGGTTTAGGAAGTACGTGGGAGCAGTAAGTTCCTGAACCTTGTTCGCGGTACAAATAGCCTTCATTCACAAGCTCTCCAACTGCTTGGCGAATCGTGTGCCGACTAACTTGGAAAGATTGTACAAGTTCACTTTCAGGAGGAATTTTTTCACCAGGATGTACTGTGCCATCCTTAATCCAATCAAGTATATGATTCTTCACGATGCTATATTTTGTCCGTTGTGCCATAAGGCGTCCCTGCTTTCTCTCTTGTATCAGCAAACTTATCCGTACAAGATATGATAGTACTTACATATTAGCAAAGATTTGTCCGGTTTGCTATGGATTTAAGAGAAAATCAATCGATAAATCATTTAAATGTACGTACAAAAAAGAAATAAATGACAAAAAATCAAATTGACATGTCCGAATGTGTGTAATAGACTCAAATTGTGCAGAAAACGCTTTCATTGTCCATTTAACTTGTTTTAATTGTCTTTTGTTATAGCGTTGTGTGGGCTTCGCTATAAAAAATATCGTATTTGCTTAAATAAATATGTACGTACATCTTAATTCCGCTTTGACATTGAAAATTAAAGCACTGGAGGAATTCACAATGAACCTTAAAACAAAGAAGATGTTTGCGCTTACAATGACTGCCTTGATGACGACATCAATAGCATTAGCTGGTTGTTCAGGAGATGGTAAAAGTGCGGATGGAAAAGTCGAACTCACATTCATGTTTCGCGGGAATCCTGAAGAGCTAAAAGCGTACAAAGCAACAGTGAAACGATTTGAAGAAGCCAATAAAGACGTGAAAGTGACAATGGTACAAACAGCTCCGGACCAATATGATACAAAATTAAAATCTGCTATCGCAGGACGTAAAGTACCCGATGTCTTTTTCTACAATCCGGCTCAAGTCAAAGCTTACGTGAACTCGGGTGTACTACTAGATATCACAAAGAACGTCGAAGGATCGAAGGACATCCAGTTAGAGGATATCTGGAAAAAAGGTGTTGATAAATACCGGTATGATGGAAAGGTGCTTGGCAAAGGCGCTATTTACGGTCTTCCAAAAGATTTAGGACCATTTGCGCTCGGCTATAATAAGACGATGTTCGAAAAAGCAAAGGTATCACTTCCGGATAAAGACAAACCATACACGTGGGATGAGTTTATTCAGGTAGCTAAGAAGTTAACGAAGGATACGAACGGTGATGGGAAATTGGATCAGTATGGCACTGGATTTAACGTGAACTGGGCATTGCAACCATTCGTCTGGAGTAATGGGGCAGACTGGATCAATGAAGAGGGAACGAAGGTAACGATTGACGATCCAAAATTCATCGAAGCCCTACAATTTTTTGTGGACCAGCAGTTAAAACATAAAGTAACTCCATCTATTGGAGAGTCACAAACACTCGATACGTATCAACGGTGGATGAAAGGGCAACTGGCGTTCTTCCCAGTCGGTCCTTGGGATATGGCAGCTTTCAAAGATCAATTAAAGTTCGAATATGACCTTCTTCCATGGCCAGCAGGATCAACAGGGAAAGCAGCTGGTTGGGTTGGATCACTCGG
This sequence comes from Exiguobacterium sp. BMC-KP, assembly GCF_001275385.1. NCBI lineage: Bacteria > Bacillati > Bacillota > Bacilli > Caryophanales > Exiguobacterium > Exiguobacterium sp. BMC-KP. The sequence goes on from NZ_LGIW01000011.1 coordinate 96,874, forward strand.
AATCGGTGTAGGGTCAACGACGCAACATAAAAAAGAAGCGACAGAACTAGCCATGTACTTATCTGCCAATCAAGAAGGACAACAGGCTTTGGTAGATGCACAAGTACAATTACCGAACAGCATGAAAATCGCTAAAAATTGGGTAGAAGACACATCCATTAAACCTGCTAATAAACAGGAGTTCCTTGATTTGATCAATGATTACGGACGCGGTATGCCAGCAGAAAAAACATACACTGCTGAATGGTATGACGAGTTCTTCAAAAACATCCAGCCTGTCCTCGATGGAAAAACATCAGTGGAAGACTATGTGGAAAAAGAGCAACCAAAAATGCAAAAGTTGCTAGATGATGCCATCGCTCAAGAGAAACAGGCGAACTAACTAGAGGTAATGAGTCGGGTGGCGTAAGTCGCCACCTGAATCTCTAGTGTAGAAAGGATGGAAGACAATGAAGACAAAACCGATTTCCAAGTTATATCGTACGGAGCAACGGTATGCTTACCTATTCGTTGCGGCTCCGATAATTGGGTTCTTTCTGTTTGCTTTAATTCCGTTAATGTATTCCTTCTATGGTGCATTCACGAACTGGAACGGACTTGGACAAATGAAGTTTATTGGTCTTGAAAATTTCATTAACGTGTTCCAAGACGAGTATTTCTATAAAGCCATGTACAACACGCTGTTCATGATGATTGGGATTCCCATTGGTATCGTATTAGCGTTATTACTTGCCCTCGCTTTGAATCGAGGGATTTTTGGTACAAATACGTTCCGGGTTATCTATTACATTCCCGTCATTTCTTCCATCGCCGCTGTCTCGATTTTGTGGCAGTGGGCATATAACGGTGATTATGGTTTGGTGAATCAGTTCTTAGACTTAATCGGTATCGATGGTCCAAACTGGCTCCAAAATGCTAATACCGTTAAACCGGCGTTGATCGTCATGGCAATTTGGAAAGGTCTTGGCTATACGATGCTCTTGTATTTGGCAGCCTTGCAGAGTGTACCGCGTTCCTATTATGAAGCGGCGAAATTAGATGGTGCGAATGCCTGGCACTGTTTTTGGTATATTACACTCCCGATGGTTAAACCTGTCACCTTCTTCATCATCGTGACGAATATTATTGGTGGTGCGCAAATCTTTACGGAAATCAACGTCATGACACCGACAGGAGGACCGGAGTATTCATCTGCTTCTGCCGTCTTCTACATTTGGCAAAAATCCTTTGGAAACTTCCAGCTCGGTTATGCTTCAGCAATGGCGCTCGTTCTCGGTCTTTTCATTTTCATCGTTACCTTGTTCCAATTCCGTATGAACGAAAAATCATCATTTGACTTGGATTGAGGCGTTAATACCTTAGAAAGGAGAATGACCATGCAGTTAGCTCTTACCCGTAAAAAAGAAAATGTAGAGACGATGTCCGTGAAGAAAAAAGATCGGATTACTGATATCTTCGTCTTTATCTTTCTGACGATGGGTGCAATCGTCATGATCGCACCCTTATTATGGATGGTGTCAACCTCTCTGAAATCGAAAGATGAAGTGTTTTCACTTCCGCCCGTGTGGATTCCTACCGACATATCGTTCAATAAGTATTTTGAGATTTGGAATATGGGTCCGCTCTTGTCTGGTATATCAAACAGTCTGATTGTCGCCCTATCTGTCACGATCGTTGGAACATTCACCTCGAGTCTCGCGGCATTTGCGTTCGCTAAGTTGAATTTTAGGGGGAAGAATAAAATCTTCCTTCTCTTGTTTGCGTCTGTCATGATTCCGTACCCTGTCCTGATGATTCCACAGTTTATGATGTTCTCAGAAATCGGATGGGTCGATACACTTCTTCCGTTGATCGTACCTGGTTTATTCGGAAATATTTTCATGATTTTCTTCTTACGTCAGTTCTTGAACAGTATTCCGAATTCTATCATCGAAGCTGCAAAAATTGACGGGTGTTCTTATTTTCAAATCTTTTATAAAATCGTCTTCCCGTTGATCAAGCCCGCTGTAGCCGCACAATTAATTCTATGGTTCATGGCTATCTGGAACGATTATCTCGGTCCAATTCTTTATCTCAACTCTCCCGAGAAACAAACCTTACAATTGGTCATCGCCAATTTTAATGCATCCTATGCCATCCAAAGTGATTATCCGTTAATCATGGCGGCGTCTGTTGTCGCATTATTACCGATGTTAGTCGTCTTCATGATTTTTCAGAAGCAAATCATCGAATCGATTGCCATTTCTGGTGTTAAAGGGTGAGGGGTAATGAAAAAATGGAACACCCGTCTTTGCTTAAGACGGGTGTTTGTGATTAAAGGAGGAAAACAGTATGAAAAATATGGTGATGGGGATGGTTGTCTTGTTCATTGTAGGTTGCGCTTATTTTTGGTGGTCTACCAATGCATCGCTTCAGGATTTGGATTTACCGAAAGCGCCATTCGATAAGAAGGTAATGGATGTACAACCCGATGTTTTGAATCAAGAAAAGAAGTGGACAACAAACTTTACGCATGATGGGGCAATCATAAAGGAAGGTGATACCTACTATGTGTTCTCGACAGATTATATGGTAGGAGGTGCACCGACACCGGGCATCCAGGTTCGGAAATCAAAAGATCTCATTAATTGGCAATTCACAGGTCGTGTATTTGATGAAGTCTCTCAAGAAGCGTTCAATTGGACAGGAGGAAATACATTTTGGGCGCCCTCCATTACGAAAATCAAAGACACATTCTACCTCTACTATTCTGTCTCAAAAGTTGGGAGTCGTACTTCATACATTGGTATGGCGAGCGCTTCAAATGTTGAAGGACCATGGCGCGATCAAGGAGTCGTCATCGCGTCTAAAGAAGGGGATGGAAAAACGGTCAATGCGATTGACCCTCACGTGCTCCAAGACAAAACAGGAAAATGGTGGATGACGTATGGATCCTATTTTGGTGGTATCTTCTTGACGGAAATCAATCCGAATACGGGCAAATTGATGAAGAAGTCATCAGAAGGTAAGTTACTTGCTAAGCGAAAAGATATGACGATGGGAATAGAAGGTCCAGAAATTCTATACAACGCAAAAACAGGTTATTACTACTTGATGGTTTCATATGGTTGGTTAGAAGATTCATATAACGTAAGAATTGGGCGATCAAAATCGCTCGATGGACCCTATGTTGATTCTCGCGGGCGTGATTTACGGGATACTTCGGATGAATCATTTGATACTGGTTTAAAAATTGTTGGCTCCTACCGTTTTGGGGGAGACGACGGTTACGTGGGGACCGGTCATTCTGCATTTTTACAGGATGGAGAAGATACTTTTATTATCCATCAAGCTCGACCAAGCGAAGATATCTATTGGTCGCAATTGCAGGTCCGAAAAGTGTATTGGACAAAAGAGGGTTGGCCAGTGGTTTCGCCTGAACGATACGCAGGTGAAAAGAATATCAGTGTTCAAAAAGACCAGATCGTTGGAGAATGGGAAATCATTATTTTTCCACGATTTGATGATGGTCAGCAACAATCAAGAAAGCTGAAGTTGCAAAAAGAGGGCACTCTTCTTGATGAGGAAGGTTCGTGGCAATTAAAGGGGGACATCCTTAGTCTACGCATTGGGCAAGAGAGGTATGAGTTACGGGTCGGTGCGGCGTGGGATTGGGAAAATTGGAAATCCACGATCATCATGACAGGTCTTAGTGAGGACGGAACAGCAGTTTGGACAAAAAAACGTTAAATTAATTATTTGTACGGACAAATAACTATATTAAAGAAGATTAACAGTTTGATAATTAGAAAAAAACGTAAATAAATGCGTATTTTTCTGAAAAATGATTGCTTATTCCTAAATAATTGATACAATCATAGTGTAAGTTATACGTACAAATTTATTGTTTATTTAAGTTTTCTACACGAATTTTGAATATTTGTCCGGATGAAAATGAGGGAGTGCCCACACACTTTATTTTTTCTTCTGAAATGTAAGCGTATTCTTTTTGGGAGTAGGGTGATGAAATGTCGAAATATACAATCGGAATTGATTATGGCACGCAATCAGGTAGAGCCGTCTTGATTGACGTCGAAACAGGTCATGAAGTGGCGACTGCAGTCAAACCATATACACATGGAGTAATAGATCAATTTTTGCCTGATGGAAAAACACGGCTTGAACATGACTGGGCACTCCAACATCCGCGTGATTATTTAGAGGTCCTGGAATTGACGATCCCCGCAGTTGTCAAAGAGGCAGGTATCACGAAGGAACAAGTCATTGGGCTTGGTATCGACTTTACAGCTTGTACGATTCTACCGATCGATGTCGATTTGAATCCGTTGTGCTTCCGTGAAGAGTATCAACATAATCCGCATAGCTATGTGAAGTTGTGGAAGCATCATGCAGCTCAAGATGAGGCAGACGCTTTGAACCGTATTGCGAGTGAACGAGAAGAACCATTCCTAAAGCGCTACGGCGGGAAAATTTCATCTGAATGGATGATCCCGAAAGTCTGGCAAATCCTAAACGAGGCACCCTCCATTTACGAGGCTGCTCACGAAATTTTAGAGGCGACGGATTGGGTCGTTTCTCAGCTAACTGGAAAAGTGGTACGAAATAGTTGCACGGCTGGCTATAAAGCGATCTGGCACAAACAGGAAGGCTATCCTTCTAAAGAGTTTTTCAAAGCGTTAGATCCACGACTCGAGAACGTAGTCGAAGAGAAGCTTTCCAATGACATCGCACCCATCGGTGCCAAAGCAGGAGAATTAACAATATCCTTTGCAGAACGAATCGGTCTCCTTCCGGGAACTGCCGTTGCCGTAGGGAATGTAGATGCTCATGTTGCAGTACCTGCGGTCGGGATCACGGAACCTGGTAAGTTGTTGATGGTAATGGGAACGTCTACTTGTCATATCCTGCTTGGTGAAGAGGAACAGGTCGTACCCGGTATGTGCGGTATCGTCGAAGACGGAGTCCTACCGGGGTTAATGGGATATGAAGCTGGTCAGTCCTGTGTCGGAGATCATTTCGAATGGTTCATTGAAAACTGTGTACCAAGTGATTATTTGCAAGAAGCAAACATTCAAGGAGTTAGTGCGCACCAATTATTGACCGATAAGGCAACGATGCAACGCGTCGGCGAACATGGATTGATCGCTCTTGATTGGTGGAACGGAAATCGTTCTACACTGGTAGATACGAATCTGACGGGCGTACTTCTAGGTGCAACATTACTGACGAAACCAGAAGATATCTACCGCGCATTGATCGAAGCGACTGCTTATGGCACGCGAACGATTGTCGAAGCATTTCGAACAAGTGGTGTTCCCGTCCATGAAGTATACGCTGCAGGAGGAATTGCGGAGAAAAATGCCTTGATGATGCAGATTTATGCCGACGTCCTAAACATGGAGATCAAGATTTCAGCCTCTTCTCAAACTCCAGCTTTAGGATCTGCTATGTTCGGTGCCGTAGCCGCAGGAGCAGAACGAGGTGGTTATGCCACCATCACTGAAGCAGCGACGAAGATGGGACGTGTAAAAGAAAAAACATATCTTCCGATTCCAGAAAACGTTGAAGTGTATGAGGCGCTGTTTGCTGAATACACGAAGCTATACGATTATTTCGGTCGTGGAGAAAATGATGTGATGAAGCGATTAAAGAAAATTAAGGCGGAAGCGTCACGTCAGAAAGGGGAACCAGTATGGTGAGTCGTCAATTAAAAGAAGAAGTGCTTGAAGCGAACCTAGCATTACCGAAGCATGACTTGGTCACCTTTACGTGGGGGAATGTTAGTGGGATTGATCGAAATGCGGGTTTGGTCGTCATCAAACCGAGCGGTGTCCCGTATGATGCTTTGGCGATAGAGGATTTGGTCGTAGTCGATTTAGAAGGCAACGTCGTCGAGGGCAATCTTCGTCCATCTTCTGATACGCCAACACATTTGGCTTTGTATCGGGCTCTGCCTGAGATAGGAGGCATTGTCCATACGCATTCCCCTTGGGCGACGAGCTGGGCGCAAGCAAAGCGAGCGATTCCTGCCTTTGGGACGACACATGCCGACTACTTTTACGGAGAAATTCCGTGTACACGTGAATTATCTGATGAAGAGATCGAGACGGCGTACGAGCTGGAAACCGGAAACGTCATCATTGAGACGCTGAACGAACTGCATTTAGAACCTGTTGCCGTACCCGGTGTACTGGTCGCAAATCATGCACCTTTTTGTTGGGGCAAGGATGCGGATGAAGCCGTACACAATGCAGTCGTACTTGAGGAAGTAGCCAAGATGGGTATTCATGCCTTGAATCTGAATCCAGGATTAGCACCCATCAAACAAAGCATCTTAGATAAACACTACTTGCGCAAACATGGAGAAAACGCCTACTACGGTCAGAAATGATAGGTGCACATAGCTAGATGAGGGGGATTTTAAATGTTGACAGCAAATACACACGAATTTTGGTTCGTGACAGGAAGCCAGATGCTCTACGGTGAGGAGGTACTTCGTCAAGTCGAAACACATTCGAAAGAGATGGTCTCAGGATTAGATGCAGCGGATGTCTTCCGAGATCGAATTGTTTACAAGGGAGTCGTCAAAAATGCAGAAGAAATTCGGCAGATGATGTTGCGGGCGAATGCTGATGATGCCTGTGCCGGTGTGATCACATGGATGCATACCTTCTCACCATCGAAAATGTGGATCAGTGGGATGCGTGTGTTACAAAAACCTTTGCTTCATTTTGGAACACAGTTCAATCGTGACATCCCGTGGGATGCGATCGATATGGATTTCATGAACCTCAATCAGTCGGCGCACGGTGATCGTGAACATGGTTTTATCACAAGTCGGATGAACGTGAAGCGAAAAGTACTCGTCGGACATTGGGAAGATGAACTCACACGCCAAAAGATGTCATCTTGGATGAATGTGGCACATGCGTTAGCGGAAAGTAAGAACTTAAAGGTCGCGCGTTTTGGTGACAACATGCGGAATGTAGCGGTGACGGAAGGTGATAAAGTCGAAGCCCAGATTCAACTGGGCTGGACGGTCGATGGGTATGGTGTCGGTGATCTCGTCACCTATATGAATGCGGTATCGGAGTCGGATTTAGATGACTTGATGGAAGAATATCGCACGCGGTATGAAATGACGATTCCTGGAATGGAAGAAGAAGCATTCCAGGAATCGGTCCGCTATCAAGGGCGCATCGAACTCGGCATGAAAGCTTTTCTTGAAGCAGGTGGATACACGGCCTTCACGACAACCTTCGAAGACCTACATGGCATCAATCAACTACCTGGACTAGCCGTCCAACGATTGATGGAGCAAGGGTACGGGTTTGCTGGAGAAGGAGACTGGAAAACCGCAGCACTTGTTCGACTTATGAAAATCATGGCGAGCAACGAACGGACATCTTTCATGGAAGACTATACTTATCATTTTGAACCAGGCAACGAGATGGTACTCGGAGCGCATATGCTCGAGATTTGTCCGACGATTGCGGTCGATAAGCCTAGAATCGAAGTTCATCCTCTCGGAATCGGAGATCGTGAAGCGCCAGCGCGGATGGTATTCGAAGGACAGAATGGCAAGGCACTAAACGCTAGTCTGATTGATTTAGGACATCGCTTCCGTCTCTTGGTAAACACAGTCGAGGGCATCCAACCTGAGGAAGCAATGCCGAATCTTCCGGTGGCACGTGTTCTATGGAAAACAGAACCATCGATGGCTCAAGCTGTCGAAAACTGGATCCAAGCCGGGGGAGCGCACCATACTTGTTACTCGTACGAAGTAACAACTGAACAATTGCGCGACTTCGCAGAACTTCTGAACATTGAAATTACTGTTATCGATAAAGAAACGGAGACGGTTCGATTTAATAATGAGTTACGTTGGAATGAACTGTACTATCGACCATAATTTATTGGGACCTTGCTAGGTCCCTTTTCTTGGAGGAGATACTATGAATAACCAACTCGTCACATCAACGTTAAATACAAAAGAAGCGGCAACACAATTGATCGTCAACGTGGATTTACCAAAAGGTAAAATCAGTAAACATATCTATGGACACTTTGCGGAACACCTCGGGCGTTGTATTTATGAAGGTCTTTGGGTCGGTCCGGAGTCGACCATACCGAATACAGATGGCATTCGGAACGATGTACTAACAGCATTGAAGAAATTGAACATTCCGGTCTTACGCTGGCCGGGTGGGTGCTTTGCAGACGAATACCACTGGAAAGATGGTATCGGACCGAATGAAAACCGAAAACGGATGGTCAATACACATTGGGGTGGCGTCGTTGAAAACAATCATTTCGGAACCCATGAATTTATGCGTCTTTGTGAACTACTAGAGTGTGAGCCTTATATTTGTGGAAACGTGGGAAGTGGAACCGTCCAAGAGATGTCTGAATGGGTGGAGTACATGACGTTCAATGGTGAGTCACCGATGGCGAACTGGCGTCAGGAGAATGGCCGTATAGAGCCATGGTCGCTTACGTATTTCGGTGTTGGTAACGAGAACTGGGGTTGCGGTGGAAATATGCGTCCGGAATATTATGCCGACCTATATCGACGCTATCAGACCTATGTGCGTAACTACGAAGGCAATCAACTCTACAAGATTGCTGGTGGTGCAAACATTGATGATTATAAATGGACTGAAGTTCTTATGCGTGAAGCGGGTACGATGATGGATGGTCTCAGCCTTCACTATTACACGATCCCAGGCGATTTTTGGTTAGGTAAGGGATCAGCGCTAGACTTTACGGAAGATGAATGGTTCCTCACCTTGAAACGTGCCTATTACATGGATGAACTGATCACAAAGCATGGACAAATCATGGATCAATATGATCCAGATAAGCGGGTCGGTCTCATCATCGATGAATGGGGAACATGGTTTGACGTTGAACCAGGAACAAATCCAGGCTTCTTGTATCAACAAAACTCTATTCGGGATGCGCTCGTCGCAGCAATTCACTTCAATATCTTCCATAAGCATAATGACCGTGTTCACATGGCGAATATCGCGCAAATGGTCAATGTGCTTCAAGCGATGATTTTAACGGAGGGAGACCAGTTCATTCTCACGCCGACATACCATGTCTTTGAGATGTATCGTGTCCATCAAGATGCTGAACGTGTCGAGCTAGCAGCCATCACGCGTGACTATGTATCCAAAGAAGAATCGATTCCTTCTGTAAATGCGACAGCTTCTCGCGATTCTGATGGTGTATTGCATATTAGCCTCTGCCAGCTCGATCATCAAAACAGCGATAAGGTCGAAATTGATCTGCGAGGAATGGGTACGATTTCGGACGTATCAGCGCGCATTTTAACAGCAGATCATCTCAATGCCCATAATACATTTGAACAACCAGACGTGGTTGCGCCACGTGAGCATGAGGTCAAGGTGACGGAAGACGGGAAGCTCATCATGGATGTTCCAGCGATGAGCGTCATCACACTGGCGGTTCGCTGAGATGAAAGTCGTCGAGACAAGACGGTGTCGTACTTGTCCTCCAACAGAAGTAGACACTGATTGGTTATTGACCATCGACGCGGAAGTCATGGCACAAGTCACGGACGCTGAATATCAGGAACGTCTTCGTCAATGTGCAGTCTGTTCGTTTTACCAGGACGATACCTGTTTGAAATGCGGATGCTATGTCTCTTATCGGGCACGCCTTGCAACGAAGCATTGTCCGGTGAAGGTTTGGTGAAAAAGGAGCGACTTGAGATGGAACGACAAGAAGTAATAGATCAGACGGCATTTACGCTCGAGAACGATATGTGTCGTTTACGTATATTGACATATGGAGCAACCCTGCAAGAGTTTTCGATTCAGGATGAGGGATGGAAAAACCTCATCTTGTCTTACGATACAGTTGAAGAATACAAGACAGACACATATTACTTGGGCGCGACGGTCGGCCGTGTGGCTGGGCGAATCGAGGACGGAACATTCGATATGGACGGTGCCACGTATCATTTGCCTCAAAACGAAGGGAAACATCATCTTCACGGAGGAGATGGCTTCCACTGTCGATTCTGGAAAGTGGAAGACGTATCCAATACGCATCTCATTCTTCGGTATGTAAGTCCTGATGGTGAGAATGGCTATATGGGTGCACTCGATGTCAGAGCTTCGTTTGTATTGTTAAAAGACGGTGTCAAGATTACGTATCAGGCAATCAGTGACACAGATACAGTGGTTGATATGACAAATCATACGTATTTCAATCTAAGTAGCGGAAACCGAGATATCTTACAGCATGAATTGACGTTACCGGCTAATCAATTTGCTGAGCTTCGAAATGATTTGATTCCTACAGGTCGCCTATTGGATGTCGATCAGACCCCTTTCGACTTCCGATCAGGACGAATGCTGGGAGATGGTCCAGCTTCAAGCCATCCACAAAATCAACTCGTCAATGGTTATGATCATCCTTTTTTATTCGACGACCAACGAAAAGCGACGCTGTACGATCCTGAAAGTAAACGCTCCTTGATGTTGTCTACGACTGCACCTGCTCTCGTGCTCTATTCAGGAAACCAGATGAATGAAGAAACGATGTTACGTGAGGGACGCTCTCGAAAATATTATGGTGTTTGTCTGGAGCCTCAACATCTTCCTGACGCCGTTCATCACAGTAATTTTCCTTCTATCCAATTATCGGCGGGGCAGACGTATCACTGGGAAACGGAATATCGTGTCGGGAAAGGAGTCAGTCGATGAACCTCGAACAGATACAAAAGCAGGTTGCTACATGTTTTTGTGGAAATCCACACCATCCGATTTCGATTGAGCAAATCAATGCCTCGGAAAAGGTGTGGCAATCGCTAGTCAAGTTTGTGCAGAAGAAAGAGTGGCGGCATCTTCTCGTCATCGCTGATGTCACTACGCAGACGGTCGGTTATTCCCCGTTGCAGAAAGCATTGATGACGGTAGGAATTGATGTCACCTTAGTCACGCTCTCACCGAACAAACAAGGGGACGTCGCAGCTGATGAACTAGCAGTTGTACAAGTAATGCTCGAGCTGAATGATAGTGTGGATGCATTGATTGCACTTGGAGCAGGTACCATTCATGATGTGACGCGGTTTTGTGCTGCGAAAGCAAAAATCCCATTCTTATCTGTGCCGACCGCTCCTTCAGTGGACGGATTTACTTCAAAAGGAGCCCCCTTAATCATAAGAGGGAAGAAAATCACCTATCAGCTCGTCTCACCAATTGCAGTATTCATCCCAAGCGACATTATCCGTGATGCACCTCGTGCGTTAGTGGCGGCAGGTGTCGGCGACATGCTTGGGAAGTACACCTCCTTACTGGATTGGCGTTTTGGTGCCTCTGATGGACAAGAACCCTTTTGTCCTGTAGTTGCTCGATTGACAGAACAAGCTTTATTCGATTGTGTAAAAGCTCTACCAGATATCTATGCAGAAAAAGCGGAAGGTTTAGATCAGCTGATGGATTCATTGATTTTATCAGGAATTGCGATGTTGATTTTTGGACACTCACATCCTGCATCTGGTGGAGAACACCACCTCTCTCATTACTGGGAGATGGACTTCTTGACACACGAACGTCCGGCGGTCTTGCATGGCACCAAAGTTGCAATTGCGACGATGGAACTCATCGATACCTATAAAACGATGATTCAAGAGCAGTCTACTGTACCGAGGGAGATGGGGGAGTGGGCGACTCAGCTCCCGACACGACAGAAGATGGAGTCCGTTTTTAATTCGTTACAAGCCCCGATTCGACCAGAGGAAATCGGTATTTCACCCCTTCTCCTGGCGAGTAGCAAGAGAGAAGCGTATCGGCTTCGCGAAAGACACACCCTGTTAAAACAGTTGAGCTTACAAACGACCCACTTTGAAACAGAGGAGCGTTCATTATGACAGAGACAATCGTAAATCCAATCGTAGAACAACGCGCGGATCCATGGATCATGCGTCATACAGATGGCTATTATTATTTTACGGCGTCCTTACCTGATTTTAGCGGGATTCCGCTACGTCGCGCTCAGACGCTCGGGGAATTGACTGGAGCAGAAGAGAAAGTCGTGTGGAAGAAGCGCTCCACTGGAATTATGAGTGCCAACATTTGGGCGCCAGAATTGCATTATATTCAAGGGAAATGGTATCTCTATTTCGCGGCGGCACGTGAAGATGCTATTTTTGATCATCGCATGTACGTTCTCGAGAATGGTTCAGCCAATCCGTTGGAAGGCGAATGGGTGGAAAAAGGACGAATCAAGACTTGGAAAGAATCGTTCGCCCTCGATGCAACAACTTTCGAGCATGAGAACCGGTTATATTACATTTGGGCTCAGAAAGATCCTGAAATTGAAGGGAATTCCAATCTCTATATTTCTGAAATGGAGAATCCTTGGACATTGACAGGGCCCCAGACCATGATTGCAACACCTGAATATTCATGGGAAAAAGTCGGCTTTCTGGTGAACGAAGGACCTGCTGTTATGAAGCGGAATGGACATATATATGTGACGTTCTCGGCAAGTGCAACAAATCATAACTATTGTGTAGGTCTTCTTCGTATCGATGAAAAAGAAGATATGTTAGATGCCACTCATTGGAAAAAATACCCGCAACCCATTCTTACGACAAATGAGTCAATTTGTGAATACGGACCAGGTCATAACAGTTTCACGACACTCGCAGATGGGACCGATATAATTGTCTATCATGCGCGGAACTATAAAGAAATCGAAGGTGATCCATTATGGGATCCGAATCGCCATACGTATATACGACCATTTTCTTGGCAGGGAGATATGCCTATTTTTAAAAACAGGATGGTCAACAAGGAGGTCACACGATGAACCAGACAGAGGATCGGAATCTTGTTTTAGAGCAACGGGCAGATCCATGGGTGTATCTTCATTCTGATGGTTATTATTATTTCACAGCATCCGTTCCCGAATACGATCGAATCGAATTGCGTCGTGCTAGATCTCTTCATGAACTAAAAGATGTAGAAGCGGTGACAGCTTGGGTCAAACCTGATACTGGTCCGATGAGTGATCTGATTTGGGCACCCGAATTACATCATATTCATGGGAAATGGTATCTTTATTTTGCAGCTGCGAAGTCACGTGAAATTGTAAACGGACTCTTTGATCATCGCATGTTTGTGTTAGAGAATGGTTCGGACAACCCGCTAGAAGGCGAATGGATAGAACGAGGACAAATTGAAACACAGTGGGATTCATTTGCCCTTGATGCGACCGTGTTCGAACATCAAGATGTTCATTACTTAGTATGGGCACAAAAAGATCCTTTCATCGAAGGGAACTCGAACCTATATATCGCTTCTTTAAAGAATCCTTGGACCATTCAAAAACCGCAAGTCATGTTGACAAAGCCAGAGCTTGATTGGGAGACAAAAGGCTTTCTGGTGAACGAAGGACCTGCAGTCCTGAAGCGTCACGGACAAATCTTCATTACGTATTCTGCTAGTGCAACGGATGAGAATTATTGCATGGGTATGTTGAGTGCTTCAGAAGACGATGATCCACTGAATCCGGATGTTTGGGAAAAGTCATTGCGGCCAGTCTTCGCGACGAACGATGCGGCTAGCCAATATGGACCAGGACATAATAGCTTTACGATAGATGAGCAGGGACGCGACGTTATTGTCTATCATGCACGGACCTACACGGAAATTGAGGGTGACCCTTTGTACGATCCGAATCGTCATACACGGGCACAGATCTTTACGTGGGGTATTGATAAGAAGCCATATTTTGATAAGCCGATTTAAGTAGAATCAATACTAGCTTTTTACTCATATGAAATATAGTGAATGTCGTATACGCGTCGAGTTAAACGGCCATGAAGTCAAAACAAAACATCCCCTTTGTAGAGCAATTCTACAAAGGGGATGTTTTTTGGTGAAAGATATTACCCTTAAATCTTAAAGCGATTTGTCCCTTTTTCTAAAACCTCTGTCGTTTCGTTTAAAGTGACAACTAAGTCATGCAAAGCGGTGACCGTACCAATCATCTGTTCTGATGCTGCAGCGACTTCTTCGTTTCCTGCAGTATGTTCCTCGGCGACGGATGCAATCTCGCTTAACGCGTGACGAATGCGATTTTCTGATTGAAGGACGTTCTGCATTTGACGCGCCATATGTTGTGAAGACTGGGACACGACATCGACGTGTTCTGTCAATCGACTAAAAGATTGATCCGTATCAAGGATGGATTGCTTACCGGCCTCTGTCTCACTGACTGTCTCAGTAAAACTTTTTTCCATCGATCGAGTACTGATGAGGACATTGTTTACAATAGAGGAGATTTGACTGACGTTTTCTGCAACGTGCATGGAGAGATTCTTCACTTCAGAAGCGACGACGGCAAATCCTTTCCCTTGCTCGCCGGCACGAGCTGCTTCGATCGCAGCATTCAGTGCCAGGAGATTGGTTTGTTCAGAGATATCACGAATGATAGAAATGAGACCTTGGATTTCTTCTGATTGTCGATTGAGCTCTTGCACTTGATTCGTTGAACGTTGGACGTGAGAATGGATGACGTTCATTCGCTCGACAGACTGATGCATGTGAGCGCGACCCTCTTGTGTCAATTCATTCATCTCGATCGTAGCGTTATTAATATTCGTGCTGACTTCATCCGTACTCTGAATCAAACCTGCGAACGCATTCATCTCTTCGTTGAGAGAATGAGTCACGTGAGTCTGGCTCTCAGTTCCTACAGCAATCTCTGTCATCGTATGCGCGATTTGCGACGATCCGTCGAGTACTTCCTGTGAACTGGAATCGATGGTTTTACTAGTTTGAGTGATCACTGTAGAAGTTTTTTTGATTTCGCCAATCATCTTACTCAACATGTCGTTCATGTCTTGCATCGATACTGCAAGGGAGTGGATCTCATCGTTTGCGCTCACCTTCAAATCTCGTAATCGAAGATCCGCATTTTTTAAATCACCTGCTGCAATGAATTGAGCGACCTCTTGGAGCGTACGAATTGGATCAAGCTTGCGCATAAGAATCCACCGTAAGTAAATCAATGTGATGCCAAGGAAGAGGATGAGGCCTAAAAAGAAGAGCGGGAAGTTTTGTTTAGCGAGAGCCATCGTGAGTTCATGGACCTCATCTGCTGAAATATCCCCACCTAAAATACCAATAACGCTGCCGTCAGTGGATTTAATCGGAACAAAAACACTGATATATTTACCGTATGTCTTGTCTTCGATGATATCAGTAGCGTGTGTCTTACCTGAAAGAACGTCTTTTACGTCTTTGTAAGAAGCGCCGGTTGAAGGTTCTCCGATGTCACTGGCGCTCTCCGAAGAGC
Source organism: Exiguobacterium sp. BMC-KP (assembly GCF_001275385.1). Taxonomy (NCBI): domain Bacteria; kingdom Bacillati; phylum Bacillota; class Bacilli; order Caryophanales; genus Exiguobacterium; species Exiguobacterium sp. BMC-KP. Next base: position 112,216 of record NZ_LGIW01000011.1, read on the forward strand.
TACCATCTACCATGAGCTTTACGTGATCATCTTCTACGAGTGCGGTATAAGTATATAGAAGACCATTTTGCAGACGCAGATCATCTAACTGAGAACGAAGCTTCTCATAATCTGTTCCTTCTTCAGGCTGAGCGAGAAAACGCTCATAGGTTGTGGGATCAATTTGTTTTGAGATCCTTTGGAGATCTTGAATAGCTGTCTTTTTGAGAGTAGACAGTGCCGTTTGTGTGGTGTTGAAATAGAGGGCGACGTTACTGAACAAGAAAAATAAAAGAAGAATCATACCGATAATAAGGGATAGTCTGTTTCTTAAAGAATGCGTACGTTTGTTTTGCATACAAGTCCTCCTGAGTTTTTTCCATACAGACAGTAATATCGGTATATGTTATCAATTGTTTAGATTATCCTCTGAAGTAAAAATTTTCAGATAGTGAAGCGAGTGTAAAGTCTTTTGTCAACACTAGTCACTTGATAGACGAATGTAAATAAAAAAAGCCACATTACATTATTAAAGAGGAGTCGTTCCAAAAATCATTGCAGTTAGTAATTTTTCCTCTACCTTTTAAGTATTCATCTACAACTAAAGCAATCTAAGAGATTCTCGTGTTGGAAGCAAAAGAAATGGAGAAACATATACTTTTAAGAAGTATATGTTTCTCCATAGGTTTCTATCTGTTGCTTTATCTAATGCTGAGTTAATCTTACTGAGAAAGTTCAGTTTTTTCTCTTTGGTTTTGTGTGGCAGCACGAAAAATAGACCGATTTGATAAGAGTGGTTTCAGTAGTAATTGAAGAATAACAGCCTCGATGATAGATAAAAGAATCAAAATAAGTACAGAACCGATGTGCAATGCTTCATTTAAATAACACACGTTTAAAATAAATAGTAAAACCAAATGAACGACGAAAGTAATCTTATCCAAAGGATATACCTCCTCCCATGTGACCGATTCATCTGCCTAAAAACTTAAGGTACGAATCAGCGAACGGATGATCAAATAAATATGACATATTACCGTGTATACCCTTCTTCTAGACAATTCTATCGTTCAAAAGTGACGAAAAATTAGTCAGTGAGAAATGATAGCGCATTTTTCCAATTCCCAAATCTTAGCTTGATCATTGGAACAGATGGTCCTACATTATTTTTTAGCCATTTTCGATATTGCGTTATGGTGAGGTTACACGTATTAAAATCTATTTGGGCAGACTCCAGGGCTTTCAGACAATTTTTTTTCGATTGGGCCTCACCTGAAAGATATCCATGGTAAGTTAAAGCTAGTTTCCAGCTCCCGTGATGATGTGTAATGTTACTAGCACTCATCATAGAAGGGTATTTTTTTCTCAATTCAGTATACTGACGTACAGTAAATGAAGGACCGATTTTTTTAGAACATAAGTGTAAGCTTTCTTCTATTGATAATTTGTTCTGAATCAATATGGGCTTTTCTTTTGGGGTACGACTAATTGATGTTTTTTGTGGCTTAGCAGATGCTTTTATCACGCCATTTTCAATTAAAAAATTCTTCCACGTTCCGTAAAGTTGAAGGACTTCTTCATATGGTGGGTATGGAAGGAATTCCGTAAGAGTGATGTAATGGCTTGCCTTTATTGGCGTAGTATGAATTTGCTGAAGTCCTTGAATTAAACGGACCATTTTTTCTTTCTGAATAGCAGGAGAAAGTGAAGAAAAAGAATTTAGCTGTTCAGTCATATTACGATAAATCCCTTCTATTATTTATTACTTACGAGTGTTTTAAAAAAAACTTTAATGGTTCATAGAGTTTATCTTAAAAATAAATTAAAAGAAACGGAAAGGTGCTTTAAATTTTAAAGGTCACCTTTCCGTATAGAAAAACTTAAATATCAAATTTTTTCGATTCTGATTCCAAATGATTCGTTCGCTCATTCAAGTTTTCTACTAAATCGTGCAATGTAGTGATGGTAGCAATCATCTGCTCCGATGCAGCTGCCACTTCTTCATTACTTGCTGTGTGTTCTTCTGCAACTGCAGCTATCTCCTCAAGCGCCATTCGGATTTTTTGCTCAGAAGCTAAAACATGATTCATTTTCTCAGTCATATGTCTGGTTGACGTAGAGACGTCTGTAACCTGAGTAGATAGATTCTCAAATGTCTTATCCGTTTCAAGAACAATTTGCTTACCACTCTCCGTTGCTTGCACTGTAGTAGAGAAACTCTGTTGCATTTGAGCGGCACTCGTCTCGATTGAGGTAACGATTGAGGCGATTTCACTTACACTACTAGCAACATGACTCGACAGATTTTTCACCTCTGTAGCGACTACAGCAAATCCTTTACCTTGTTCACCAGCTCGAGCGGCTTCAATAGCTGCGTTAAGCGCAAGAAGATTGGTTTGTTCCGAAATACCACGAATGATTCCGACTAAAGCTTGAATATCAGAAGATTGTTGTTTCAACTGCTCGACCTGATCTGCAGATTGAATGACTTGTTGATGAATGTGATTCATTCTTTCTACTGACTGTTGCATTTGGTCACGTCCAATTTTTGTTAACGAAGCCATATCTATGGTTGTCTCTTGAATGGTCCGACCAGATTCGGAGGCAGTTTGAATCAGCGAAGAAAAACTTTGCATTTCTTCATTTAAAGACAGTGTGACATGGGTCTGGTTCTCTGTACCGATTGCGATCTCTCCCATTGTACGCGCAATTTGTGTAGAACCATCTAATACTTCTGTCGTGCTGTGATCGATTGAATGACTGGTCGTCGTGACAAGATTTGATGTTTGTTTAATATCAGCAATCATTACTCGTAGCATCTCATTCATGTCACGAATGGAGATTGCTAACGCATAAATTTCATCTTTTGAAGGAATAGTCAAATCCGTTAATGTTTGTTTTGCTTGTTTAAGATGTCCTTTAGCAATTAGGTCTGCGACTGATTGCAATGTTTCGAGCGGTCTTAACTTTCGTCCAAGAACAATATATAACAAGGTAAGCGTTCCAAGAAGTAACAACAATAATAAGCCAATAAAGAGAGGAAGGTTTTGTTTTAACAAAGAAGTCGTTAATTCAGTGACTTCTTTTGCAGCAATATCTGTTCCTAAAATACCAATGACTTGACCCGAAGAACTTTTCAAAGGTACATACACACTGATGTACTCGCCATAATCAGGATCTTGAATGACATCAGTCGCAAAAGTTTGTCCTTTTAAAACATCTTTCATGTCTTTTGCTTTTGCTCCAGTCGCAGGGGAATCGATTTTTACAGCGTCCTTTGCAGGTAATCCATCTACTAAAAGATGAACTTTATTATTTTCTACTCGTGCTGTGTACGCATACATTAAGCCATTTTCCTTGCGAAGGGTATTTAATTGTTCACGCAATTGGTCGTACTTTGCTGATGGCGTTAGTTCATTTAGAAAGGATTCATATTTCTCTAAACTAATTGTATTTGCAATACGTAACGCATCTTTTTCAGCTGTAGCTTTTAAGGTAGATAATGCAGTCTGTTTAGTATTAAAGTAAAGTGATGCACTACTTATAATAAAAAATAAAGTAAAGATTAGTCCGATAATCAACAATAATCGAGTGCGAATGGAGTGTTTTTTCCCGCTCATGCTCAACCTCCTAAATAAATTGGTAACGAGAGTATAGTTCATATATCGGACTGGATGATGAAAAAGTAAATAGTATTTTCAATCACATATGTAACTATTTATACATCTATAAATTCGGGTATATACTAAACTATACTATTCTTAGTTTAATACGATAGAAGAAAAAACGACAACAAGCATTATTTCTAGCAATCTATAAGGAGGATTTGAAAATGTATTCTTATTCAGTTTCTGCTTATCAATCTAAATTCATTTTTGAAAACGAATTAAAAAGAAATGGTTTGACTACAAAAACTGCTAAGATCAAATTGTTTTCTTGTTTAGGATGTCGAACATTGATTCTATCAAAAACAGATGATTTGATTACCCATCATTGCTGTGGAGAAAAGAGGAAGTTCTTATGAGTCAACCACAACTCATTGTTTAAGATAGTTGAATGAACAAACGAAGCAGAAAGTAAGAATTATGACATTATTGTGTTCTTTTTTTCTGATATCCATTCCCATTTTATGTTCTTTCCTTTTCCGATACATCGTATCTGACCTTTATTTCGCAAAATACGCAACATTTTTTCGACAAGCTGTTTACCTGCCTCAGGATGATGTTCTAGCAACTGTTGTTTTGTGAAGGGTTCCGATTGAGAAGTTATAAACGTAAAAATTTGCTCCATCTTGATTTCGGAAATGGAACGGTTTTTATAAGCATTGATAAAGCCGCCTATTTCTTTGTAAGCTGTTAGAACAGTTTCTAAGTAGAATTGAGTCCATTGATGTAACGGTAAGATGGCATCGGCATCTTGATCTTTAAATCTTTGTAGAAAGCTGTCATGAAAACTGTTGTAGGATTCATTAAATTGTCGATCGAGTGAAAAGTAACATTGGATTCGATAATCAAATTGGTGAAGTAAGTAGATATTCAACAGCCTCATGAGTCTTAATGCATCATAATGACCTCTTATTTGTTTAAAGAATTTATGGAGTAATAACGGAATTGCAATTAAAGGATGCATTTTTTGGACTTCAATTGATGATTGAAATTCAAAAAATAACTTTTGAAGGTCAGCTGTAGAAAGACATTGACTAGTCGACGTGATGGAGTGGGGAAGTAAAGGGTTCTCGGGAAATAAACTTGTTTTTTCATTGAGTTGGTCTGTAGTCAAATGCTGATTTATTTCCTTATGAATAATATACACGATGCGAAAATCATAAACTGAATAGTCGATGTGATGATCATGTATATAAGAGAGGGCATCACGATGGCCAGCGAGCTCACGTTCTTGTATATGAAAAGGACTATACGTGTTTCTTACCAGTTGAATCATACGTTCTTCCGCTAAATGTATAGAAGTCAAATTATTTAATGCTTGAATCGTTAATAGGTTCGCTTGTCGTTGTAAATGTTTCATTAAAGAAGGGTACTGCAACTCTTTTTTATGTAAATGATGGTCATAGAATTCAATCTCATGAACGAATTCTAAAAGGTGTATATTCTCTTTGTAAGAATTCGTTGCACTTAGTGTATCAATTTTCATTATGTTCCTCCATTATTCTAAGTATAAAAATTATCTAGTGTATAATATTTTATCATTATTTCAATTATTTTGAAATACTGTTGTAAACTCGATTAACTATATCAAGATTTAACTAATAAAATTGTCTTTAAAAGGTTTAATTATTAACTCTCTGGGAATATATAAGTAATGTTATTTCATTTGATTAAACTTGATGACTTATTTGTACCGTGTCAGCAAATGAGCATCGATATAATCAAACTCCCATAAAAGCGAGAAGTAGTCTAAGGACTACTTCTCGCTTTTTAAATTACCTTGAATAATTCATAAAGAAATACTGAAGTAGGGCAATTACTTCGTCTATTGGCTCATGAGCAGCTAATACGATTTGATGCTTGCTTCCATTTGAGAACTCGAGATAAAAACGCTTCTCAAGCGTCGGAAGACTTAGATGGTAATGAACTTCACCAACAAAAATTCGAGCAGATTCTAATTGTTTAGGGCTCGTTGAATAGTGTGAAATTGGTTCGTTGAAGTATATCTTAACTTTCGCCGCATTCGCTGTAGTGATGATATTTTCAAAAACAAAGCACTGTATAAAAATATGTTTCTCTAGGTGACTTGTAAGTTGATCTCCTTTGATGAGTTTCAATGTTGTTCACCTCTCTATCGTAAGTAAAAGGACATTAGTAAATAATGTCCTTTTCGAATTGATCATTTGCTGTATTTTTTGTTTAAAATTGATTGAAATCAGGTGGTGGGTCGTTGGGTCTACGTGAATCCTTTGGACGATCAAAGTTAGGACTTTTATGATCATTCGGGTCGATCGGGTAATCATCTTGCTGTGCTAAATCGTTTTCTGGCAATGCACCTTTTGGTGTACCCTGTGTCGTCTCATCTGTTGAAGAAGAGCGCGCTGAGCGTGGTGCACGGTCTGGTGTGACATCATCTGCTGCTTGTGAAGCTGCACCTTTTGCTGCATCTTTCAAGCTCGGTGATGAAGAAGTCGATGCTGACTTACTTGGAAGGTTCGATGTGTCAACTTCCGTGTTCTCTGCTTTCTTTTGCAGACGATCGAGGTAACGCGATGCATTATCACGTCCACCGAGACCAAAGGCAAGACCGAACGCAAGCGCAAGTGCTCCCAAGATCAAGATGAAGGCTGAGTTGACGATCGTATCAGCAACACCCAATTGATCAAGTGCCATGAAGACAGCAAGTGCAAGAATCACATACTTCGCAACGCTTGAGAGGACTTTTAGTTCAGAGTTGCCGAACAAGCTGTCCATCGTACGTTTGACGAGATTGCTGACGATGATCCCGATTGCGAGAATAATGATCGCTGTTAGGACACTTGGTAAGAACGCAAGGACAGCACGACCGAGGTCGACCATGAAGTCAAGACCAATCAAGTTGAAGGCTTCGACGACGAAGAGAACGACGATGACGATCTCAACGAGTGCACCAACGATCGAAGCTGGTGATGTAGAAGCTTGGTTCGCATCCCACGTACCGATCTTCAAGTGACGTGTCAGGTTGTTGAAACCAAGACGTGATAAGAGATCCGTCACGAATTTCTTAACGAAACGTCCGACGTAAAGACCGACAAGAATTAGAACGACACCAACGATGATGTTCGGAATCATACCAAGGACATCGTTCAACATGTTAATCGCTGGTCCTGTGATTCCTTTAATGTTCAATTGATCAAGTGCTGAAATCGTGATTGGAATCAGAATCAAGATGAAGACGACTGTTCCGAGAATCGACGAAAGTGATTTCGCATCTTTTTGATCCGTTGACCCGAGGTTGAAGCGAGCTGCGAATTTATCCGTTCCAACAGCATGAAGGAAATTCGTCACGATATCGCGGACGATTTTCGCTACGAGGAAGCCGACGAAGAAGATGGCTGCCGCAGCAATCAAGCGTGGAATGAATCCAAGGAATGACGATAACAATTGGCTGAACGGTTGTGAGACACTCTCAATGTTCAACGCACCGAGTACACCCGGTAGGAACAGAAGCAAGACGAGGTAGAAGACGATCTCCCCTGCTACTTTTGGATAAGCTGAAAGATCCGTCTGACCTTGAAGCATCTTGTTCGAACGCACTTTGTCGTTCGCCATCAACTTCGTTCCTGCTTTGACGATGATCATGCGGAGAACGACCGCAATGACGTACGCCAAGAGAAGAATGAGAGCTGCTTTCAAGATGTTCGGGATTGCCGCGAGTAATGTACTCATCGTATCCGCAAGTGGTCCAGCAATGATGTTCAGATCAAGGATGTTGAAGACCAAGATAAGAACGAAGACCATGAGAACCCAGAAGACGACGGTCCCGATGATTTTTTCAGGTGTCCACTTTTTCTTCTTTGGTGGCGTACCCTCTTTTTGAGGTGATAACTTGTTGACGACCCCAGACTTCTCTAACGCTTTTTGAACTCCGTTCGCGATCAGCTTGGCAATGAGCCATCCAATCAAGAAAATGATGATCGCTCCAAGCAAGTTGCCGAGTGATCCGAGAATGCCGTTCAAGTTCAACGACGTTCCGTTCCAAATGTTATTCATCCTTTCACCTCCGTAATGAGTTAAAATAAAAATATACATGAAATAAATATTTATTTATTCCCGAAAATTAATGAGATAATACAATAAAACTAAATTTTCTGAATATTTAATTTTAAATATTTTTATTTATTTAGCTTTTTTATATTTATTTCTTCTAAAAATGGTATAAAAGAATTCTATTAACTTATTCTTTAATAAAGTTAATTTTTTTTATTACATGTTAACAACAAATAATGATAGCATCTAATGCTAGTGGAATGACTATCAGAGCAATACTGATAAGTATCAATCCGGTTGCATTGTCTGCTTGTGCGATATAAAAAATACAGGGAACATAAGAATTCCTATATTTGTTGTTATAAAAAGCTAAGTTTTGATCGATTGCATCGATTGATAAATTTGGATGAACGGAATTATGTCTAAAGAAATAAATCGGAGAATGCGTAACACATGAAATAAAGAATAAAGAAAGGGTACCAGTGCTAGGTAATAAAGAATCAATAAAGTATATCCTAGTTTTTCAAAAAATAATTTGTTCATTAAACCATTAAGTAATAAAGAAACACCAAAACCGGCGATGCCAATCAATCTGGTAATCATCAATATAGTACAGATTTTTAGATATATGACACTTAGTTGGAATGGCTTCATGTCTACGCCTCCTTATAATTTTTTCAAAGGTACAAATGGTATAAACATTCGAAAATAATTGAATAACAATTATCCAAAATCAAAACAAATAGATGGCAAGATTTATTTTAATGAGAAACTTATCTCATAAATGTAAGTAACGGAAAGGAACTTTAAATGAAAATTTGGTTAAATCGAACCATTGGAAGACAAATCATGTTTGCGTTTTATAGCGTATTTATAACATTACTTTTATCTACCCTTTGTATCTATTTTTATACAAAAAACCAAATGATTGATTCACAGAAACAATTAGATACTTTAAGTGAACACCGGACGAAAGCTACTCTCTTACATGAGTCGTGGTTAATGCTTCAATATGACGTTCGAGGTTACGCACTTTATGGTGAAACTTCTGTATTAAATGAAATCAATAAAGAAAAAGCAAATATCGAAGAACAAACAAATTGGTTTAAACTAAATAAGACAACTGAAGTAGATGCGAAATATGCCAAGGATACACGATTCCTTTATGAGTCCTATACAAATCGTGTCATACCGAGCGTCATCAATTATGTTAAAGAGAAAAAAGATGGAAAAATCGATGAGCCTTTCCTACAACAAAATACATTGTCGAAGTTGACTCCAGCTGCAAGCAACGACAATCAACAATTGTCCAATAGTAATAGTTCTTCTTTAGACATGAGAGAAAACATTTTAGATATGGAAACAACATTTACAACCTATCGAAACGAAATAAATAAACAAGAAAAGGCTGCTCAAAAAAGTTTGGGTAGCCTAGTCAATGCATCTCAAGTTCTTGGAGGAGTTAATATTGGGATATTGATTCTATTGACGTTACTCTTTGTACGACCTTTTACAACACGACTTACACGACAGTTAAAACGTTTAAATCGAGAAACAGATAGACTGGCTCAAGGAAGTGATACGGAGCCAATACCAGTTCTAAATGAACAGGATGAAGTAGGAGAACTCACTAAAACATTCAATCAAATGTCAGCATCGATTATTGGACAAAAAAAGCATTTGCAGTTAAATAACGAAGCATTACAAATGCAAAGTGAAGAACTGCTCGCTCAACAAGAAGAATTACAGGCTCAGCAAGAAGAACTCGAGGAAGCATTAAGTATCACACTTCAAAATGAGCAACATTTAAAGTATCGAAATGAACTGACCGAAACCTTGGCATCTCGAGAAACATATACAGCCTATGAAACAATCATTGAAAAGCTAGTAGCCATTACACATGCAGAATTTGGAGCAATCATTTTTTATGACAGAGAACATTTAGAGCAGATCTTTTCATTCGGTATTACAGAAACCTCACTTGGAAAGATAGCGATGCCTGGTTCACTCTTAGAGCGAGCTAAACTTTTAAAACGCAGTACGCACTCTACTAAACAGATTGCACTAGATCACCCGTTACCACACCCGTACTATATCTACGAATCAGCTGTACCTGTATTAGACGCTGGTTCTGATGAAGTATTGGCTTGTATCTATCTTGGTCGCTATAAAATGCCGTTTGAAACAGATGAACTAGAAGATATGATGTCCTTTGCTCGCCAAATTGCGTTATCACTCTTACGCATGAGGGTATTTGATGAGATGCAAGTCGAGAAAGAAAAAACAACGACTCTGATCCATTCAATTCGAGAGGCAATGATGTATTTTGAAGACAATAAAGTACTTGCTAATCATGCACTGCTAAATTTATTTGATTACAGTCAACAGAATAATGAAAAGCAAAATATCCGGGGTCTCATCTCATTAGACGTTCAAAATGAACTATTAGTTCGACGAGTAGATCAAAAAGAAAAATTTAATAAATTCATTGATAAAGTCTATTCAAATTCAATTCCACAAGAAGACATTCAAATCACATTAAATGATGGAGCGAAAATAGTAACAATTTATGCAGAAGAAGTTCGCTATCATGCATCTTTGAAAGGAATCATGTTGGTGTTAAAAGATGTCACGCATGAAGTGGAAGTGGATCGTCTGAAGTCAGAACTTATTTCAACTGTTTCGCATGAGTTACGAACACCACTTTCATCGATTTATGGATTTACAGAATTGCTATTAGCTAAATCGTACAATATGGATCGTCAGAAGAAATACTTGGAAACGATACACTCTGAAACAAAAAGATTATCTTTGTTGGTTGATAATTTCTTAGACATACAACGTATGGAATCAAATCAACAATCATTTGTGATAGAGACGGTAGATTTAGTGGAAATCATTCAGAACATAGTAACGGTACAGCGTGAGGAGGACTTACTCCACATATGGAATGTTCAAATAAACGAACAGGAAAAAATGGAGGTCGAAGCAGATCAAGAAAAAATGGCACAGTTATTCACAAATTTGATCTATAATGCGAGAAAATATTCTCCAGAAGGTGGGTCTATAGAGATCTGGATGAAGCAGAAAGCGGCTATGATAGTTATTCAAATCCGAGATGAGGGGATTGGGATTTCTGAAAACGATCAATTAAAAGTCTTTGATAAGTTTTATCGAGCACACACGAGTTCATATCCTAAAATTGAGGGGACAGGCTTAGGTCTTGCCATCTGTAAAGAAATTGTCGAGGCACACAATGGGAAAATTGAGTTAAGTTCCGAACTTGGTAAAGGTACAATCATTCAAGTCATTTTACCAACCAAGCAAAGCTAGCTATAAACTTTAATGAAAAATACTAATTAAAAAACGTCTTTTGTTCGTGGGGCACACGGCTAAAGACGTTTTTTATGTTTTTTGGTAGATTAATTGTCCATTTTCCAATTTAAATCCATAGCGAGAAAAACATTCTAAAGAGATCAATCCAGAATGCGAGATATGATTATAACTTCCATGGATAGAAAATTTATTATACTGGCATTGAAGGTCGTCAATTAAAGCTTCAAGCAACAATCCCCTTTCGCCAATCCCTTCTTTTCTTACATATAAATCCAATAGCTCGAACTCTGAAACGCTGTCAATAAGTTTAGATTCTGGATGAACCTGCTGAACACTTAAGGAAGACTGCTGGTTCAAGATATTCGGATGGATCGATTGTTCTTCCAAAAGAGTTACATAAAAAATAGAGGCTGAAGCTAAGGTGTTTTTGGTAATCTGAACAAGTTGTTCTTCTTTGTTGTAGGCTAATCCAACAAACGTTTCATAAGGACGTGTTTGCATTTTTACGTTACGACGTGCACATGTTCGTTGCCACTCAGATTGAGGAATCCAATATCGTTCAGAGACAACACGTTTTTTCAAAAAAAATGCAACGTTTAACCCCCCCATGTATTACATGATTAAAGTATACATGTTTATTAAAGGGATTAAAAGGTATTTTTTTGAAAATATAGTGTTTGGAAAATAAAAAAATTAAATTTACTTTTGTTTAGATGTTAGATGGAGGTCGCTATATAAAACATAAGCACCTAAACGATTCTTTTTCGCTTGATACATAGCTATATCTGCCTGTTTCATGATTTCCATAGCAGTTGTTGCGTCAGTGAGAGAGGATGATATACCGATGCTTGGAGGACAGAGTATGGTTTGGCCGTTAATGTAATAGGGTGCTTTTAAAACAGAAAGAATTAACTCGGCTCGTTGTTTCAATTGTTCTTGTGTCAGCACATTTTTAAGTAGTAGAGTAAACTCATCTCCTCCTTGACGTGCAATCATTTCAAACTGTTTCTCTATAGATTTTAGACGTCCCCCTACAGCCTGCAATAATAAGTCTCCAATATCGTGACCAAGGGTATCGTTAACATGTTTAAAGTCGTTTAAATCGATGAAAAATAGCGCTAACTTAAAATCTGATTGTTTGAATGTTCCTTCTATAAGAGAAGTTAAATGATTTTCAAATGCAGATCGATTACTCAAGCCTGTCAATTGGTCATGATAAGCGAGATATTTCACTTGTTGTTCAATAGTTTTTTCCTCTGTAACATCTTTTCCAATGGCAAAAATACCGACTATCTCGTTTTGTACAATGATTGGGATGTTTGTGAGGTTCATACAGATGATTCCTCCTTCACTGTTAAGAATTTTGACTTCATAGCTGCGTGGGGAGCCCTTAAAGACAAATTCGAGTTCTTGAAGCATTATCGTTTTCGACTTTTTTTCAATAAAGGCTAAACTATTTTGACCGACTAATTCATCAGAACTAAGATTAAATAACTGACTACATGCTTCGTTTACACTTTCAAAGTTCCCTTCTAAATCCATCGAACAAACTGGATGAGGATGATATTCGAACAACGACTTGTATCGTTCTTCGCTTACTTCTAGCGCATTAGCCTGATGAATATATTTATCGACAAGTTTTTGATTTTCTAGAACAATCACAATTTGTCGAATGAGTACAAGACAAATCGATATTCCACACCCCGCTGAAATAATGTCAAAGCTATTGGAATGAAATACCATGAAAGTAAATAAAAATAAAATCCCGCTATAAGGAATTAAAACTTGAAAGATGTTTAGTTTTTCCAGTTGAATAGAAGAATGTTTAATAACGAACTTAGAAGTTTTCGTTCTTCCTGCAAAACTTAATAAGATTATACTCAAGATAAAGAGTGGATCAACCACACTACCTGAAGAGATATTATCGATAGAAATTAAATAGAGATAGGCTGAATCTGCAATTGCCTGTATACATACGGCTAAGATAATCACAATCATAGAGGACGTATGGGTTCGAGACGATCTATGCATCATTAAAAAGACAGCTGCAATTAACATCCCAAGGTCACCAATAGGATAAGCTAGGGAAATGATAAATGCTAAAGGTGTAGCTGCACTACTTGCAAGAACCGGAGAAATTAAAAGGTACCAAGAAAATGTCGTTGCGATAATGAGAATAATAAGGAAATCGAACATGAAAGATAAATGCATGATCATTTTGGTTTGATGCATGATTTTATAAAATAATGCACTGAGAATACAGATGATTTGTAAGAGATAAAAAACATCCGACCAACTGATAAAAATTACTTCTTTACCGAACATAGTGTCTGATATCATCCATAAAATTTCCGCTGCTAAATAAAAAAATGTGCCTAGAGTGATGATGGACCAGAATGTGCGTTCTTTATTTATGGTTTTCAAAAGAGTAAGGATCAAAAAATACAAAGCAATCAAGAGGCCAATGATTGAACAGATACTGCTTCCAATGGATTGATAAGGAGAGTTTGGATATAACAAAATCCAGCAATAATAACCGAGTAAATACAAAACGAGAATAAAGTAACGCAGATTGATTCTATTGAACATACCGCATTCGTACTCCTTTTAACGTTAATCTCACTAGTATAGATGTAAAAGAACAGAGATGATTTATGACTTCTAAAAATAGGTGTATGATTCATAGCAGATGTAAAAATATTTAGAAAATCGACAACAATCAATGATTAGTAATGGTATATAAACTATAAAATGCATAGAGCAACGATTATATCAATCGGTTGCTTTATGCATCTTAATTCAGGACGAAGTGACATTTGACTGTGCATACGATGTAAGGAAGTCAACAAAAGTATAGTAATCAACAGGTCTTGAGAAGAGATAGCCTTGACCAATCATACATCCATTTCTATAAAGGATTTCTTTTTGCTCCACTGTCTCAATGCCTTCCGCTACAACGTTTAATTCCAGATTTAATGCCAGTTCTATGATTGTTTTTACCATAGGTGAAGGATTATTATATGAAACTCGATCGATGAAAGATTTATCAATCTTTAAGGTATCGATGGGAAGTTGTTCTAAAACATTTAGAGAAGAATAACCAGTTCCAAAGTCATCAATGGATATTTTTATACCCATTGATTTTATTTGTTGCATTATGTTAAAGCTTTCTTTAATGTTTTGAACAATACTTTCTGTAATTTCTAATTCTAACCATTCAGGATCTAATTTTGTTTTTGCAAGGACTTCTCCCACCATGCTGCAAAAATGAGGGTTTTGAAACTGAAGAGCGGATACGTTCACTGAAACCAATAATGGTTTAAATCCGATTCGTTGTAACTGTTTGTTGTGCTGTGCAGCCGTGTATAATACCCATTCTCCAATTTCATTGATTAATCCAGTCTCTTCAGCTAAAGGAATGAACTCAGCAGGTGAAATCCATCCGAATTTTGGATGTTCCCATCGTAATAATGCTTCCATACCGACGAGACATCCAGAGGTGAGATCAATTTTAGGCTGATAATATACGGAAAGCTGATTATTATTGATTGCGTTCTTTAAGTGAGACTCCATTTCTAATTTACGTAGCAGGTTTGATTCTATTTCATTGTTGTAAATAACAAAAGAATAATTACCATACTGTTTTGCTTGATAGAGCGCTTCAGCCGTATGTTGTTGAACTTTTTCCAAGGATATACTTTGCTTCGGATAATGGGTGATGCCAATATGTCCAATGATGTTCAGTTCGAAATCAGATGTTTTGAATGTCGGCTGTAATACATTAAAAATAGACTCGTTTAATAACAGAATATCTGCAATGGATTTATGTGGTGTTACGATCATAAATTCATCTTCACTAAAACGATATAATTTAACATTCATATCAATGGTATGTTTTAAGCGATTGGAGACCTCTTTAATAAGTTTCTCACCCGTTTGATGACCGAAAACATCATTAAACATTTTTACTCTTTCTACTTGTAAAAGTATAAAAGTGAAATCTTGTTGACTCATGTCCATTGCATATTGTGTTTCTTTAAAAAATGCCGCGCGGTTTCCTAGCTTGGTAAGCATGTCCGTATAAGCAATTTCATTAAGTTTTAAAACTAATCTATTATTTTTTGAGGTCGTGATTCCTTGCCTTACAATGATCAATAGGAAAATCATGATCCATCCGAAGCTAAGTGCATTTAGTGACCAATCGTAACTTTCCATCATTAAAATTGATAAAACTAAAATACTTAAATAAGGAAAGAGGAACTCCTTTTTTAATGTAGGGAAAAAGGCAGTTCTAGGCTCAATCGTAAGCTTTGATTCATCTTTATAGAAGTATGCGGAACAACCTATAAATAGTAAAGCAATCGTCCAAACGAAGTCGACAACCTTTCCGCTTTGATAGTTCTCACTAATCATCATTTGAGCAAACAGCATATCACCTAATATTTGTAGGAATAGGCCTATGATCAGATAATTCAGGGATTTATTTTTCTTATTAAACTGAATTAGATAAAAGAGAGTAATGATAAAAAATAAAATGCCCAAATCAGCAATTTGAAAAATAACAGTGTATGTAATTTTTCCTAATGAGTGCTCTTCAATACGATATAAAGGATAAAGCAAGTAATAATAGCTGATTGAAATGGCAGCAATCATATAAATCATCGTGTTAAAAAAATAAGTCATATTCGCAAACTGAATAGAAGCTCTTCTTAGTCTGTATAATAAAGCAATAAAATAACATATATAGCATAGTGCCCACAAAAAATATGAAAGTGGAGGGGCTTCAAATGCCTGTTTTGTAATTGTGAGGTTAATGATCCAAACTAAAGTACCGATAAAGGAGAGTCCTGTACCCATACTCAGGAAGAGCCAAAATAGCTTTAATGAAGTACTAAGACTTCTTAAGAGGCGTAAAATCCAAAACGTGCTCACTATTCCAATTATAAGTTGAATAGTGTTAAGAAAAGTTAAACGAATCCACTCAGACCCTTCATAGACCATATTTCCATACCAAAACATGACACTGATTCCTATTAAAATTAGGAATGGCCACTTAGTTACACTATTCAAACTGCTTCCTCCTAATAAAAAGCTTCTCTTTAATTATCGGCTATTTCCAGGTGATATAAAGTAATTCTTCTGAAGAAATAAATTGAGTTCAATAATATTGATAATGATGCAATTATTTGATTATTTTATACTAGAAAGATAAGATAAAGTAGAATATAAAAAGAAAACGCTTTTTTGCATTAAAATAAAAATGAGAGTGAGAGAAAATCGACCTTTATCAACTTAATTGAAAAAGCGGAAGAGTGATACTATGCTACTGGTCAGACCAATAACTTCACTTTTTTTTCTAGTGATTTTTTGTGTGAGTCTTACCCAATCAGAAAACGAGACAAGTAAAGCTGAAAAACGAATAAAAATGAAAAATCTTTCTTACATGGATCAGAACGACTTTTTTGATGGTAGGCGATATATAAGTAATAAATTTAGTATCTACATAAAAACGATTGAAATGATTCCACCTAATCCTATCGAGAATAAAACGATGCCATTGCTACTAATTAAATTTAAAATTAAAAATCTTAGGATGGAAAGTCAAAATGAAATGATATCTTGGTTAGAGTGCTTTCAGGTAGAACAGGGAGGAAAAGCTTTAGATATTGAAGACGTCTCTACTTCTATAAAAACATCTTCAAAACGACTTTTTAATTCTGAAACTTATGATCGAAATAAAGGGATAATTGCTTATAAGTTACGTAATAGGAAAGAAAACGTAGTGTTAAAAGCATATAAGACAAATATCATGAAAGAAGTAAGTGTCAGAACGATACGAATGATAAACAAAGATTATAAATAAATACTTATCTTAATAATGTTTAATGGAGGTTAACTAAATGGAAAATAAAATTTGTTCATCCTGCGGAAGTACTAAATTTCACGAAGCAACAGACTACATTCCACTAAAACCAACAAAAGGATCATTTCAAGGTGCTCATAAAATATTTTCGTTTTGTATGGATTGCGGTATCGTAGATTCAATTCGTATTGAAAACACAGAAATCTTTCAAAATAAGGATTAAATATTTAACCATTAAAAAAGAGCGTCCGACAAGGATGCTCTTTTTTATAAAAGAAGAAAAGTTTATATGCTCAGGAAAAACAGGAAGATCTATTAATTTCATACATAATGAATACTGGTTGATGAAATATCTATCTTTTTCTTAAATGATACTGTAAATGAATATCTAACCATTCAAGCCAGTCGGATACATTTAACCAACCAAGTTCTTCTTGATAAATTTTTCTTGAAGAATCTATTGTTTGAGCGTGTGTCTTAACTTGGTCGATACGTGTAACTAATTGTCTTGCGCTCTCCTTAAGAATAGCATAATCTAAATTATTTTCTAATTCGATATCAAGATCATCTCGAAACCTTATACGTACCCATGGAACTTCACCATATAAGAAAACTAAGTTCCCGAATCGTGTTCGTCCTTTCGTAGCTAAAGGAGGGGCGAACTCACATTACTCTGCAAAATCAAGAAACTCATTGCTCTTATCAATAAGGTGTCTATAGAGTTGGAGAATGGACCAGCTGTTCATAGTTTGATGATGTCTATAATAACTCTTTTCATATTCATCTAATTCACTTAATAAAGGATGAACTGGTGAAGATATCATATTATTAACCTCATGTTTCTGTAGAATATAACATATATTATATTTATATGTTTTTAGCTAAAGTATACACAAACTTGGAGATCATCGTAATCTTTTTATTATTGAGGACAGTAGATTTTACAAACGAATATGAGAAATAAGCTTAAATTTCTTTTATTTTGATATGCAATATATTTTTATAAGGGAGTACTTTTAATTCAAGATTTGATTTAATGAGATAAACTTCATGCCGAAAAGAGTCAAAATTTTCAATGTAAGCATCAAAGTATAGAATCCGATAAGAATCGATGGCTGCAATAGATATGATATCTCCATTAGCAGCTGCTTTTTCTATAAAGCTCCCAATTTCAGACACTTTGCTTTCGTCATGGACGATTGAAAAATAGTTTAAATTTTTCTTTCGTGTAGGTAAAAAATAAAAATATTTTTTTGTACTATCTTTGTCTCGAGACATAAAACCATTCCTTTGGACAATTTTAAATGGAACAGAATAACAAAGTATTTATAGATAATGTTCTTATCTAATTGTACCCAAACATGTAAAAAATATAGCTTTTTTTTAGAAAAATTCATATGCCATACAAAAGATTACCATAGAAAATTCAATAAAATTCTTTCATTGTTTCATATTTTAATTTTTAAAAGGTTAAATAAATATCTTTATTAAAGATAATAAACTAAAAAAAGTATAAGTTAGACTTTACACAGTCTAACTTATACTTTTTTAAAAATATTAATATCAATTGTTCTTCATGATACCAAAAGTACAAGTAACAAAGCTATGATTGCTGGTAAACCTTGTTTTATTAAAATAGATCGATTAGAGGTAATAGACCCATATAAAGCTGCAATAATAACACAAGATAAGAAAAAGATCACAATTCCCTGATCTTCACGAATCAGTCCGTATAAAAGTCCGGTTGCTAAGAAACCGTTATACAGTCCTTGATTAGCAAAAAGTGTTTGAATTTGTTTTGACGCTACAGCTTCATCACTGAGACCAAAAGAACGTTTAGCTGCTTGAGAAGATAGGAAAAACATTTCGAGAGCAAGTATGTAGAAGTGTTCTAACGAAACAATTAAAACAAAAATAATGGATAAAAAAGACATAATTTCTCCTCCTAAAGAACCTTTCATGATTTTGAGCTACCTAAGTTATGGCGTTATAAAATAAAGGCAAAAAAACTCTTGATAAATAGATGAGTTTAACATTTTAAGAAGGCATGGTTAAAAAAATTGTGTTCATACTTTCAGAATGATAGTATCTTCAATTGTGCATATAAACAAAAAACGTTACTCATAAAAGGTGTTTTGCGACTATCCATTCAAAAAAAATCAAATTCCGAACGAATTTGCTGCATTAGATTGAGGGCTATTTATTTTTTAAGCGTAATGCTTTCTTTATAAAGTAATATATCATAAGCAATAGTAAATTCTTCAAGTGCAATTTGCATACAAATCAATTGAAACTGTTCTGTTTTCAATATAAAGCTCCTCATTTCCTCTTCCCTAGCCAATGATACACTATATTCTTATCAACAGTTGGTATTTGAATGTGCTTGAAGCCTTCCAAATAGGCAAGAGAGAAATACAACATGAGCAATTAATGATGGATTAAAGACTCTTAAGTAGTTAATTTTTGATTGAAGAGATGAAAGTGAGTGAATGGAGTGAAAGGAGAAAATGGTTTTTAATCGCATGGAAAAATCACAATTCACAACTTGACATAGTAATTAATAAAAGAATCATTTTAATGAAAGGTGGGTAAAGAGTTCATCTGGATTATCTATAAGATCTGCCAGCGTATATTTATCTAGTTCTCTCAAAAAGGCATCTAACGCTTGATCAAACATTGATTTCCAGCGTTCATTTATATTACTAAAGGGAAACAGTGGGCTATCTATTTGTTCAATTAAATGAAGAGGTTCTATTTCTCGAAAAAGTCGACCGATGTTGATTTCATGTGGACGTCGTCTTAAACGAATGCCCCTAAAGGACCCCGTCTTGTTTCCGTATATCCCAGCGATGAAAGTGTCGCATCACTTTTCGTAAATGATTCGATGAAATAATATAGTGATCTGCAATATCTTCTATCTTTTTAAAGTCTTCTTGATTACTTCCTAAATAAAGCAATAATCGAATCGTATGATCGGTATATTGTGTGATCCTCATTTCAACCCTCCATTAATAATTCGACGAAAATGTGATAACACTGTTTTCTCAAGAAAAACGAGCGTATCCATTCAAAACCATTCAGTAATTTTTATTGAAATACACTTACAATAAGGTATTTATTAATAAATAGAGATTATCTTATTGTGGTATAGGGTATTGTTGAAAATGGTTCCTTAGGGATTATATACCATAAAAAAGAATGGAAAAGGAAGATGATTCACATAAATTACTTAAAGGAAGTAAAAGAAACCAATTATTTTGTATGACGGTTTGTCAAATTAAGCGCAACACTTCTTCGGAAAAGACCTCGTATGCAGTTTTCCAATCCAAACACTTTCTTGGTCGATTGTTGATTCTAGAAAGTGCGTAATCTAATTCTGTCTTGTTGATCATTCCGAAGTTGGTTCCCTTTGGGAAGAACTCACGGAGAAGACCATTTGCATTCTCATTGCTGCCACGTTGCCATGAAGAATAGGGATCCGCAAAGTACATTGGGATACCAAGAGAGTCCTGTATCCGTTCGTGACAGCTGAACTCCTTACCGCGATCCGTCGTCATGGTTTGAAACGTTCCCGATGGGAAAGAAGAGTAAAGTGTTTGGATGGCATGTTCCATCGAGTGAGAAGAACGATCGACCATCGGTAGTACGATATAGAACCGACTTTTACGTTCGATGAATGTCGCAACACACGCCTTTGTCTGCCCTCGTCCCGATACGACAGTATCCAACTCCCGATGCCCGAACGTTTCTCGACCCCGGACGTCCGACGGACGTTTACTGATCGGAAGCCCGATGTTGAAGCGACCTCTTGTCTCACGTGGCTTTTGGCGCTTTCCTTTTTGTCGTAAAACGCCTAAATCGCTCTTGATGAATCCTTTATATATCCATCGATAGATTGTACTGTACGATGGTCCCTGTTCGTGAAAGAGCCGTCCGGCGATCTGTTCGGGAGACCATGTCTCTCGCAGTTTCGAAAGGATACATGAGCCAAGCGAAGTGCTGAACAGCGTGCGTGCTCCACAATTCTTTTTTTGCATCTCATAACGCAGTCCGGCGTTGATCGCATTGTAGGAAGGATTCCGTTTGAGCTCACGTGAAATCGTGGACGGCTGTCGTCCGAGATGCTGAGCGATCTTTCGCATTGAAAATCCAAGCTCTAGATAAGTTTCTATTTTGACTCTTTCTGATGTGGTAAGATGAACATAGCTCATAACGAATCCTCCGTTGAATTTGGTGTGGTAACTCTATTCTACACGAGGTCGTTATGGGTTTTTTTTGTGTTTTCAGCTAGGTGTTGCACTTAATATTACAATTCGTCGTATCTAAAAATGGAACGGAAAAAGGATATACCTTGTATTTAATAGGGTTATAAATTAATAGATTTAATCTTAAATCAAAAAGAAGGAGGGAGACGATGAGAGAAAGAACTCGCATTTTAATAGGGATGTTGCTAGCATGTCTCTACATTTCCCCGATGGTCTTACTTGGGGAACATGCTCATGTTCGTATTCATGATAATTTAGATTCGAATATCGTTTGGTACAAAACATTGGTCGATACGAATAGTATTTATGCAAGCCTTCAAGCGACTGTTCCTGACTTATTAAGTGGGGTTGTCTCAAGAAATGCCTTTGTCAGCGAATTTACGGCTATCATTTGGCTGTATCAATGGTTCTCGCCGTTTACGGCATATGTAATCAGTCAAACACTGGTCCGAATCTTTGCTTTTTTAGGAATGTACCTATTGTTACGTGATTATGCGAAAGGTGTTATTCCTAAATCATATACTTTATGGGTGGCGGTTTTATTTTCTTGGACTCCATTCTGGCCATCAGGCATGCTCAGTACGCTTGGGATGCCGCTCTTATTGTGGGCGTACTGGAATATCTGGCGTGGCCGAAAGATAAAGTTGAGTGCGTTAATACTAATTTTGGTTCCATTCTATTCTAGCTTTGTGTTAGGAATCATTTTCTTTTTAGCAACGCTTGCCCTCTACCATGTGATGAAGGAAATCCGCGAACGTAGTTTTCATAGTCGATTTTGGATCGCATATTGTTTTCAAGTCTTATTATATTTACTAATTGAATATCGATTGGTCTTCTCGATGTTGTGGGAGGAAGAACCTACCAGTCGAAATGACTTCGAGACGGGAAACAACGGCTTTTGGTCCAGTATCCGTTTGTTTTTTAAAAATTTGATGTTCGGTCATACACATGATCGGGCGGTTCAGTCGCCCATTATCCTACTAACACTCTTGATTGTCGGATTTTTAGTATTCCGTCAAAAAGATCATGCAGCAAAGCGAATTCGAACTTTAATGTGGTTTGTTTTTGGTTTATCACTTTGGTATGCATTTTGGTTCTATGAGGGATGGAACCCGTTAAAGCAACAGGTCTCTCTCATCAGAACTTTCAATTTCTCCCGATTCCACTTTCTTCAACCGATGTTGTGGTATGCATTGTTTTACTTGATGCTCGATTGGTTATGGAGAACAGCTAAACTAAAATGGGTGATTTGCCTGCTAATAGCCCAAACCTTTGTCTTGCTCGCATGGAATCCCGAGTTCCTTTATCGTCATCATCCATCCTATGAGGCATTTTATGCGACTTCTCAGTTCTCTGACATCAAACGGTTTATTGACCAACCTACAAAAGATTACCAGGTTGCCTCTATCGGAATGCACCCTGCGATCGCTCAGTACAATGGGATGCAGACTGTGGATGGCTATGTGAACTTTTATCCGCTATGGTATAAAGCTTCCTTCCGAAAGGTGATTGCTGAAGAACTAAATAAAAGTGATCTATTGCAACGTTATTTTGATACGTGGGGAAATCGAGTTTATTTGTTTTCTTCCGAGCTCGGTAAAGAATACGAATACACGAAGAAACACCAAGTTCCAATTCAACATTTGTCCATCAATACAGCACAGTTGAAGCAGATAGGTGCAACATATCTCTTATCTGCTGTACCAATCAAAAATGCTGCAGCGATTGGATTGCAGTACGAAAGAACGTTCGAAGATCAGCATTCCGCTTGGAAGATTCGGTTGTACCGTATTCAAGCTACTACAGAGAGCACGAAGTAATTTCGTTCATGGAGGAGTAATGATATGACAATGACGAAGACACCTACGCTAGGTGTAATAATTCCATGCTATAACGAGACGGAAGTATTACGCTTGACGGTCCGTACGATGCACCGTTTTTTAACAGAGTGGCGAGAAAGACACCTCATTTCTGAGGACTCCTTTGTCTTATTCGTAGATGATGGAAGTAAAGATGATACCTGGTCTCAAATCGAAGATGTCCATGCACAGGATGGTCGGTTTAGAGGATTAAAATTAGCTCACAACGTTGGACATCAAAATGCTTTGTTCGCGGGTCTTGTCGAAGGACACACACATGCAGATTGTGTTGTGTCGATGGATGCAGACCTTCAAGATGACGTAAAAGTAATCGAGCAGTTCTTGGGTGAATTTGCGAAAGGGAATGATATAGTCTATGGCGTACGAGAAGATCGTCAGACCGATAGTTGGTTTAAACGGTCCACTGCTCAAGGTTTTTATCGCTTCATTGACTGGCTAGGTGTAGAAACCATTTTCAATCATGCAGACTATCGTCTCATGAGCAAACGAGCCGTCGAAACGCTTTGTGCACATCCGGAACGTAATCTCTTTTTGCGAGGAATGGTGCCTTCCCTTGGTTTCCAAACAACAGAAGTGACCTACACACGTCAAGCACGTCAAGCAGGGGAATCGAAATACCCATTACGGAAGATGATGGCTCTTGCATGGGACGGGGTAACCTCATTTAGTGTCCGCCCGATTAAGCTGTTATTTTTAGTCTCACTGTTTATGCTCTTCGTCTCGGTCGGATTTGTTGGGTATGCCCTTTATCGCAGATATGAAGGAGAGGCAATGGATGGATGGACGTCATTAATGATGTCCATCTGGTTCATCGGGGGACTTCAGTTACTCGGGATCGGACTGATAGGTGAATATATCGGTAAAATCTATCAGGAAGTCAAGCGGCGTCCTCGTTATGTCGTCGAGAAAAAACGAGAATGATGACCTTCCTTCGTTTCTTATTAGTAGGAATCCTCAATACGTTGGTTGGTCTGACGTTGACATTGTTTTGTTTTCATGTCTTGCATACTGGTTATTGGGGAGCGACGGCCATTGGGAATGCATGTGGTGTTTGGATCAGCTACATGCTCAATCGCCGTTTCACCTTTCGCCAAGAGGCAGGAGGGTTGTCCTATTGGATCCGTTTTTTAATCGTCGTTTCCATCAGCTACCTCATTGCCTATCGTTTTAGTCTATGGGGAGTCCATTACCTTTTACCAAATCTACAAGAGACTGGCGCAATTCTAATCGGGATGGTCATCTATACGGGATTAAATTATCTTGGTCAGTCTTATTGGGTATTTCGCAAATCGTAAAAAAACAAGCTATCTAAATAGGTGGCTTGTTTTTTTATATCTAAATTGCTCTTGAGAAAGAGTAGTAGCAGATTAAAAGGCTGATAAATCAATTTGTAATATTGTTACATTCATTCAATTTTCTTCTTAAAATTAAGATATTTATTTTGTCTGGACATCCTACATATTCTATAATAAAAAAAGTTGTAAAACTGTATTATATCGAAAAGAATGATTTGTTATATGCCGACAGATATGGTTCATTGTAGAGCGCAAGGAGGACTCTTATATTTATGAGAATAAACGTATCGACCGATTATGCCATCCGTACACTGTTGTTTGCTGGGACACACCCTTCACGATTAGTGACAGTGAAAGAAGTAGCAGAGGCTCAACGCATCTCGGAAAATCATCTAATGAAAATTGTTTGGATCTTGAGTAAGCTAGACCTTCTTCGCACTGTTCGTGGAAGGGGAGGTGGATTTAAGTTAGCAAAACCAGCTACTCAAATTAAAGTGAGCGAAGTCGTTTTACAATTTGAAAAGATGACGCATTCCACAGATGCAGAACGTAGCTATATAGGTGGATATGCCATCCCTTACGTGATGGATAAAGCCTATTCCTTATTCATTGACTCCCTCCATTCCACTACATTGAATGATTTATTGATAATTGAGTCGCAAAAGAACAATAAAAATGATGTGTATGAGAAATCTAGGTCACGGACTTAACTTCCATATAAGCCATATAAACGAATCTCTGCTTCTACTTGTAGGAGTTAATTACGGCTAAGAAAAGATAAGTGATTTTTATTTAATCGAGTTAGTCTGTAGTTGTTTCTGATCGATAAAGTAAAAAGTCGACGTGTTTAAAATAATAAAGAGCAGTCCTCGTCATATAAAGACAGGGACTGCTTTTTATTGGTCAGTTATATAACAAAGAAACTCTAAAATTCTTAAAAAATAGGAAGAAACAAAAAAGCGATAGTTAAAAATAAAGTACCTCAAAACAAACATACGTTCGTTTTAAGGTACAATTTAAACAAAGGTTTGTCTACTCAATTTTCATAATATTAGTATAATCCACATTAAAAGATAAGTCTATATCTTATTAATCATCTTCTCTATAGTAAAACTACAAAAGGAAGACGCTATTCCTTATTTATTTGAGAGGAGTTATTATGAACAAAATTTATTGGAATTCGAATGTGAAAGTCAGACTGGTAGGAGAAGGATTATTTAATTTATTATTTTGGATGTACTTTCCTTTTTTGACGGTCTACTTTGGTCAAAAACTTGGCTTACAGACTGCTGGACTAATAATGGTACTACCGCCCTTACTAAGTATCATCGGAAGTTTAATAGGAGGAGGTGTTGCGGATACGTTAGGGAGGCGTCCTGTCATGCTGATCGGAACATTTTTGCAAATGAGTATGTTCATTCTATTTGCCGTCTCCTCCTCTCCTTGGATCGATTATGTTGCATTTATCGGAATTGGGATAGGGGCAGCATTTTATCGGCCCGCAAGTTCAGCGATGGTAGCGGACACGGTACCAAAGGATGAATTGCGACAGGTGTACGCGACATTTATGACTGTGAACAATATAGGTGCCGTTTTAGGACCTATTATCGGGGCAGTCTTTTTTTTTCAATATCGTCAACTGTTGTTATGGACCTGTGCAACGGTTCTGTTCCTTTACTTCATCACGATCTATTTTATCGTCAGTGAAACCTTACCTGATCGTTCCAAGCCAAAAGATGTCACAATCCCACTTAAATCTGCCTTTCAATCTAAATGGTCTGGTTATCGATTTATTCTCAAAGATCGTATTTTTCTGATATACGTGATTGCGGGAATTTGTTCGCTCTTCCCAGTGATGCAACTCGATCTCTACTTACCAGTCTATGTGATAGAGAATGTACCTACACAACCTCTTGTACCATACCTGATGGATTCATTTCAGCTCACGAGCCAATCCATTTTTGGGTGGTTGGTAGGCTTTAATGGTCTTTTGTTTGTCATCTTGATTCTTCCCGTAACGAATCGACTCAAACATTGGTCAGAAAAACGTCTCTTTGTCATGTCGACGCTACTTGCAGGAGGAGGTACGTTTTTAGTCGGATGGAATAACAACATCTGGTTTCTGTTTGGCTGTACGCTCATCTTCACGTTAGGTGAGATCATGCGTACACCTGTCACACAAAGTTTCATCGGTCATTATGCTCCTGAAGAGGCAAGAGGTCAGTATCTAGCTGCTGATAGTCTTCAAAACACACTTGGTAAGTCGCTGGCTCCTCTCGCCATCTACGCATCAGGATGGATTGCACCTCTCGGTATCTTCACTATCATTCTCCTTTTCGCTATCATTGGTGCATGTCTATATCTGCAATTATTTAGACTGTATTCTTCCGCCTGAAGATCAGGGTGATAGTATGATTAAAACGTTACTACAATTAATAGTGAGAATAGGATTTGGAATTTAAAATACTTCAATAGTTATCGGTTTGATAAGGGAAATATACAATTATCGCAGGATCCTTATAACGACAATGAAATAATTTATCTTAAAAAGAAAAAGACACCGTTCTTTGAACTCCCATTCAAATTCCAATAAAATACGACGATATAAGAGGCGAGGTTTAACTGGAAATGAAGGGGAGAAATAAATGAAATGGTTTAAAACAGCAAAAGTAGTAACCTTTGATGCGTTAATTGAAGCTGAAGCTACGCATGCCATCCTGAAAGTACCGAGTTCTTTGGAAGAACAGCTTCACTTAATTGATCTAACCATCCTCGATTTACAAATGGTACGTGTTATTTATACGGATGTAGCTCATTGGATGCCTAGTATGGTCGATGCGTTCTATGAAGAGCTGATTCGGATTCCTTCTTTACGTCGTTTGATTGAGCATCATTCGACTCTCGAACGATTAAAAGGAACGCTCTCTCGACACATTCTTCAAATGTTTGAAGGAAAAGTGACGATGGAATACATAGAAGCTCGTCGTCGGATCGCAGATCGCCATGTACAGATTGGTCTACAGACTAAATGGTATGTTGCTGCTTTCCAAAAAGTATGGAATGTGCTAAGCGATAAAATTGAAAATAGTGACTGGCCAGAAGCTGAGCGTATTCGTATTATGCGTTCTGCGAGTAAACTGTTCAATCTAGAACAGCAAATCGTCATGACGATGTATGAAGGGCAAGTTGAAGAAGAGCGACAAGCAATTGAATTAGCAAAGCGTCAAGTTGGTGAGGGTGTTCAACGATCAATTGAGGGATTAGCGGCGATGAGTGAAGAATCGTCAGCGAATTTTCAAGAAATCGAGCAGCATGCGAAACGCGTCTCACTGACAACCGACACAATTTCAGATCGTTTAACAAAAGCAGTTGTGGAGGCAGAAGATGGAGTGACATTGGTCGAAGAAAAAACGCATCATTTTCAAGATGTTGTTCATGACCTGACACAGACAACCGAACAGGTCGCAGAGCTATCTCGGCTATCCGAAGAAATCGAACAAATTGCTGGGATGGTAACGACGATTTCGGACCAAACAAATTTACTGAGCTTGAACGCTTCAATTGAAGCTGCGCGCGCAGGTGAGATGGGAAGAGGATTCACGGTCGTTGCTCAGGAGGTACGAAAGTTGGCAGAAGAAAGTAAACAATCAGCAGCAGAGACATCACGTATCGCACAGGAAATCACACAAAAAATGCTGGTTGTGTCGAAACGAATGGGGGAGACAGAAAGCGCAGTCGTTCAGACGACGACTGAAATGCAAGAAATAGTCCACGTATTCTCTAGAATCTCCGAACAGACAGAAGTTGTCTCACGACAAGTACGCGAGTTATCGTCAGATACAAGTGATGTCGCCGGAACAATCGAAGGGATGCGCCGCATCGCCGATTCAATTGCCGAAACAGCAGACAATTTACAAGAAGTCGCAGCTTCGATATAAGATCAACATCCCCTAGTATTTATGAACTGAACCAAAAAAGTTAGACAATAAATAATTTGTCAGGCGACCTTGAGGACCTGAGTCCGGTATTCCACTGGGCTCAGGTTTTTTAGTCGTCCCTTGATACGACGATGGTTATAGTACTCGATGTAACGCTCGAGCTCACATTTGAAGTGGTCCATGTCATCGAACTCCTTGAGATACAGGAGCTCTGACTTGAGCACAGCGAAGAAGCTTTCGATGGCTGCGTTGTCGAGGCAGTTGCCCTTACGGGACATGCTTTGCGTAATGCCGTGCTCGTGAAGCGTACCGACGAACGCTCGATATTGATAATGCCACCCTTGGTCGGAATGCAGAATCGGTCGGGCTTTCCCGTCGAGCTTCCCGATTGCCTGATCCAACATTTCACCAACGAATTGATAGGTAGGGCGGTCCGATAGGGTATAAGCAATGATCTCACGGTTTCCCAAGTCCATCATCGGCGAGAGGTAGAGCTTCTCCCCGAACAGGTGAAACTCAGTGACGTCAGTCACCCATTTCTGGTTCAGGCCGGTGGCCTTGAAGTCACGTTGGAGAAGATTCGGTGCGACCTTTCCGACCCGTCCTTTATAGGAGCGGTATCGCTTCATACGGACGAGACATTTGAGACCGAGCTCATTCATTAGACGGCGTACGGTCTTCGGTCTTGCCGGAAGCCTTGGCGTTCGAGAAGTGCGTGGATGCGACGATAGCCACATCGTCCCTTGTGTTCGTGGAAGAGGGTATGGATAGCTGTCTTCACCTTCGCATACTTGTCCTCACCCGTCAGGCGCGTCCGCCAATAGTAATAGACGCTTCGTGCCATACCGAGCACGCGAAGGAGTCCCGGAACGGGATAGACTGACCGCAATTCGTCGATTACTTGTGCCTTGATCTGGTTCGTCGCGCATTCTCTTCTTGAACCAAGGCTTTCAATTTTTTTAACGCAGCGTTCTCCATCTCGAGATACTCGATCCGCTCTTTAAGCTTCTCGACTTCTGTCATTTCTTCAAATTCCTTCTTCTTGCGTCTCGCCATCGGGGCACGTCCTTTCGGTCTGGCGACCAGACCTGCGGTCCCTTCCCGTTCATACGTTGATCGCCATCTCGAGATCGTCCCTGGGGAGGAAATTCGGTACTTTACGGCCGCTTCTATATTGGACAGCCTGTTAATCACCATGTCATTTAATACCTCCAGTTTAAATGCCAGCGAGTGGCTTGTATAGGAAGGATCGAAGATCGTTTCCCCCCAACGCTCATAGAGACGCAACCACTCACGGATCAGTTCACGTGCTATCCCGAATTCTATCGCTACACCTCGGTATCCGTCTCGTCCTGTCAGATAACGCTCAGCGACCTGGACTTTAAACGCCTTTGTATATTTGATCATAAAAAACACCCCATAAAAGTTGGATTTTTATGTCCAACTTTTATGGGGTAGTTCATTATTGAAATGTGGGTGCTTTAGTGTTAATTTACGATTTTACAAAGTCCATTCTAACAATAAACCAGCTTGAGTCAGTCCGCCCCCAAATCCATATAAGAGGATACGGTCACCCGACTTGATCTTTCCTTCTTTAATTCCTTTGTCTAATGATAAAGGAATGGTTGCAGAAGAAGTATTTCCGTAGTCGACCAAGCTATACAGAGTTTGCTCCAAAGGAAATCCGCTTTTTCCACAGATCGAATCAATCATTCTGAGATTAGCACTATGCGGTATAAACCAATCGACTTGCTCTAAGGAAGTCGCCCCTTTTTCGACAATTTGTTTCATTCCTTTAGGCACGGTACTGACTGCCCACTTGTAAACTTCTCTACCGTTTTGAACAATCTTTTTACTGTCTACTATTTCGTCTTTAAATATTTGATCGGAGAGATTAGAACAATATAAGCTCTTTGCTTTTTCTCCTTCAGAAATGAGATGTGAAGAAATAAAACTTGAATGGTTTTCGTCGAATTCGACCAGTGCTGCTCCACCACCATCACCAAATAAAATACAGGTATTACGATCAGTATAATCAGTGACTTTAGAAAGCGTTTCAGCACCAATAACGAGTACCTTCTTATGCAATCCAGAGCTGATTAAAGCATTTGCCATATGTAATCCATACGCAAAACCAGCGCATGCAGCATTTAAGTCAATGGCACCCGCATGTAATATACCTAATTTTGCTTGAACAAGGGAAGCGACACTTGGCGTTTTAAAATCAGGTGTCAGGGTGCAGACGATAATCATATCTACATCTTCTATCGACTTCTTGTAGCGCTCTTTCAGATTTAGTACAGCTTGATAAGCAATATCACTTGTATACTCATCTTTATTCGCTATTCTTCTCTCTTTAATACCGGTGCGTTGTACAATCCATTCATCATTTGTTTCTACCATACTTTCTAAATCCATATTGGTTAATTTGTTTTTTGGGACGTAGGAACCAATTGCAGTGATCTGAGCTTTAGAAACAACCATTTTATTCACTCCTCGATACGATAATGTACTCTCGATTGCTATATTATTACTAGTTCCTAGTATTAGATACTAAACGGAACTTTTAGACCTTAGGACTTCTTTATTATTGTAAAAAATGTAGTTAGAAGGAAAAAAGCTGTTTACGTAAAAAACCTGAACTATAGTAAATAGAAAGATTGTAAACCAAAATATTTGTATAAAATACTCTCACACATTTTATTATTGATTGTAACCCTGACATTATTTTGATGAAACGAATAAATTAATAATGAGTGTATACGGTTCGACGTCGAAATCATTCGTTTATTATTAATTTTACCGATAATCCAATTAATTTCAGTAGTTTTAATGAAGATAACATTTCTTATCTATACTCGAAAACATCAGCACTACATGTAAAAAAAGAGGGGAAACAACCCTCTTCATGAAGTAGTCCGGAACTTTATGGGTCACCGCTTACTTTTATAACGTTTTTACCCTAATTAGTCTATATAGCTACTAACATCGCTGTAAGGATAGGTCAAGACGCATACTTGTAGATCCTCGAGCACTTTCAGCTGATGCTGCATTCGCTGATGGGATGGAAGCGGGCATCGCGGAATTGCCTATAGCAAAGACAGCATTGTCTACAAAAAATGAATCATCTGCAAAAGAGAGTAGCCCTTTTGACGCGACACGTGATGGCTTTGTGATGTCGGAAGATGCAGGCATCTTGATTCTAGAGTCGTTATCACACGCGAAGCGACGAGGATCGTCCATCTATGCGGAAGTCGTCGGATATGGGGGCAAGTTCAGAGACCTATCGTATAGTGGCGACCCATCCAGAGAGTCAGGGAGCCTACCTCGCCATGAAGCGGCAGGGATCGAGACGAATGACATCGATGTAATCAGTGCCCATGCGACGAATATGATTGTCGGTGATCAGTCCGAGATACGTACGATTAAAAAATTGTTTGAGGAACATGCGAACGCACTCCCGGTGGATCGGAAGCGATCGCGCTTGCGAAATGTTTACAGGAAGGAATCATTTCACCCACGATTAATCTTGAAGTCGATGATCCCATGTGCGACTTGGATTATGTAACAGATGGGGCTCGCTCGATGGAAATGCAGTAATTATTTAACTCGTTCGGATTCGGTAGCCATAACGCAGCGATCGATGTGAAAAAATATATGGAATAAAAATAAGACATCAGATTTAGACAAAGAAGTCAGTAATCAAATCAGTAATCGAATACTTACTGAACAAAGAGTGTAGACATTTCGACATCGAAATATCTACACTCTTTGTTTTTATATGAAAAGTTAGAGGAAATATGTGTTGATAAAAAAGAATTCAGAAACATGCAGTTATCATGAAAGACCTTTTTTAGAATACGTGTTTTTCTTCAGAACGGTCTTATCTTGTGGAATAAGATTTAGGTGTTTTTCATAAATTTCAGTAGTAGACGAAAAAAGTAACGGAAATTATTTTTTCTATAAGTATAGAAGGATTTTGAACATAATTTGAGAATAAGGAGCTTAACTAAAATTTTGATTTGATTGATCATTTTTTTACAAATAATAAACCATGATGTGGAAAAAGAGGTAAAGACCTAAAGACTAATACAAGTATGTAGGGTTCTAAAAGTAAAATAATATCTCGAATCCAAAAGGAGGATATATATGTCTAAGTACTGTTTATTTACTAAGTTCTTTGTATCAGAAAATAAAAGAGAAGAAATGGTTGATATCCTTTTAAATGCCTCTCGATCAATGGAAAAATTAGAGGAATGTGAAATTTATGTTGTAAGTGTTTCTGATGAGGAAGCAAATGTGGTTTATGTATACGAAGTATGGTCGAATGAAACATCCCATAAAGCGTCTTTAAATCTAGCAGTCACTCAAACTTTGATTCAAAAGGCAAAACCTCTTCTTGAAAACGTAGAGAGAGTAAACACGCTGCAAACAAAAGGTGGGAAAGGTCTTTTAATAAACAAATGATCTTTCAATAGATAACTATTAAAAGGTGCGAGATAATTCCTTACAAATATATGATGAATTTTTATAAGCAAAGGAAAGCTTAAAGATACATACTACTTTAAGAAATTTAAAAAGATACATACTACTTTAAGAAATTTAATGTGATGGTTGACTAAAAATATAAAAGGGGAATAGATATCAACTTTGTATCAAATAAATGAATGCTAGAATAAACGTATTAAATTAAATGCAAACCAATAACGTCTCGATTTTTTTCTAAGTCCTAGTATTTGAACAGTTTAATACAACCACCTTAATTGGTTAAAGCTTGCATGAAGATGACTTCCGTTTTGTATCGGAGTCATCTTTTATAGTTCCCATGTTTATCTTTAACATGTATAGCAATGTTTTTAAGTCAGCCACGATCCGATAAAATCGATGATTCCTGTAATAAGTAGAAACGATAAATTCAAAACGAGAGTAATTAATATACCGATAACGGCTTTACTATCATTCGATGAGCTAATTTTCATCATTAATAGGATAGAACAAAAAGTGAGCAGAAAACTGAAGAATACACAAAAATGCATGACGTGGATAGACGAAAAAGTCGAAATGAACAGGACGAATTCATAATTAAAAAACGAATTATAAATAAATAAAAATAAAAAAATAGTTAGAAGATATAAGCCCCATCGTAAGTGTTTCATAGTTCCTCCATTCTAAAGAGATAATCAAAAAAGATATCTCTAATAAGTAAAAAGAGATCTACTTTTAATATGAATACATACTTTAACAATTGAAAAAAATAATTTACAAAAATGACATCGAAAGAAAGTCACAGCAATAATACTAGAGGTCACTATAGTAAAGGAAAAACTAGGAAACGGAGTAGGTGATCTAAGTCAGCTGTGATAAGAAATGAGAGCATCGTTTAAAGGGTTTATGGACCGACGTATATGACGGAATACCTGGTGTTCAAAAAAATGTCCATCGTGTACTTTTATTTTATCAGGAAAATATGTAAAAAGAGTAAATTGTAGGGCGTTTCTACTTAAAATATTTTTTGTCTACGCTTTCACATTTATTATAAATAAAAATATTAAAACATCTTCTAGATGAAGGTACCATTCTTTCTTTTGGTATAATTTATGTAACATTATGGTTATAAAAAAGGAAGGATCTACACTGAATGAAGCTACCGCTTAAGTTTTGGGTCATTACCGTAACAATGGTAACTATGATTGTAGTATTAATCTCTATTTTTGCTACGATTTACTATGTTAACCGACAAACGCTGAAGGAAAATACGATAAACGAAAACTATTCAAATGCTAAGAAGTTAAGTGCTCTAACTAATGATACATTTCTACTAATGGAGCAAACATTACTCGCACATCATGAAACTATCCTATCCAATTGGGATAATTCCCAAAAATTGAACGAACTTACACAAAATTTGAAAAAATCTAATTCTAATTTTAACTCGATTGCAATCATCGATAAAAATGGTATTGGAAAAGCCAATACTCCTGACTTGAAGCTTATGGGAACTAAGGTGGATACGGAAGGTGTACGACTAGGATTGCTATTAAAACGAAATTTTACTTCGAGCCCTTATATCGGGAAAAATCAGAAACTGATGTTAATAGTTTCGACAGCACTCTATAAGGATGGGAAATATTTCGGTATGCTCAATGGATTAGTCTGGTTGCGTGAAAAAAACTTTTTGACTCACCTTCTCGAGGAAACGTACGGCAATGATAAATACGACGTAGCCGTCTACGACTCGACCGGTACTTATATTTACCATAAGAAGCGCAGTTGGATCGGGACAAAGGCACATAAACACCAAGCGACCATTAATCTTGATAAAGGAAGACCTGGTAAAGGAACGATAGTGGCGCAGACAGGGGAACAAGTATTCGCTGGATATACAACAGTTCCTCAAAATGATTGGAGAATCATTTCGATGACACCTGTATCAAAAGCGTTGGCTCCTGCTCAACTGACAGCAATCAAAGCAGCCACTATTGGGTTTCCATTGATTTTGATTTCATTTCTTGTCTTGATTGGATTAATTATCTTTATTACAAAACCGTTGAATCGCCTTTCATTACTCGATTATAAAAAACCGATAGGTGAAATCATACAAGAAACGAGAGGTTTAAACTCCCCCTATCGGGAAGCTGAAAATATTCGAGCTATGATTCTCTCGTTTGCAGAAAACCAACAGGTCATGTTACGAGATTTTGAAGAAATGGCAGTAACAGATCCAATGACGGGTCTTGCAAATCGACGACGATTGAATCAATTGATTCAAATGATACGAGATAACGAAGAGTCTTTTGGTTATGTATTGCTTGATATTGATCGGTTTAAAAGCATCAACGATACGTATGGACACGTGAAGGGAGACCAAGTGTTGATAAAACTCGCTAAACTGATTTCTTCTGTCACTCCCCATTCAGGTTTACCTATTCGAATTGGTGGAGAAGAGTTCGCGATAATTCTTCAAGAAACATCACCTGATGACATTATTGCTTTTTCTGAACATCTGCGTCATTCCGTAGAACAGACAGACTTCTCATTACCGCAACGAATAACGGTCTCCATTGGAGCTGGTTATTTAGGTTCTGACTCTTATGATGTTTCCCATTTCTATAATGATGTGGATCAACAATTATATAAAGCAAAGAGAAAAGGACGTAACCGTGTAGAAACCGTCTTTATTATTGAAGGTAAAAAATACATTTCATAAAAACTAGAAATTTTATGAAAGAATAAAAGATGTCTCCAGCCTCATTTATTAATTAAAAAGTTAACAGAGTATTGTCTAAAATAGGTGTATGCATTTCAATATCGAAATGTATACACCTATTTACAAAAACTCTTATTCCTTAATTTGTTGTCAGCCTAATTATCTCTAAAAAAGAATGCTTTTCACTACGTAATTCATAATTCATAATCTTTTCTAAATTAATTATCTACTTGTTTATCTTACAAAGTAGTGCATTTTTTTAAAACGTATTGAAGGCATCGAAAAACAGCACTGATTGCTAATGGGAAGATGACGATAGTAATCCCTAAAAGGACTACTCCAGGAGCATCGTCTGCCTGACCAATATAAAAGAAGACTGGTAGAATACAGGCGGCTAAAACAGCAATAACGAGGAACGAATTTTTAATAATATTTGACGATGAAGAAATAGAAGACGCTGAGTCAAAGTCCTTTGCAAATGCGTTCAAAATGCGGAAACCATGAAAGATAGAAGTTAACAAAGGTATGAGAGCAATATAAGCAACCATTAACACTACGTATCCTGGTTTCTCAAAAATAACTCCATTTGATAAACCTTTAAACAGTGTAAATGATCCATAAATTGCTAAACCTAGAAGACCAAGAAAAAATGCAAAAAGACATGTTCGTAGTAACAAAATACTTATTTTTGGAGGATTCATTTTAGCATTCCTACTTTCCATATGATTCTTCAATAAAAGTAAAGTGTACGATTAAATAGAAAATATTACTTTAGACTTCAGACTGATTTCACATAAGTAATAATAAAATAGTGATAAATAATATCAGATAAAATTCTATTTAAAATAGGTTAAACCAGCAAGAACAAGATGATTTTGATTTCTATATTACGTAGCGGTGATCGAAAAATCACTCACGAAAGTTGATTATCAAAAATGACCACGAATACTAAATTCCTAGTTTCTTTTTTACTTTGTATTTCACGCATAATATTTTGGATCCTTCTAGTTTATATAGTAGCTTTATTTCTACAGTTTATTAATCAAATTAAATTCTTATAAAGTGTATTGTTTACATCTATTTTTATCCTATATGCGTTCATGCATTGGTTTTCGTTTAAATTTAAAGGAACTGCTATTTGGCATTATCTAGTATTTCAAGGATCCCTGATTTTCATAGCTGCTTTCTTACTGCTGAACTGAACCCTACAGTTTGGACAGTTTAATAAAAGTACCCTTAACGTTTTAAGCTGCTATGAGATGGCTTCGGTATTGTACCGGAGTCATCTTTTGTAGTTTCCATTGTCTTCGTTCGCTATTGTAATAATCAATGTAAGCATCGACCATGGCACAGACCTCATCGAGGTCAGATGCTAATTTATAATCGACATAATCTTTCAAGTGCCCAAAGAACGATTCCATTGGGGCATTATCCAGGCAGTTTCCTCTACGAGACATGGATTGAAGCATTCCCATCTCACGGATGCGTGTTAGATAAGCAGGATGCGTATAATGGAATCCTTGATCGGAATGTATCATGGCTTCCGGGTGTACATTCCCTTGAAGTCGTTCTGCGAGTTTATTCGTTGTATGAAGGACGAGTTCCATATGGAGGCTTTTAGATACATGATGTGCCATAATTTCACGTGTAGCGATATCCTTCACACAAGAAAGATAAACAGTTTGGCCAGATCCAATACGGAGATAAGTGTTGTCTGTGACGAATACTTTACCAGGCTCCTGCTGATTGAACCGACGGTTCAAGTGATTTGGTACAGTCTTATGTTCATATGTCGCTTTAGCGATTTTACGGTAGGCGTTCTGCCTACGGATTTTCGTCACGATTCCAAACTTCCTCATGATACGCAAAATACGTTTATGATTCATCGGCCCCCCGATAAGATCAAGCATCTCCATGTAAAGACCACGATAGCCGATTTTTCCCTTATGACGATCATGAACATATTTCAGAAGGAGGTAGTCCGCATAGTCGCGTTCTTCCCGAAGGGAAACACTATCTGTACGTGCGAGCCAGGCGTAATAAACGCTGCGGCTCACTTCAGCGAGCATACATAGATCCGTCACGAACCGACTCGACGATTGTTTTCGTAAGACAATATTGATTGCCTGATAGCGTTCAGATGCTGTTAGTTTCGGTACTTCGCCTCTCTTTCGAGAGCTTCTAGCTTTTTTAGTAATTCATTCTCCGCTGTGAGGTACTTGATTCGTGCTTCAGCTCTCGCAAGTCGTCGTTCGACGGAATCATCTTTTTTCGGTCGACCTCCAAGATTAGATTTTCCATGTCTCTCATTCAAGAGTCCTTTTTCTCCATAAATGCGATATGTCTTCCGCCACCGTTTCAGCGCTTCGTTCGGCGTTTGCTTACCGATCATGTCCAGGTCAAAGCCGCTTTTCCTCAAAGATTTGTATTGGTCGCTTACCAGCTAAATTCTCACGTACAACGTGAATCTTAAATTCTCCTTTGTATTGAATCGTACGATCTGATACAGAGGCTACGTGAAGATTCGCTTCAAGTTGTCTGATTTGATCTGGATTGAAGGTGCGTCTGTTCATGAATAGTTCTCCCGTCTAAATTGAATAGGTACAGTATATCGATATCTTTAAACACAAAAAACCCCGAATGGGGTCTTTTATCAAGTGTCCACCATTCAGGGTTCAGTTCAAAAAGACGATCTGAGAAGTATTTCGTATAATCTTATTTGACATGTTTTTTTATAATAGTGAGCGAAACAAGTATGTAAAAAAATAGTGAAATACAAGAAGAAAACGAGAGCATTGACGTAGATTTTGAAGTATTTCTGACTTACATTGAGGATGAGGATTTCGGTGGAAAACTCGTCAATCGAAAGACAAATGAAGAATATTCATTTGATACGAAGGTTGCAAATTCTTCTGCAGTACCTTTGATAGTAGTAGCAGTACAAATTGCTAGGTATGGTGTCACGTGGGCCATAAAGAAATATGGTGACGATGTCGTAAAAGCTGTGCTTAAGTCTTCCGCACATGAGGCAGCTAAAGATATTAAAAAATCATTATTGGATGATGATGGAGTTATAATCAAATTGTTTACGCAGAAGATAAAAGGATCGCAAACAAAAAAAGATCCTAAATCAGGTTGGAGTATTTCTAGAGATGTCGGTAAAGATAATGCTCATGGTGGAAGCTACTGGAAGTTGATGAACAAGGCAGGTAAGCGTATCGCCACATTAGATAAGAGCGGGAAAGTATTAAGAAAATAAAAGTGATAAAGGAGAATTTAAATGAAACTAGAACGATATTTACAAACAGAGTTTCAGAATGTAACTTTATTTGAAGATTCTTTTGTCGGAAAAGAATTATCAATACGCCTTGAGTTAGAAAAAAATCTCTACCAACTGAAAGACGGTTCGGATGACATCAATTTTGATTACTTTCATAGCGTCTATGAAAAATCAATTGCCTTATTTGAAGATATTTTTCGAGAAGAAGAGCAATTTTATTTAGTGACACATGTCAGGAGTGAGTTAAATTTTGCTCAAAAGACGGCTACAAAAGTATTTCATCATTTGAAGCATAAAAATGATAAATATAAGATGGAATATAAAAAAAAGGTGATTAACGAAGAAGAAAAAATTATCCAATATGCGGTTCTCTTACCAAGCAAAGATGCTCTAGATTACAGGATGTTAATCAAAGCTATTTGTAATCAAGATTTTAAAGACCTACAACCTAGGCTCCGTCATAAATATACGTACTATCCCGAAGTATTTTTTGTGAACGTAGATCGAAACATTATATTGAATATTTTCGATGATCGAGGTTGCTTCGTTCTTTTTAGTGATGAAGATGAATTGAATGGTTTTAGAAATGTCTACAAAGATAATATCTTTGATGATACTTATTGAAAATGCAAAAAATAGGCATTATCTTGTGTGGTTCAATTTTAATTGCTCTAGTCATTATTTTGATGATAAATACCATCAGTAAAGACAAAACTATTGATGAAAATCCTTTGACGGAAAAGCAAATCATAGGCTGGGGTTCGAATTATATTGGGTACGACACTGCAGTAAGAAAGAAAAAAATTAAAGTTGCTATATTAGATAGCGGAATTAATAGAGAACACGAAGATCTTCAAAATAAAGTGGTTAAGTCATTTAACGCTGTCAATAAGACTAAACCAACTCAAGATGATTTTGGTCATGGAACAAACGTCGCCGGAATCATTACAGCAAATGATAATGATGTCGGTATAGTTGGAATTTCTCAAAATGTTGAGATATATGACGTCAAAGTTTTGGATTCACAAGGTGTGGGCGAGGTTAAAGATGTAATTGAAGGACTTCGATGGGCATTAAGCAATAACGTAGACATCGTCAATATCAGTTTTGGCTTCATAAAAGATTATCCGGAATTAAAGGAAATGATTAATATACTGTTGTCTGAGCATAAAATCGTTATTGCTTCAGCAGGAAATATAAAAATCTCAGACGGACGCGAAGTCGAGCAGGAGGTTGAAGGTGTCGTCAATATCTTAGCAATTGGAGAGCGGACACGGGAGCGTGTCTATCTGGATGCTGTAAAAAGAAAAGATAAATGATGAATAGCTTTGTGGCATGAATGAAGGAGGTAGGTATTTTAGCTACCTTCTTTTTTTATGTGCTGTATTTGTCCATCAGTGACGATTATTAATACTGGTGTTTTCAATATGATTTTTCGACATCGCATCAATTCCATCGTTTATGAGAACGGAAAAAGGCAGCGACGAGTATCTCGTCACTGCTTCAGTATATTTTGCTATTCGATTGGATGGGAGATTTATTCTCCGACCATGCCGTCATGGTCGTTGTCCCGCATATATTGATACAGCCAGTGCTTCTCCGTGATTGGCATCGCGTAGCCGGCATCTTTCGCTTCCTGGATTGTCACCTGACCATTGCCGTCGGTATCGACGCGCGAGACGTCTTCGGTCTTTGCGGTATCTGGAGTCGACTTCGCTGTCGCTTCTGTTTTCGTCTTCTTTTTCTTCGTCAGACCGAGTGCAGCATTCGTCTCGTCCGGATTGCCGTTCTTGAACCGGTCGACGACAGTGTTTCCACGGACCGTATAGGTATACTGATATGCGGACGGAATCATCGTCGATGTATCCGGATAGGTGATCTGCGCTTCGAAGTTCGTCGCGCCACCCGCCTTGCGGATGACGTCCTCCATGTACGCCTGGTCCCCATGACGATTCAGTGTACTGTCCTGCGGAGTGATGTTGTAGGCGTTCGAGACGCCACCGAGCGAATCGGCAATGATATGTCCTTCATCAAGATCCGGACGTTCGACTCCAGGCACTTTCGCCTCGTCCGAGTAGTAGCGTCCGTCACGCGTGACGTCTTCCGTCTCATCATTCTGGAGTGTAATCTTCTTCGCGATGACGCGGACCAGCTGTCCGTGCTCATTCGTGAACGCCCAGTACTTCCGGTCACCGAATCCAATGTCGACGACAACGTTCGCCTGACGACTACCGGAAAGATCTCCTCCGTCGACCGTAATTTTCTTATATCCTGTGAAAGAATCTTTTGCAGTTGGTGTTTTTGATTCCGTTGATGCCTTCGTATCCTTTGACTGCTTGACTGTACGAGTATCCGCCTTTTTTTCAGGATGTTGATCGGCGTCCTTCGTCGCATCGGTCTTTTGTGTAGGCGTGTCTTCCTGCTGCGTCGCTTGCTCTGTAGGCGAGGTCGTTTCCGTATCCGTGCATCCTGTCATCAATAGGACGGCGAGTGGAATCGTTATATATGA
Source organism: Exiguobacterium sp. BMC-KP (assembly GCF_001275385.1). Classification (NCBI taxonomy): domain Bacteria; kingdom Bacillati; phylum Bacillota; class Bacilli; order Caryophanales; genus Exiguobacterium; species Exiguobacterium sp. BMC-KP. The sequence continues at coordinate 153,462 of NZ_LGIW01000011.1, forward strand.
AAAATGCATGGTATATTTGCTCCTTCGAAAAAATCTAATTAATGAAAATAAATCCATATTTTTATAGGGATATCTAGAAAAATATGACTAGAAAAGATTTGTATAAAATTTTAGGAATGTAGAAATAAAAATAGAAAATTCGTATTACAGTAAAAAAGACTCCGGTAAAGAAATTCGGAGTCTTAAAATCTAATGTTAGAAATGCTCTTAAATAAGTTCTCATAATGAGAATTTTTAAGATTAATATTAAGAATTGTATCCGATTACTAAAGTGAAAAGCATAAGAACTAGAGAAGAAATAAGCAATATTAATGAAATTACAGTAACAAAAGTTAACATCATTTTAGAAACTTGATCTTTTTTCTTCCAAATAGCAATAAGTAATATAACGCTAATAATCGGTATTATCGCCATCAATGAGAGAGGAAGAAAACGTTCTTTAAGTAAATATAAAAAATCCATATGAAAAAACTCCTTTTTTTATCTTTTCTGAAAAATTGTTTTTTCTCCTTTTTTGTTATATAGTACTAATTGTAAAATGGTTTTTATTACTAAAGGAGGAATAAAATGTTTAATTTTTTCAAAAAAGGTTTTTTGTTATTTGCTGTCCTGTTCATCTTCACTATTACAACACAAAGTGTTGGAGCATCTAGTCCATTGATTTTTGATGAACCAGAAGAAAGTACGGATTCATCTGAATTGTTAAAAGACTTAGATCAAGAAACGCTTGATTTGTTTAAAGAAATGGATAAGTATACGGTGACAGATGAGAAAGGATATTCAACTATCGATGTAGCAGCTGCTGAAGCAAACGGTGTTTCGGAAGAATTTCTAGCTGTTATGCGTATGACTAATGAAATTAGCGCCTCGGAAAACAAAACAGTTTCCCCAGGAACAATTACTACATATGCTTTTGATTTACCAATCGGTAACTACGGTAAATACTGTGGTAAAGGAAACAAAGGCGGCACTGCTATTGATGACCTAGACAGAGCTTGTAAGGCGCATGATGCATGCTTCCTTGGTATGTTCAATGTTTCTGAAAAGAATAAAAAATGTAACATTGCTTTTGTCTCGAAATTACTTCCAATTGTCCAAAAAACATCGATTACTTCATATAAAGGTATTTATGCACGAGGAGCACTTAAGATTTTCTCGAAAAATACCTAATACAGATATTTTGAAGAAACGATTTAATCGTTTCTTCTTTTTTTATTCCTAAATTAATCATACAAGTTCAAAAAACATCAATATGTTTTTTATAAAAAGGTAAACGCAGGAATATCCTTACTCTCTCATTTAAATCCTTTTATGTAAAGGATTTAACTATAATGAAATAATTCAGAAATCTTATTGAAATAACTATTTTTATGTATACTCTTTTCTTACATATCTGGTTTGTAACAATTTATTTATCACTATAGCCATCATTTCAAAGGTATGGAACAGAGCGTTACCGCTCTGTCTGATGGAAAGGGACCGCAAGCCGTCCTGTTTCCGTACTCTAGCTCGCTCCTCGTTGGCGCAAGGGTAATCAAAAAAAGCCGCTGCCGTTCCTTGTCTTCCTCCGCGTTTTGGCTCAAAGCACGCTTTTCGCTCGCTGCGTTCCCGTCAACAGGACGGCATCGTGTCGGACTGCATCCCACTCGCGAAAGGAGCTTTTCTATGAAACTGACTACACTCGTTGAAATCACTCGTATCCGCCAAGAGGTCCGGGAGCCAGACGTCGCACTCGAGACAACGCACATCACGTCACCCGAGGACGCGTTCTGTGTCGCGAGACGTTTTATCCAGGACGATGACCGTGAAGTGTTCCTTGTCATCCTGCTCAATACGAAGAACCGCGTCATTGCCGTCCATCGGGCACACGTTGGTAGCATCAACTCGAGCGTCGTCCACCCTAGAGAAATTTTCAAGTCCGCCATCCTCAACAATGCGACATCGCTCATCGTCAGCCACCAGCATCCGAGCGGTGACCAGCATCCATCACGGGAAGACATCGAGGTGACCGAACGGCTCGTCGAGGTCGGACGCATCGTCGGCATCCAGCTCCTCGACCACATCATCGTCGGTGCCGGAGAAGAATACGTCAGTTTGAAGGCACAAGGTGTTTTGTAAAGGGACGATAGAGCGTAGACAGGACGGGACAATCCCGTCCTGTCCATGCGCGAGGGCATGGACGAAAAACGACGTCGTTTTTCTTTTGAGAGAGCGCAAGCGAGTAAGGAATGGATTCGTCCCGAATCCAAGTGCATTGAAAGACCCGCAGTGGACGGATCCACTGCGGGTAAGAAAGTACATCTGGTCTTTTCTATATAGAAGGGTGTGATGAAGGATGCAGTAGTGAGACAGTATTGAAGTGTACGAAGGTTCGAGGAAAGATAGATGATTGAAGTGAATCGATCCTCCTATAAATAAGTAGCGATCTTCTTTCTACTGGATGTACAGCATGAGGAGAATCTTCGGGCTCATTCGTGAGGCTGTAGGCTGCACGCAGCAACATCCGCATCGCACCGCTGCCCTCCTGCCGAATCGATAACGAGAGCTGCGACTCGCTTGCGCGAGGCATCTCTACGTTCCTGTTCCTTGCGACGAAGGACACGGAGCGTTAGAAGCATGATTAAAATAAATTACCATAATCATATATATATAAAGACTCTAATAACGTAAATTGGATTTAAATGATAGTTATTGACTATTTTAAAAAAGTATTGTTAAATTATTTCAGTCTAGAAATTGGGATTTTTATTTGAATTTCTTTTCTTAACATTAATTAGGTAGGATGGGAGATTAGTAAGTGGAACAAAAATTTAAGAAGTATGTCATACTTCCGATCATTGTTGTCTTTATTTTCTTTATCGGATCACTCTTTGGAACGTATAGTGCACAGACTGAAATCGAGGATGGTGCTCTCTATAGTGATGAGTTGCGTGAGAAAAATAACGCACTTAAAAAAGAGAATACAGACATATTAGATTTAGTGAAACAACGTGATGCCATTAAAGAAGATTATGAAAAAACTAAAGACAAGAATAAGTCACTCGAAGAAAAAATAAGTAAAAAAGAAGAGGTTCTTAGTGACTTAACTTTTGAAGTCATCTATGCAAAGCGTAAGCCCATTACACTGAGCCCTGGTCAATATATCATCGGTGATGATGTGCCAGTCAATCGATACCGTGTTGAAAGTATTGGAGAAGGGTCGAATTTTACAGTTAATTCGATAGATGGAGACTTGAAAGTGAACACGATTCTCGGTGTGGATGGAGTAAACTCTTATACATTCTTTGGTGAAGATGGCGATGTATTAGAGACGCAAGCAGATGTAAAATTAAAGATCATTGAATAATCTTTTGATTACGAATTAACAAATACTCAAAAGTAGCAATTGAACTTATAGTAGAAACAATCAACTGGTGTTTGTATTGTAAACGTATATTCAACGTAATTCAGATTGTTGTATTTAAATAAAATAGCGTCTAACAAGCAATAGGGAACTCGGTAAATGAGAACCCTATTGTTTTTTGGGGTTTTGTTCTAAAAAGATGGGTTAGCTATAGGTAGTATAAAAATCAAAAGGAGTGTTTAAAAGTCTTTTAAAAGACTTTTAAAAGGTGTATACTAAAGAAAAATAAGAGGAGGGCATAATGATGGGAATGCGAATACTTGATATTCCAACCACTTCTATATCTGACGTGAAACGGTCTCCGATGGAAGCTTTCCAAAAAGCAGATCGTGAAGCGGCCGGCGTATATGTTTTTAACCGTGAAAAAGTTGCGGGCGTCATGTTGACACAACAGCAATACGAATCACTCAATAAAGAAATTGAAGAATTGTACAGTCGACTAGATGATTTGACTGTTGAGATGCGACTATCTAATAAAAATGTCCGCACTTATACTGATTCAGAAGTCCGTGGAGAACAGGTAACTCACCCTACGACTATTGATGAAATGGATGGGTGGGAGTGATCATTGTATCAACTTGAGTGGACGCAGTATTCGAAAGAAGATTACGATAACCTCGATGGTAGTCAAAAGATATTCGTAGACAAAGCATTGAACCGTATCATTTCTATAGGAATGGCGGCAGGACAGCCACTCAGTGGAAATTTGTCGCATTGCAATAAGTTAAAAAATAGAAAAATGGGATTACGCGTTGTTTTTAGAGAAGTAGAGGGTAAACTCCAGATCATTCAAATTGTAGCGATCGGTAAACGGGATAAAGATGAAATTTATAAAATGGCTGAACAACGATTAGATGGATAATTGAAAAAGGATCAACGTTCAGATACTCGATGGTATCTATACGTTGATCCTTTTTGTCGCACTTTTTGAAAAGTATGACCGAAGTTATTTATCTTTTTTATGCATAAAAGGACTATTTAAAAATACATTGATAAAAAGATGCGTTTATAGACTTTGATATTGAAATCGATCCATTCGATTCAACTATGTGAAAAAATAATCATTTTTGTATACATAACGGTCGTTTTAAAAACAAAAAAAGAAAACTCACATATTTCCTCAGATGTGAGTTCTACCTGTCTTATTTATAGATATCACGACGATGCCCGATCTCGAGAATCAAAATCACGACTTTTTCATCTTGAATGTCAGCAATCAGACGATAATCACCGATGCGATACCGCCATTCACCCGAGCGATTCGAGACGAGTCCTTTACCATGACGACGCGGATCATCCGTCCCGACCAGATTCTTCTTGATCCAGGACATGATGATCCGCGCTTGTTGAGGATCCATCTTCTTGAGAGACTTTTGAGCTCCGCGCTCAAACTCTACCGTAAATGCTGTCATTCTAAATCAAGTTCCTTCATCATATCGTCGAAAGAGATCGCTTCTGATTTTTTACGGTGTGCTGCCATCGAATCATGATAGAGTTGTAAATCGATTTCGTCTTCGATGCGGTCGAGGACGGCATCGCGAACGAGTGTAGAAATCGTGATGTTTTTTGCCTTCGCATATTCTTTGATGAGTCGTGTATCCTGGTCATCCAGACGTACGGAAATGGTACTCATGATTATCAGCTCCTTTGTAATACATTGTAATACATATTCCGGTAGTAGTCTAGAAATGGCACCGATTTAAAATAGGATTGAACCTGTTATAACTAGTATGAAAATGATGAATAAGTATGAAAAAAGAAAGACTGCTGTATCGCATGCCTTTCTTTTTGTATAAGACGTCGCACACGCTGAAATGCTCATGTGGAGGATCATAAATACACGGAAATACTATACAACGCTGCGAAAAATAATGAGATCGAGACGCCTAATCCAAGATAGAGGGTCTTGATGGAGTCTTGGGTTGATCGGATGACGTACACCAACAATCCCACGAAAAGGAGGCTGATTGCCATCAAGAAGAGGGATATCATGGTCGGCTCGAACCGGATATCAGAATAGGTGAAACGCAAGCTAGGGAAAAGAAACCCTGACAGTGGACCAGCCCCGCTGGATTGAAGAGTATCCTTGATCGAGTGAGGGGGTTCCTGTTGACCGAGCCACGCAGTCGCTGTGAAGAGAAGCAGGATCAAGATACCTTCCATGCGCATCCGCATCCGTCGGACTTCAAACGATCGTTCAGGAGACGCGTAACTCCACTTCCCGTTCATGATACCGATGATCAGCACGGGTAGAATCAGGACGTGTTTCCAGAGTAAGGCTTGTCCATACGGTAAAATCCAGGAATCGGAATACTCCTCTACCTGCACGACGACAGACATCAGATAGATGCCGGAACCGACGATCAGTAAGAAACATAGCGTCACGAGTGGTTTGAACCATTCGAGGAAGATGCCCCAGTTACGGTCTGATGGACTCCAAAAGCCGAGTATGAGCAATCCACCGGTCCAGATGAAGACGGCGAGTGCGTGAATAGAATGTACGAGCATGCCTTCTGCCCCTTTGATGCTAGAGGCGTGCCCGGACCACGCGAACGTAACGACCATCGCCATAACAAGGAATACCCCTAGTTTTATACGTCCAGGACTGAGTGATGCACGATTGATGACGATGAGAAGGAGTACACTCCAGAGAGCCATCAGAATCCAAGCGTTCCCTGCCTCGAATGTAAGTAACACGGATCGCAGTGTTATCCAAAAACCGATCTCTTCATATAAATACAGTACGATTCGTAAGACGGACAGGGAAAAGGATAACAGCATCAGCACGATGAGCATGCGAACCCAGCGGATTGAAAGCGATACGTCAGGTCGGTAAGAACGAGGGATGAGCTGGACGGAAAAGAAACCGATCAACAGCGCAAGACAACCGTAGAGGAGCGTATCGCCGATCAGATAGAGCGCGGTCATCGCTTCCGCCCCTTCCCGATAAATCAGATCAGCTCGTCCAAACATTCACCGTTTCCGGGATGGACTGTAGTAGCTGTGCTAAGACGATCGAACAACACTTTCAAAAGATGCAAAATGTCCAGACCGTCACAGTTTCGTTTGCCCGTGGGGAGATGGAAATCGACCATCAGCTGGATGCTCGACAAGTCCAAAGCGAGCTGAACAAGATCGGTTTCGATGGATACGTCAAGGGAAAGAAAACGTCCGAGGCACCGGTCCGGTCGTTCGAGGGGATCTCCTTGATCCTGTCCGGGATTTTGATTGGTCTGGGATTGCTCATCCAAACGAGCGGAGTAGCGTATCTTCCGAATGTTTTGTACGGTATCGCCTTGATCCTCAGTGGGGGGAGAGTTTTCCGGAGTGCCTATTATGCCGTCCGTGCCCGCTCACTCGACATGAAAGTATTGATGAGCGTAGCAGCCATCGGTGCCGCATGTATCGGGGAGTGGCTCGAGGGAGCGACCGTCGTCTTCCTCTTTGCCATCGGCAATTTGCTTCAGAATCGCTCCCTTGCGCGGACGCGCAATTCCATTCAGAAACTGATCGAACTGTCTCCGAAGGAAGCCTTCGTGCTGACGGACGGGGACGTTAGACGTAAACCGGTGGAAGCGGTGCGAGTCGGAGAAATCCTCCGGATTCGACCAGGTGATCAGGTTGCACTGGACGGCACGATCCTGAACGGGACGACGACCATCAATCAAGCACCGATCACGGGCGAATCGATTCCTGTCGATAAGAAGGAAGGCGATCACGTATTTGCCGGAACGCTCAACATGGATCGTTCGTTCGACATGATCGTCGAGAAGACGTATCAAGATACGACGCTTGCGCACATCATTGAACTGGTCGAGGAAGCGCAGGATAATAAAGCACCGAGTGAAGCGTTCATCGATCGTTTCGCGAAAGTGTATACACCGTTCGTCTTCCTAGGTGCATTGTTGCTGATGATCGTCCCACCTTTACTCCAACTTGGTAGTTGGGGAGAGTGGTTCTATAAGGGGTAGCGTCAGGAAAATGCGGATTTACAATGCTAAGGAAATTCCCATACTAAAAAGCCAAATTTCTCAACATCAATTGAGAAATTTGGCTTTTTCCGTTGCTCAGTTAAAGCGTCCTTTAGTTGTATATTTCCTGTTAATATCCCTTTTGAAGCATAACATTGTTTTCAATGATCGCACCCGATAGTTGACGCCCATTTTAGAACCTATTCTTTGATTTTCAATAAGCGTAAACTGTTTAATGTTACAAGTAAAGTTGCTCCCATATCAGCAAATATAGCTATCCAAAGTGTTAACCAACCGGGCATGACCAAAAGTAATGCCACTAATTTAATCGCCAAAGAGAAGGTAATGTTTTGCTTGATGATTGCTAAAGCCTTACGGCTTAATTTTATTGTATATGGCAATTTACTCAAATCATCAGACATTAAGGCGATGTCAGCCGTTTCTAAAGCTGTATCAGTTCCAGCACCACCCATTGCTACACCAACGGTAGATGCCGCAAGGGCTGGAGCATCATTCACGCCATCTCCGACCATCCCCACACTTTGATGTTTTTCTCGAAGTTCTTTAATAAAATTAAGCTTATCTTCTGGAAGTAAGTCAGCTTTAATATCCGAAACACCAACTTGTTTTCCGATGGCTGTTGCCGTTCTTTGGTTATCGCCTGTTAGCATCACTGTTTCGATTCCCATATTGTTCAACTTGCCGATAACTTCTTTAGACGATTCCCTCATTTCATCGGCTACGGCAATAAACGAAAGAATTTCTTTTTCTGTTCCTAACACCATCACCGTTTTACCTTGAGTTTGCATATCGGCAATTTTTTCTTTCCTATCGCTTGAAATGCTTCCGTGTAATTCCTCAAAAAGATTTGGACTTCCCACATAATACATTTCATTATTTATTTTGGCTTTAACGCCTTTACCTGTAATGGATTGAAAATCCTCTACTGTTACTTCGTTGAATTTTAATCCATTTTCTTCTGCTTTTCGCATAATCGCTGAAGCAAGAGGGTGCTGTGATCCTTTTTCAATGGCTGCTGTTATGGTCATTAATTCATTTTCATTTCTACCATATGTCACAATGTCTGTTACAGCAGGAATCCCTTTGGTTAATGTTCCTGTTTTATCAAAGGCTATCGCTTTTAATTGTCCTGCTTCTTCTAAATGGATACCACCTTTAATTAAAACACCATTTTTCGCTGCATTTCCTATTGCTGTAACCACAGCAACTGGAGTTGAGACTACTAAGGCACAAGGACAACCAACCACTAATACAGCTAAGCCTTGATAAATCCATTGGCTCCAGTCTCCGCCAAATAATGGTGGAACTACCGCAATTAAAAGAGCTAGTATGACAATAGCTGGTGTATAGTATTTTGCAAATTTATCGACAAACGCTTGAGAAGGGGCCCGTTCTGCTTGGGCTTCTTCTACCAAGTGAATGATTTTTGAAAGAGTAGTATCTTCAACTCGTTTTGTTACTTTAACCTCAAGTAACCCTTCTTCATTCAAGGTTCCTGCAAATACTTCATCATTTGTGGTTTTCGTTACTGGAACACTTTCACCTGTAATCGCAGCCTGATTTAATGTCGATGTACCTTTAACCACTATTCCATCCATTGCTAACTTTTGACCGGGCTTAACAATCATGATGTCTCCAACTTGAATATCATCAACATGAATCATCATTTCTTCATTGCCTCGTCGAATTAACGCTTCTTTTGGGGCAATATCCATTAAAGATTCAATAGATTGACGTGCTTTATCCATTGAATAACGCTCTAATGCTTCACTAATCGCAAATAGGATAACAACGGTTGCCCCTTCACCCCATTCACCAATGAATGCAGCTCCTATAATTGCAATAGTCATAAGCGTATTCATATCGAAATTTAATCTGCTTAGATTTTTGAGACCTTTAATGAATAACGAATATCCACCGATTAAAATGGACGCTGCATAACCAATTGTCGGTAGAACATGCTCTTCACCATACTGCTCTCCTAAGAACCAGCTAACTACAAGTAAAAGAGCTGATATATATACCTTAATGTTTTCTTTCTGCTTCCAAAAAGGTTCTCGTTCTACCCTTTGTTCTTTTTCATCTCGAATTTTTAAATTTTCAAATGCTCCTGCTTTTTCTAATTCTTCAATGGTTGTCGTCCCTTTAACATAAACTTTAGATGCTCCGAAATTTACTTTCGCATCCTGAACACCGGAAAGTTCTTTAACATTATTTTCAAAAATGGCTGCACAGTTAGTACAAGTAAATCCTTGAACACGATAGGCTTTCATTTCTTCTTCAGACAGTTTTGCTTTCCCACTAGACATTGATCTTCACCTCTTTCTTATGTGCCAATGCAATTATCATAATTTGTCTGATATGCTCATCATCTAATGAATAAAATGCAAGTTTTCCCTCTTTTCGAAACTTAACAATCCCTTGCTTATGGAGCGTTCGCAGGTGATGAGAGGCATTTGCAACCGTAACACCTATAATATTTGCTATATCACACACACACAGTTCGTCATCTTGACATAAAGCATAGGTAATTTTTGCTCTATTTTCATCTGCAATAGCTTTTAACATTTGGGCAACACTAGAAATATCTACTGTCTGTAAATTACCTTGTATTCGATTGACCTTTTCTTCGTCATAACAATAAATTTCACAAGTATCTTTCTTAATCACATTCTCACCCCAATATCATTCAAGTGTTTATTTGAATATAGTATAACCATTTTTAATAATTCATTCAAGTGTTTATTTGAATGAGTAAAAAAATTCATAAAAAAAGAATTGGAGTACCCAATTCTAATAACAAAATAACCAAACTGCATAAGACTTTAAGTACATAACATTATCTGGCCAATTAATGGAATAGGACTGAACTATTTGTTCTCTTCCGATAGCTTTCTATATAATGAAGCCCTAGACACATTTGTAATTTCACAAATTTGATTTACAGTCATATTTCCTTCTTTATATAGCTTTACTGCATAATTCATTCCCGCATGATTTTTATGATATTTCTTTATCCGACCTTTAAACTTTCCTTCTTTCTTAGCCAGCTCAATCCCTTCACGTTGACGCATACGGATAAGATCTCTCTCTAACTGGTTAACACCAGCCATTACTGTAATTAAGAATTGGCTGTATGGATTATCCTCTGATAAATCTAGCCATGTATCCTTAAGTGATTTTAAGCTGGCTTTTTTCCTTCGTATGTAATCGATCAATTCAAATAAATCTTGTGTACTACGAGTAATTCGAGTTAAATCTGTAACATAAATGGTGTCACCATCTTGTAAGTCCTCTAACATTTTTTGAAGTTGCTCACGTTCCTTCGTTGCCCCAGAAACTTTTTCTTCGTATATAATATCCATTCCGAATTCGCTTAGCTGCTGAAATTGTCTTGAAGGGTTTTGACTAGTTGAACTGACACGTACATAACTAATTTTCCGCAAAATATCACCTCACTTTTGAGACAAGTCTTATGAGACGCTAGATCACAGCAATCCACTTCAAAATAAATGACTTGATGAAGTCACTTCAGATCATAGAAAAACCCTCATTTCGACGTCGAAATGAGGGTTTTTCTATGATCTGAAAAGATGCTGTCTTAGGACATCCTCTCTTCTTTTTTTAGGTTACAAATAGTTCAATGGGTTGACACTATTCGCTGCAGAATAACTGCTGTATTTATAACTGTTTTTATGAATCTCAAAGTGTAAATGATTTCCGAACGAGTTTCCTGTATTCCCAACTGTTCCAATCTTCATACCTTTAGAGACTGTCTGACCACTTTTTACCGAAAGACTATTCATATGAGCATAAACGGTTACGTATTTTTGATTCTTTAGACTATGTGAAATCATAACGTGTTTACCATATGCACCGCTGTTTTTAGAGGTAGTGACTTTTCCACTCGCAGAAGCATAGACAGGTGTGCCTTTTGTTGCAGCTAGATCAACGCCATTATGGAATGTATAACCGTAAGCGCCATTAGATTTTCCGTATCCTTGGGTCAGCCTCCCTTTAGTAGGAGAAGCAAAAAGAGACTCATTATACGTCATTTTTTTTGCAACGTGGCTCTTATATTTTTTTAGGTAAGAACTATAGATATACCGTGTGTTCCCTTTGTAAAGTACTTTTGTCCAAGCTCCTTTTTTTCCTAAATAAGAAAAAGTCTGACCAGTGTTAGTCACGCCGACTATATTGTAATTGAGAGAAGGACCAGTCCGAACACGGAGATCGTCTGTCTTTACTTTTACTTTATATGCACTACTTGCTTCAACTTTTGGGCTATGCATTGAAAAAGTTGTTGTGAGTAAGACGCTAGAAGCGATAAGTATTACCTTGTTTTTCATTAGTTGTACTCCTTTAAAGATAAAGATACGGTGACAAACGATTTGTTAAAAGGAGTATAGCATCACTATATTACAAAAAAGTGTATCAAATTCATTTCAAAAATTGATACGAGATTTAATCAAAAAATGCATAGGTTTTTCACAAACAGATTTTATGATTAAAATTAAACACATTTCTTTTTTATACATCTTAAAAAAAGATTTATTTTTTAGAGTTCGGGAGGAATTTGATGGAGTTATCTTTTTTGTTAGCTTTTGGAGCAGGGTTTTTATCTTTTATCTCGCCATGTTGCCTAGCTTTGTATCCTGTTTTTCTATCTTACATTACAGGAATTTCAGTTACAGAGTTAAAAGAAAATAAAAAGTGGAACTGGAATGGTGTTCCCCATACATTCGTTTTCTTACTTGGATTTTCGAGCGTATTTTTAGTGATGGGTTTTTCAACGTCATATTTGGCTGATTTTTTTATAGTGTATAAAGATGTTCTACGGATGAGCGGTGCACTTATTTTATTCATATTCGGTGTTATTTTAACTGGTCTGTGGACCCCAATATTTTTACTTAAAGAGCGAAGAATGAACTTAGGAAAAAGAAAGCGTGGTTATATCGGAACGTTTATTGTCGGAGTCGGATCGGCTGCTGGATGGACTCCTTGTACAGGACCAATCCTCGCTGGAGTTATTGCTTTGATCGCCACGAATCCTAGTAATGGATTTTTATATATGCTCTTTTATGTACTAGGTTTTTCTATTCCATTTTTCTTGATGTCGTTTTTGGTCGGGAAATCCAGATACTTAATGAATTATTCTTCAAAGGTTATGAAAATAGGTGGCTGGTTTATGATTTTATTAGGTATCATATTGTATTTCGATGGTCTGACGAAACTAACTACAATATTGATTGATTTTACAGGGTTTAGAGGGTTCTGACGCTCTATTTTCTATTTCGAAAGGAGATGCATCGTAAATGTCTCGTGAAAATGTCCTGATAATGGGAGTAGAGGAAAACTGGAAAGTGATGGAGAACATAAAACAACTTAAACCTGTAAGTATAGATATTCATATTTCTTCAAAAGAAGGATGGGTTCGAAAGCTATTTCCTGATTTTAAATATTTTGATTCATTTTCAAAAAAAGAATCAGAAGAAGGGTATATTAGTAATCTGATTGAATATTGTACTTCTCAAGAAATAGGCTGGATTATCCCTTTAAGCGAACAAGAAGCATCTACGTTATCAAAACATAAGTTGAAAATGAGAAAAAATAACGTAGCGTTTATAACATCCTTTGACTGGGATAAAACAGTACTTCATGATTCATTTTCGGTTCAAGGTAATACTTTCACTTATTCTTTTGACCAGATAAAGAATGCGCCTGAAGGTGTAAAGGTGGGGAAAATTGATGCATATGTCGATTATCGATCTAGTGAAGTGATTTGCTGTTTTATGAGAGAAGAGTATGAACGGTACCAAGATACTGTTCTTTCATACGAGGTGTTTGCCAACTCGATTTTAGAGGAGTGCGTAGCAATAATTGCTCAAAGGCTTAATATAAAGGGTTCTTTTTCTTTCGATTATCAACGTGATTCGGAGGGAATGTATACGATTACAAAAATAGAATGTTTCATGACGCATTCTACTCGTGAGGCTATTTTTAGTGATTATGATTTCGCTAATTATTTGTGGAGCAATATTCAAGGAATTGTCCTTTTAAAAGAATCAAATGATAAAAGCTCTTTTGTGTATCGCCTAAATGAAGAATACTTTCTTTTCTAAATCTCAACAGTTTGTTTTTATATGTAATCATCTTAAATGAGAAAGGTACTTTATGAATAAACTTTCATTTAAAATAACGTTATTTTATTTTTTCGGGATTCTCATGATTTTCATTCTCTCATCTGCTATTGTATACAACATTCTTGAGCATCAACAAGTAGAAAGTGAACTGGAGAGCCTTCAAGAGAGAGGCAATAGTCATCGAGATGTTCTTTCCACTAACTTCGACAAGCAAACAGTTGAACACGTTGTTTTAATGGAGGAAAAGGCGATGACTGATGTGATTATCTTAGACAAAAATAATCAAGTCGTCGATTCATCTAACGACGCTGAACAATTTTTGAACCCGGATTGGATTCAAAAAAAGGATGGAATCGTAGAAGGTAATTGGAGAGAGGGCAAATTTTTAGTGACGGTGAGTAATATTGAAGATGGCGGTCAAATAATCATGTTAGAGCCGACGAAGTATATACAGCATTTGATGGGGGAATTGAAACAACAAGTAGTGTTCTCTCTATTCTTGTTAGTACTTTTTCTATTAGTAAGTGTTTATTTTTTGAGTTATATCATTATAAAGCCACTTTTATCAATGAAAGAGGCAACGGTAAAGTTAAGTAAAGGCGAGGTGCTGAAAATCAGAGAAGCTGAGAGAAGCGACGAAGTAGGAGATTTAGCACGAGCGATCACTAAGTTATCTGTTGATTTACGTCACATTCAAAATACAAGAAAGCAATTTCTGACTTCAATCACACATGAATTGCGTACGCCGATTACCTACATTAAGGGATATGCAGGACTCCTCAAAAAAGACGAATCGAGATTTGGAGATATTATCTATGAGGAATCCGAAAGACTTCAAGAACTGATTGAGGATTTGTTTGAACTTGCTAGATTGGAAGAGCCACATTTTCAAATAGATCCTCAGATCACAGAGATGAATGATTTCTTAAAAAAAATCAGTGAAAGAATAATTTTTAAATTTGAGGAGAAACAAGTGAAATTAATTCTTCAAATTAATAAAACTCCCATCTACAAAGAGATAGACCAAGCTAGATTTGATCAGGTTCTCTTAAATTTACTGGATAACGCGCTAAAATATACACATGCGAACAAACGCGTATTTTTAAAACTTGATGAAAACTTTATTGAAGTTACGGATGAAGGTGGTGGTGTGGATGAGCAATCACTCCCGTATCTTTTTGATCGTTTTTATCGAGTAGATTCTTCACGAAATCGTGAAACAGGAGGTACTGGGCTCGGTTTGGCTATCACGAAAGAAATAGTTGAAGCGCACAAAGGGACCATCGTAGCTATTAATGTAGAAAACGGGCTGAAAGTTGTCATTGACTTGAGGGGGATTCCAGGATGAGAACCATTGCTTTGGTAGATGATGAGAATCGAATGTTAGAACTGATTGAACTCTATCTGCAAGACAGTTATACCTGTATTAAGCTGAACAGCGGAAGAGAGATATTGAACTTGATTGATGTAGATGAGCCTGACTTAATCATATTGGATGTGATGATGCCTTTAATGGATGGTTTTGAGACCTGTCAAAGGATAAGGGAAGTTTCGAATGTACCAATCATTTTATTGACAGCACTCGACGGAAAAGAAGAAATCGTAAAAGGATTACAACTGGGAGCAGATGATTACATTGTGAAACCGTTCGACGAGGCGGAATTGAAGGCAAGAATTCAATCGATTTTCAGACGAACTACAGTTTCTTCAGGATCAAAAATCGAATCGTCGGGTCTAATCTTAAATGAAGACGCCCATGAGCTGTATTATGATAATCATTTAGTCAAAGTCACGCCAAAGGAATTTTCATTACTTGCTAAGTTATTAAAAAATCCAGAACGTGTCTATTCAAGAGAGGAACTGCTCTCAAGTTTATGGTTAGCAAATGAGTGGACAGATGAACGAACGGTCGACTCTCATGTAAGAAACTTAAGAGAAAAACTTAGGAAACTCGAGTTTCCTATTGAAGAACACTTTCGCACAGTATGGGGAATTGGTTACAAGTGGGTTCCTTAAATAAGGAGAAATAAGACAAGAGAGGAACGGTTAAAAAACCGTTCTTCTCTTGTTTATCGTTTATTCTGCAGATAGTTCGTCTTCAGTCACCCATTTATGATTTTTCACTTCTTCACCTGTAGTCGATTCGAAATCAATCATATACACTGTTGTTTGCTTAGCTGAGTCGATAGTGGCCGTAGCATCCTTCATTCCTTTCATATGATCCGCGTCTACTTTTACTTCATCGCCTACTTCATAAGGAGATGACTTGGCATCTACAATCTCTTCTTGAATAATCCATTTATGATTCGTGACGCGTTTCCCGCCATTTGTAGGGTCATAAGAAATGCTATAAGCAGTAGTATCATAAGCTCCTACAATTTTAGCCTCGGCCCCTTTCATGCCTTCCATATGTGCTTCTTTGATCATCGCCATGTCGCCTACTTTAAATTTAGGGTTTTTAGCCTCTTGGAGCCCTTTCGGAACCTCTTTCGATCCAGACATGTCCATCGTCGAATGATCCATACCGTCCATATTTTTATCCATGCTTCCTGTTGATTTAGAATCATCACCATTGCTTCCGCACGCAGCGAGTGCTAAAGAAAGCGAAGCAGCCATAGTTGTCATAAAAATCTTTTTCTTTAATTTCATAAAAATTACCTCCAATTGTTTTTTTATGCTTTCCATAGACTCTATCACATAAATTTGCAGAAACATTGCAGAGAGCAGAAAAGTAACACATTGAAAAAAACTATAAAATTCATGGGTGGAAAGACATATTTTTTTCACAATCATTCTTTAAGTTAAAGATAATAATTAATTGAAGGGAATGATCCATGTGAAGAAAAGATGGTTAATCGCAACTATCGGTATCTTTACTCTCATGATTATAGTGGGCGGTTCGTATTTACTTTTTATCCGAGGTACTATGCCAAATAACAAACAGCACATGAAATCTATGATGAATGGAGGGAACACTACTACAAATCAGACTATGATGGAAGGTATGGGACATGGCGCGAGTGTCGATTTAAAATCAACTGAAGAAAAAGAGCGACGATTGAACATCCCTAAGATGCTAAAATCCGATCGTGAAACCAAGAATTCCATTCAATACACGATTGTCGCTAAACAAGGGGAGACACAGTTCTTCCGAGATAGTAAAAAAACTGAAACTCTAGGATATAACGGAAATTATTTAGGTCCTGTAGTGGAATTGAAAAAAGGAAAAATGGTAACAATCCGTACGGTGAATCGCTTATCAGAAGCGACTACATTCCATTGGCACGGTCTTGTTGTACCATCATCCGTAGATGGCGGACCACATCAAGTCGTGAAAGCTGGTGAAACGAAGGTAGTAAAGTTTAAAGTGAAGCAAGATGAATCGACATTGTGGTTTCATCCACATCCAATGGGGAAAACTGCTGAACAAGTATACAAGGGGTTAGCAGGATTGTTGTACGTAAAAGATGAAAAAACTAAAGAGACGATGCTACCTCAAAAATATGGTGAAAATGATATTCCATTAATTCTTCAAGATCGAAAAGTTAAAAACAGGAATGTCCTTGGATATGCTGATGTAGAAAAAACAGATGGGGCTTTAGGCGATACCCTCCTCGTAAACGGTACGATTAATCCATATTTCAACGTAAAATATTCGCAACTTAGAGTCAGATTGATAAATGGCTCCAATGCACGTAACTACGTAGTGAAGCTATCTGACGGTTCATCCTTTAAAAAAATTGCTGATGATGGTGGTTACATCTCAAAACCGAAAAACGTAAAGAAAATTGAATTAAGTCCAGGCGAACGTATAGAGGTATTGGTAGACTTTTCAAAAAGAAAAATTGGTGAGACTGTTTCATTTGAGACGAATGGAGTAAGGGTCGTTAACTTCAAGCTGAAGGATAAACAAGGGACGAACCTAAGTGCATTGGCGCCGAAAAGTGGATATGAAAAGCCGCTAAAGACCTTGTCTACAGTGAATCAAAAGTTAACTCTTTTCGGGATGGGCAAAAATGTTGAAATCAATGGGAAAAAGTTTGATGAGAAGAGAATCGATATTAAAGCGAAACAAGGAGAAACCGAAATTTGGGAGGTCTATAATAAAAAAGACATGATGGGTGGAATGACTCATCCCTTCCACATTCATGGAGTCCAATTCAAAGTATTAGAGCGAAACGGACAGAAACTGGATAATCAAGAAGCAGGTCTAAAAGACACTATCGCTATAAAACCAGATGAACGAGTTAAGATTCAGATGACTTTCAAGGAAAAAGGGGTATTCATGTACCATTGCCATATCCTTGAACATGAAGAGAACGGAATGATGGGTCAGTTGAAAGTGGACTAAAAAATAGGTGAATGTTTTCATCTTTTTTTCACAAACTAAGGAAATAGGCTTTGTGTAAGTCAAAAAAGACGGAAAATGGAGGTATTTTAGAATGAATACTGGACAACAAGAAATCTTAGGTGCCCTACACAACTGTATAGTGACTTGTAATGAATGCTTTGATGCGTGTTTGAGTGAACATCATGTTTCTTCGATGGCAGAGTGTATACGTCTAGACAGAGATTGTTCTGAAATTTGTAGTCTTTTAGTACAAGCTATTTCTCGAAACAGCAGCAATATTGATGTTCTTGCAAGAAGCTGTGTTGAAATTTGTGAAAGATGTGCCGACGAATGTTCGAAACATGATCATGATCATTGTAAAAAGTGCGCTGAGGCCTGTAATGAATGTGCAAAAGTCTGTCGTAAATTAATTGCTTAAAGCGAAGTGTTAAAAATGAAGGAGCATCTATGTCGCCATGCCGAAAAAGGTATGAGCTAAAAAGCTGATGCTCTTTCATTATTTATAAGCACTAAGATACTTAGTTATGAAAAAGTTCATAACCCTTATAGACCAGTAGTATGGTGAGAGAAAATAAGGATACATAGAGGATAACGATCAAACTCTTCATAAACACTTTCATGAAAATCAACTCCATTCTATAGGTTGAATTGATTATATAGAAAGTTCGTGAAATTTATGAGGAAATAGACTAACAATCATTTATTATTAAAAAATTTTAATGTAAGAGGTGGTGACTAGGATGGATAAAATATTAATTGTTGATGATGAAATAAGAATGAGGCAATTATTAAGACTCTATCTAGAACCAATAGGATATGAATGTAGTATGGCGAATGATGGGATCGAAGCTTTAGAGAAAGTGAAAAAAGAAACCTTCGATTTGATTTTATTGGATGTAATGATGCCAATGTACGATGGATTCGAAGTATGTAAGAAAATAACGGATTCTCACCCGGAAGTCCCTATCATCATGATAACGGCTCTAAATGATGCTGAATCCATCGTCAAAGGACTAGATGCTGGAGCTACAGATTATGTCACAAAGCCGTTTAACGGGGACGTACTTTTAGCAAGAGTTCGGTCTGTCATGAGAAGGAAAGCAAAAGAACCCGTTATCTACCACGGACTTACGTTCGATGAGAGCAACAATTTAATTTTACTAGATGGCAAGTCGATTGACTTTACACCAAAAGCACATGCATTACTGCGACTATTCCTTCAACATCCTGGAAGGCTGTTCAACAGACTAGAGCTTTATGAATTCGTTTGGTCTTATACGTCAGAATCGGATCCGAGGACAGTTGATTCTCATATTAAGATGATTAGAGAAAAGTTAAGAGAGTTAGATTACCCGATCGATAGGCATCTGAAAACAATTTGGGGGAGAGGATATCGTTGGAGTGAGAATGAAACGAAATGACACTCTTACTATAGGAGCAAAAGTGTCATCATAAAAATCATAAGGGAGTCGGTGTCGGCTTCGAGTATCCATCTTTATATGAAGAATCGATTGCAGAACGAATATCTTTAACCGATTCTCCGTCCCGTTGCTTCAAAATAGACTTTACAGCAATCTCGAGACAGGTGCTGCATGTCGTTCCGTGACTTGTCCATTTCACCGATCCATTCGTCGCGTTTTCTTCTATAAAGCAATCATAATTATTTTTATGATTGACTGTTTCACCGCAACCGCAATAGCAAGGTATTTTCTCTAGTAGTTTACGATTTTTCCCTACAGCTTGATAAACATTTCGTACATCTTCAGGTTGAGTTTTTAAAAACGTGGGAAGTATCAACGATGATGATGTTTCTTCAATCTTGTCACCGCCCATATGTTTCGCATGATCTACCTCCTTTGAATGATTGGGAGTAGAAGACTTCATCGGGGATTGAGCACAGCCGACCGCAATCAGGGATAGGCTAATAAGACTTACGCTTTTTAAGAGTATGTTAAGTTTCACGATTGGATTCTCCTTAGAGATAATTTTGTAGGTGCATAAAACAAAGCTTTTTAATTGCGTTTTTTGTATTAGCTCATTTGTCTGTTCACGATAGTACCTATTCGTTCATTTGACCATAGTCTTCATCAGTTCAGTTAATTCATGAATTGTCATCAATCATTTGATGTCTACCTCGAACTTGTCCTTTAATTCTTTTTAAAGTTTCAGTACTTGTGATTTTGGCGCTAAATAGTCCTATTCAAACAAATGGTCTCATTTTTTAAAATATATCCTATACTTGTATGATAATTTTTATTTTTTAGTGTGTCAAAATACATTTTATATTTATATATATAAGTTTAACTGGAAGTAAAAACGAGATGTAGCTCTATATAGTCATGATCTCTCTATATACACCATACAGGTATATAGTACGTAAAAGGAGGTTTTCTTATGAATCACCATATCCATCACGAACATACTCATCATGAAGACCAACAAATGAGTGCTTCACATCATGAACATGAAGGAATGATCGGAGACTTCAAGAAAAGATTTCTCGTATCGTTAATGTTGACCATTCCAATCCTGCTACTTTCCAAAATGATTCAAGAATGGTCGGGTATCAACATTAGCTTTCCATATGACGACGTTGTTTTGCTTTTGCTATCCACAATTGTCTACTTCTACGGTGGATGGCCCTTCCTAAAAGGTAGTATTAATGAAATACGCCAAAAAAATCCTGGAATGATGATGTTGATTGCATTAGCGATTAGTGTAGCCTATTTCTATAGTGTCGCTATCATATTCGGTTTCGGACAAGGACATGATTTCTTTTGGGAGTTAGCGACCTTGATCGACATCATGTTATTAGGGCATTGGATTGAAATGAAATCAATCATGGGTGCCTCAAATGCGTTGCAGGAATTAGTAAAGTTACTTCCGAGTGTGGCGCATCGAGTGAAGGATGGGAAGGTTGAAGAGGTGCCGGTCAATGAATTAGAGGCAGGAGATCTCATTCGGATCAAGCCGGGAGAACAGGTACCGGTAGACGGAAAAATCGTCGAAGGAACAACAACGATTGACGAATCAATGCTTACCGGTGAATCACTTCCGGTAGATAAACAGGAGAATGACACCGTGATTGCTGGCTCTATCAATCAAGAAGGTGGTCTGACAGTCGAGACGACAGGTACTGGTGAAGGCACCTACCTTTCAAAAGTCATCGGCTTAGTAAGTGAAGCGCAATCTTCCAAATCACGGACTCAAAACTTAGCTGATCGAGCAGCAAAAATTCTTTTTTATCTCGCGGTGGGAGCAGGTGTTCTGACTTTCGTGATTTGGATTGTACTTGGATATTCGGTTAGTACAGCAATCGAGCGCATGGTAACGGTTATGGTTATCTCTTGTCCACACGCTCTTGGTTTAGCAGCCCCTCTTGTCGTATCCGTTTCTACAGCACTTTCCGCTAAAAGAGGTCTTTTGATTCGAAATCGAACACAATTCGAAGAGGCACGAAAACTAGATGCGGTTATCTTTGATAAGACTGGTACTTTAACGCAAGGTAATTTTGGAGTAACGGATGTGATGGCAAGTACAGGTATAAGTGAGGAAGAAGTATTACGACTCGCAGGAGCCATCGAACAGTCGTCGCAACATCCACTTGCTCGCGGGATCTTGACTGAAGTTCAAAGACGAAAGCTTGATTTACCATCGGTCGCAGGATTTGGATCGATGACAGGCATAGGATTGGAAGGAACAGTCGAAGGAAAGCAAGTCCGCGTCGTTAGTCCGCGATACGTACGGGACAAACAACTCGAAATCGACGAAGTGACATTCGAAGATTTGTCTGAAGAAGGGAAAACGGTCGTCTTTGTCTTAAAGGACACAGAATTAATCGGTATGATCGCCCTTGCCGACCTCGTTCGCGAGGAAGCTAAGAAGACTGTACAGGAATTAAAGGAGAAAGGGATTCAATCCATCATGCTGACTGGGGATAATCAAAAAGTCGCTTCGTGGGTCGCTTCCCAACTTGAGATCGATCAAGTGTACGCAGAAGTATTACCGGATGATAAGTCACGTCAAGTGAGACAGGTGCAAGCAGAAGGAAAAAAAGTAGGGATGGTAGGGGATGGAATTAACGATGCACCAGCTCTCGCACAAGCGGATGTAGGGATTGCGATTGGTAGTGGAACAGATGTAGCTGTAGAAACGGCTGATATTGTCCTTGTCAAAAGTAATCCAAAGGACGTCTTATCTGTCATCGAACTATCGCAAAAAACATATAATAAAATGATTCAGAATCTATGGTGGGCAGCTGGTTACAATATCATCACGATTCCTTTAGCTGCAGGTATTTTAGCACCATACGGCATTATTCTTTCACCAGCGATTGGAGCGGTTTTGATGAGTTTGAGTACGGTCATCGTCGCTATCAATGCGAAAACATTAAGAATTTAATAGAAGTTTGGTGTATTTTACCTTTTTTGTGTATGAACACACCCTATCTCACTTCATGAGTTAGGGTGTGTTCTTTTTTTCAATCAGATAGGATCCCATAGATAAAAGCATGGAACAGAGCGGCCCCGCTCTGTCTGATGGAAAGAGACCGCAAGCCGTCCTGTTTCCGTACTCTAGCTCGCTCCTCGTCGGCGCAAGGGTCATCAAAAAAAGCCGCTGCCGTTCCTTGTCTTCCTCCGCGTTTTGGCTCAAAGCAAAGCTTTTCGCTCGCGGGCTTCGGAAGCCTTCGTCCCGGTGCGCTGTCCGCTTTTTTTGATCTTTCCCTGCGGTCACCCTTGCGCCGTCTCGCGACGCTCGCTGCGTTCCCGTCAACAGGACGGCACCGTGTCGGACTGCATCCCACTCGCGAAAGGAACTTTCCCATGAAACTGACTACACTCGTTGAAATCACTCGTATCCGCCAAGAAGTTCGTGAGCCGGACGTCGCGCTCGAGACGACGCACATCACGTCACCCGAGGACGCGTTCTGTGTCGCCAAACGCTTCATCCAGGACGATGACCGTGAGGTGTTCCTTGTCATCCTACTCAATACGAAGAACCGCGTCATTGCTGTCCATCGGGCACACGTCGGAAGTATCAACTCGAGCGTCGTCCATCCAAGAGAAATCTTTAAGTCCGCCATCCTCAACAATGCGACGTCGCTCATCGTCAGCCATCAGCATCCGAGTGGTGACCCACATCCATCACGGGAGGACATTGAGGTGACCGAACGGCTCGTCGAGGTCGGACGCATCGTCGGTATTCAGTTGCTCGACCATATCATCGTCGGTGCCGGAGAAGAATACGTCAGTTTGAAAGCACAAGGTGTTCTGTAAAGAGGATGATAAGCGTAGACGGACGGGACAACCCCGTCCTGTCCGCGCGCGAGGGCATGGACGAAAAACGACGTCGTTTTTCTTTTGAGAGAGTGCAAGCGAGTAAGGAATGGATTCGTCCCGAATCCAAGTGCATTGAAAGACCCGCAGTGGACGGATCCGCTGCGGGTGAGAAAGTACAGTTGGTCTCTTCTATGTAGAAGGGTGTTATGGAGGATGCAGTAGTGAGACAAGTAGTGGAGTGGATGAAGGTTCGAGGAGAGATAGTTGATTGAAGTGAATCAATCCTCCTGTAGATAGGTAGTGATCTTCTTTCTACTTGATGTACAACATGAGAAGATTTTTCGGGCTCATGCGTGAGGCTGTAGGCTGCACGCAGCAACATCCTCATCGCACCGCTGCCCTCCTGCCGGATCGATAACGAGAGCTGCGACTCGCCTGCGCGAGGCATCTCTACGTTCCTGTTCCTTACGACGGAAGGCACGGAGCGATAAAGAGAATAGAAAACTAGATTTATATTAGTGTATAAAAGTGTACGATACGCCTATTGATTAATGTCTACGGAAACGTGACATGGAATTTTGCAAACAAAGCATGTGTTTTTGATAACGATTTATTTTTTGTATACAGTCTACAAACTACTCAGCTTTTAATCAATATCATTAAATTTCATTGTTTAAAGAGTCGCTTACTTGTTTAAAAATCTTATACGATTGAATCTCTTTTTTACTGTCATGTATATTGGATAAAGCGATGATTTCATCTACTTTATACTTTTCTTGAAACTCGATTACTTCCCGACGAACGGTCTTTGAATCGCCCATAATCGTGTACCCCAATTTATAATGCAAGATTTCTAATTCATACGGAGATAAGGATTCAAGGAAATCTTTCTGTGGCGGAATGAGCTGACTGAGATTATTGGTATAAATATCGATACATACCTGCAGATGGCTAGAGGCAATGAAAGAAGCTTCTTCCATCGAATCAGCGGCAATGATATTGATAGCAGCTAGTACATACGGCTCTTGCAGATATTTCGAAGGTCTGAAATTTTGACGATAGATGTGTAGTGCTTCTTCCATCGTTTCCGGAGAAAATTGCGCACCGAAAGCATATGGTAACCCGAGTCGCGCTGCAATTTTAGCAGATCCAGTAGAGGATCCTAGAATGAACACGGGCACGTGTGTATCAAGTCCTGGATATGCCCGAACCTCACCTTGTTCCTCTTCTGTTCCAACATATCGCAATATCTCTTGAACTTCTTTTTCAAAGAAAAAGACGCCTTTATGATTTGAACGTCGAATCACATCTGCCGTTTGTTGATCAGTTCCTGGAGCACGTCCTAGTGATAAATCAACGCGGTCAGGAAAAAGTGTCTCAAGTGTTCCGAATTGTTCTGCTACGACTAACGGGGAGTGGTTCGGCAACATGACACCTCCGGAACCGACACGAATGCGTTCTGTATGCGTCAATAAATGCTGCACAATCGATACGGTTGCAGCACTGGCATAGGCATCATGATTGTGGTGTTCTGCGATCCAAATACGTTTATATCCCATTGCATCGACAGCTTTTGCTAATGTGACTACAGCATCTATTCCTTCTTTCATGGTTTCTCCTTGTCTTAACGGAGCAATTGATAAAACGGATAGTTCGAATTTTTTCATCATCTCACCTCTATGATTCATCGAGCTCACTGGTGGGCAAGCACGATGAACCCTTTTCTATTATTCAGGGCAGTATTAAAACTGTTAGATATGGTCATAAAGTCAGTATGAGATTGTTTCCCCATCATCAGGAACAAGGACGTTGGATGTGATGCCTTTATCTTTAATGAACGTCTTCAATTCTTTTCTTGAGAGTCCCCAATGGTTGACGGCTTCCATATGACTGACTAAAATTTTAGCTTTTGGAGCGGCTTTGTACACTTGATAGACATCTTCTTTTCCCATGATCAATGGACCACCTTCGAGAAATTGATTTCGACCTCCATTCAAAATGAGTACTTCTGGTTTATACGTATCGATATTTTTTTTCACTTGTGAATACCAAACAGTATCACCCGCTATATATAACGTTTTTTCTTTTGGGTGTTGGAAGACGACTCCCATGACGTTCCCCATAGCCTCTGCCATTTTCCCGTAGCCATGACGACCATTTACTTCGGTCAGTTTGACACCTTTAAAAGTCGTCGCTTTGTCTTCTTTCATGACTTCAATATTAGTAAAACCTGCTTTGCGCGCTAAGTTTGCATCTTTTTCGTCTTGCATGAATAACTTAATATTTTTTGGAAGCTGTTCTTTTGCTGCCTGATCAAAGTGATCCTCATGCGTATGGGTAACGATGACAGCGTCTACGTCATCCATGATCTTATCGACAGAGAACGGTAGATCGACTATTGGATTCCGATCGTCTCTTGCAGCAGGACCGAACGAATCAAATTCACCTTTTTTAGAAAACATAGGATCCACTAAGAATTTTTGTCCTTTATATTCTACTGTTACGGTCGCATTGCGGATTTGTTGGACCACCAGGTCTTCTTTTTTCGGTTGTGTTGCACTCGTCTCATGATTAGACTGTGCATCTTGAGAAGTTCCACAAGCAGTCAAAATACCGCTCAATGTGAGTGTCGTTAATAGTGCTACTTTTTTTAGTTTTGTCATCGTTAAAGATCTCCTTTTCAGATAGCTTGCTTTTGATAGAGAATGTTATATCCTTGCATGAATGTATTTTTATCCTGCTCGTGACGGGATAAAAAAGTTCTTCCCTATTTACTCGCCCTGAGATGTAGTATATGGTCAATATGAAAAATCAAACAAGTATGCACTTTTTTCACACATACTATCAAGGAGGATAGTGTTAATATGAAAATATCCAAAATTAAAGTAGCTGATAATGAGGAAACTTCTTTTGGCTATACACTTTCCATCATCAATGGGAAATGGAAACTGCTGATTATTTACTATTTATCGAACAACAATGCAGTTCGTTATAACGAACTCCAGCGTATGATTGGCAAAATAACTTACAGAACACTTAGTTCGACATTGAAGGAAATGGAAAGTGACGGATTGATTCATCGCAAGGAATATCCGCAAATTCCACCAAAGGTTGAATACAGTCTTACGGAAAAAGGAAAAACTCTCTGGCCAATCATTCAAGAAATGTGTCAATGGGGAGAGCATAATAAAAATACTAAACTGAGATAGTCCGATTTTTAACATAAGTCGGTCGTTAGAATATCACTAACCAAAAATAAAAATGGTTCCAATCATCTTTATTAAATGATTGGAACCATTTTTTCTTGATGTCTTGTTCATTGTCAATTTCTAATTGAGCATTCTTTGAATAGCACTTTTCGGTAATACTTGATAGTAGTCTTTTAAATTTGGTTCATAAGAAGCTCTTCTTATATTTTCAACAGGTCAAATAATCATTTAGACGTTTTGTCGAAAAAGAAAAATAGTTGACAAAGGATTATTTAACGTATAAAGTATAACACGTCAGTTAAGTTCAGTTTACTTAACCAAAAGAAAGGGATGATATTATGCTCGAAGATCAACAAAAAATGCTTAAAGAACTTGCGGTTGTTTTTAGTGAATATTACTTGAATTATCTTATATATAATAAAAACGCAGAAAAGTTTACTGCATTTAATTTAACGACGCAGCAAGACACAATTTTATTTTTTGTAAAAGATAATCCACACATCACAGCAAATGAAATTGCGAAGAAATTCTCGATTTCTAAAAGTGCAGTAAGCCAAGTATTGTCGAAGCTCGAAGCACTAAAATTCATTAAGCGTGAACCTAATCCAACTAACCATCGCGAGTTTTTTATCGCATTAGCAGAAGAAGGTCTCGCTTATCAGGCATTAAGTGAAGAAGCAGATAATGATTTTATGATGAAACACTTCGCTGACATCGATTTAGTACAATTACAAAATGTTTTACAAACTATGAAGAAAGTGAATGCATCCATTTTATCATCCGACGAGTAGGATCATGAATTGTTTGACAATCAAATAGAGGACATTAATTATGAATCGAAAAGAGAAAGTATCTATTGCACTTGCATTATCTAGTTTATTTATTGCGTTTGTCGGGATGGGACTTGCCGCCCCAGTTATGCCCTCCATTGCGAAGGATCTGAGTTTAAGTGGTGCCGTTGTCGGTTATTTGTTTGCTGCTATGGCTCTTACGCAATTTATGGCTTCCCCTTTTACAGGAGTTTGGGTCGATTCAATCGGTCGTAAAAAAATGATAATTATCGGTCTTTTGTTATTTTCATTCTCAGAATTGTTGTTTGGTCTCTCAAATGAAATATGGCTATTATTCGTAAGCCGTTTGCTTGGAGGAGTAGGCGCCGCTTTTATTATGCCAGCTGTTATTACGTATATTGCTGATAAAACAACTCTAGAAGATCGTGCAAAAGTGTTAGGCTATCAATCGGCTGCGATCAGCTTAGGATTTATAATCGGACCAGGAATTGGTGGATTTATTGCAGAGTTTGGGATACGCGCGCCGTTCTTCTTTGCTGCTTTCATATCATTGCTGACTGCGATTGTTATTTTCATCGTATTAGAAGATTCGATTTCAAAAGAGCAGCTACAAAAAAATCGTGTATCATTGGAACAACCAGCGTTTATACAAGAGTTCAAGAAATCCTTGCAACCACAGTACTTCACACCACTGCTAGTCGTTTTCGTGCTAGAGTTTGGACTAGCAGTTTATGAAATGATGTTTAGCTTATTTGTAGACGAAAAGCTTGGCTTCACTGTCCGTGATATTTCTGTCATTATTACAGTCGGCTCAATCGCTGGTGTTGCCGCTCAAATCTTATTCTTTGATAGATTGGTCAATCTACTTGGTGAACGAATGCTGGTTAACCTTACCTTATTATCTTCCGCTATTTTCATCTTTATTTCGATTTTAATAGACGGTTACTGGATGATGATTGTCATTACAAGTATTGTATTCTTTTCGGGTGATATTTTGCGACCTGCTGTGACAACCTTATTATCAAAAATTGCGGGAGAAAATCAGGGATATGTTGCGGGGATGAACTCGGCATATACTAGCTTAGGTATCATAATAGGACCGATTATTGGTGGTATTTTGTTTGATATCAACATCAATATGCCATATGTGTTTGCCGCCTTTGTACTGTTTATCGCATTTGTGATTGCGAGTACAAAATTAAAGCAACCTCACTTCATTTGAAACTTCTTAAAATTCGCGATCTTATTAGATGGCGAATTTTTTATTTTGTATTCAAATTACTGAACGCAATCTTTCATCATGTAGCAGTCCTCAAATTCCTTTTAAAGTGGAATAGGTTCTTATCGAGAGAAGAACACTTTGATCCATCAAAAGATATAGGTATACAGGTAAAAAGTAATCAATCGAAATCGTTAAATGCCATGTCATCATATTTAGGCCTCTATACCAATGGCGTATGAATAGGAAAGAGTGACAAAAGGCTAAGATTCTTAAATAATCAAGAATCTTAGCCTTTTTGTGGAATGAAATGATTTTTCCGAGATTTTTAACGGTTTCTAGGACTCTATACAGACAATTATGGAGTTTATACGTCTTTCATTGGGGAGAGGCGCCGCTTGATTTCATTTATTGAGAGGTACAGGGTGTAATTTCCATGTTCAAGAATTGAATTTAAAAGGAGATTTAATTGTTCTTGAGAAGTAACTTTTATTTTCAAGTGATAACATCCTTCTCCAGATACACGATGTACTTCCATGACTTCGTGGCACTCATTCAGAAAGTGAATAAAAGCTTCATGATTAGACGTTTTCATATAAATGATGACGAAAGCTGTATAAGAGAACCCTAATTTTAGTTCATCAATAATCAACGAATACGACTGTATGATTCCTTGATCCTCCAGTTTTTTTATACGGTTTCCTACCGCTTGACCAGTCATATGAATTTGTTTTCCGAGATCTTTCCATTGGATACGTGAATTTTTAGATAATATATTGAGGATTTGATAATCAATATTACTTAGTTCCATGTTGAATTCCTTTCATGATGAAATGATATGACGCAGAAATGATTCATCAACCTATCGATAATTACCTAGCTTCCATTTATCATTAACGTGTAAGGAAAATTATAAATGAGGTGAAAAGATGAACACAGCTTTAATTATTGTAGATATTCAAAAAGATTATTTTCCTAATGGAAAAATGGAACTGAGTAACCCAGAAGCAGCAGCAACTAATGCAGCAAAAGTTTTGGAGTGGTTCAGAAAAAATAATAAAGAAAACATTTTTCATGTACAGCATATAGCAAGCAACCCTGCTATGGGCTTCTTCCTTCCGGAGACGGAAGGTGTTGAGATACATGAAACAGTCGAGCCTTTGAAAGATGAAACGATTGTAATCAAGCAGTTCGCAAATAGCTTCCTACAAACAGACTTAGAAAAGCATTTAGCGAAAAATGAAATCACTAAGTTGGTAGTCGTCGGAATGATGACACACATGTGTATCGATGCAACTGTTCGCGCTGCTGTAGACTTAGGTTTTGAAACCACATTGATTGAAGACGCTTGTGCAACTAGAGACTTATCATATGACGGAAAAGTTGTTCCAGCCGAACAGGTTCACTATTCATTCGTTAGTGCATTACAAGGAATGTATGCTGAAGTCACTTCAACTGAAAGCTTTTTACAAAATAGAGCTTGAATCTTATGAAGGTTTAACTAAAAAGATAGAAACTTGCTTGCTACAAGTTTCTATCTTTTTTTATTACTAATTTATGCTTTCAACGTTACAGGTTAGAATTATGGAAAATAGCTACTCAGTTTTGTATGAACTACAATATGTCCAAAAAATTTAAAGTTAAAATGTCGCGATAATAAGTATTAACAATCAACGCTCATCATACGTATTTCGTTTCATGATTGATGTCTTCTTCAAGGAGTAAAAAAGATATAGAATGAAACCATAACTTTACTCGATTGTGAGACACTTTTCTGTACCGTTACTTTTAGCTGTTGTATATATCCTTAGAAATTATTTATAAATTCACAGTTTGGATTTTTATAATTCTTGTAAAGAAGTGTTCTTTAAGATTCAGTCTAGCATGCTAAGGTAGATATTCATAGTACAAAGTTATTAATGAAAATATAGAACATATAAGTGCTATCAAAAAATCATTTGATGTTTAAAAATTCGTATGGACATGGAACAGAGCGTTACGGCTCTGTCTGATTAAATGAACCGCAAGCCTTCCTGTTTCCACACTCTAACTCGCTCCTCAGTGGCGCAAGGGCCATCAAAAAAAGCCGATACCGCCTCGTCTTCCTCCGTGTTTTGAATCAAAGCAAACTTTTCGCTTTTTGATCTTTCCCTGTGGTCATCCTTGCGGCGTATTGCTACGTTCCCATCAATAGGACGGTACTGTGTCGGACTGCATCCCATTTACCACTTACGAATGGACGAAAAACGACGCCGTTTTTCTTTTGAGAGAGCGCACGCGAGAAAGGAATGGATTTGTCCCAAATCCAAGGGTAATGAGAGACCCGCAGTGGACGGACCCACTGCGGGTAAGAAAGTATACATGATACATAGTCTTTTCTATGTAGAAAGGTGCTATAGAGGATGTAATAGTAAGACAAGTAGTGGAGTGCATGAAGGTTCGAGGAGAGATAGCTGATTGAAGTGAATCGATCCTCCTGTAGATAGGTAGTGATGCACTTCCTACTTGATATACAGCACAAGAAGATTTTTCGGGCTCATGCGTGAGGCTGTAGGCTGCACGCAGCAACATCCTCATCGCACCGCTGCCCTCCTGCCGGACCGATAACGAGAGCTGCGACTCGCCTGCGCGAGGCATCTCTATGTTCCTGTTCCTTGCGACGGAAGGCACGGAGCGTTTTAAAAATAGAAATAATTAATTTAAAATATAGGTCTTATCACAAATACTTGGTTATTAATAAAAAAAACCAACAGCCAATTGACTGTTGGTAGAAGAGGAAGTATGGGGAAAGGGGAGGGGGTTAGTCTACTTTAACCAAAAAAGCGAATTGTCCGTCACCATTGGACCACTTTGCTTTGATTTCATAGGCATACGTTCCTGTTTCTTTCGGGACAGTAACGGCATCGCCAGTTAAAGTAACTTTTTCAGCATCTTGCTTATCTTTCCAACGAACGATCTCAATAGATTCCGGTTCGTCTTCAAACGAAATATCGATTTTTTTATTTGAGGATACTACAGTTGGTTTGCTTTTTTTCGTCATATCGAGTCCGTCGACATATACTTTATCGACACATTGGTTGCGCAATAGACCATCCCAACAAAATGATCCTTGAACCGTTGGAATATCTTTTCCTTGTGCTTCTACTTTGGGGTTTGGTGGTTCCCCACGAAAAGGGTCAAACACAAAAAATAGAACAACCAATACTACTAAAACACCCATCCATTTAAATTTACCCATAAAACGCTCTCCTTTGATAAAGATTATTTTTAAAAAAGTTTAAGTGTTCTTATTGAGTGGCTTGTTCCTCAACAAATCATTCTTTTAACTCGAGTTCATCGTGTCTCCCCATGATAGGTGAGATCGTTTGATTCTCAAATGCAGTTTCATACGTATCAACTACAGTTTGAATATATTCGCCATCTTCAATAAGAACTTCTCCATAAGCAGGAACTGGGTTGTGCCAATCCATTTTCTCATCATGGATTGTTGCAAATAAATATACTTTTCCAGATACAAGCATTTCTACTCTTCATACGTTCACAATACTTTATTACCTTTTATAATATAACGATTTTATGTAATTTACAATTGTATACAAAGTTATATTTTGGAAAAATTATTTTGTGGCAGAATTGAAGAAGTTTTGCAATGCATGGATGAGCGAAGAAGTGAGTGAATGGACGGAGTTCTATGGATAGAGGATTGATGTTTCCATAGTAATGCGGACGACATAAAGACTTTCGAGCTCATGCGTGAGGTTGTAGGCTGCACACAGCAACATCCTCATCGCACTGCTTCGAACCGATAACGAGAGCTGCGACTCGCCTGCGCGAGGGATTTCTACGTTCCTGTTCCTTGCGACGGAGGGCACGGAGCGTTACATAGAATTATAAAAAGAAAAATAAAAGGTTAGGGTTTAGTGGAAGGAATGGCATACTAAAGGAAAGATTCTTGTCCACGTATGAGATCGTCGTTAGTGCTTCGGTCGTGAATGATGTGTCGTATGCGAGGATATCTAAAAAGGAGAAACTACATATGAAATTTGACGGATCGACTGATGTATTAGGTGCAGCACTTACAAATGCCCCTCTACTCTACCTCGTACCGATTGCATTTGGACTTTTCTTATTGATCGACTTCTTGTTTACAAAAGAAAAGAAGAGCTTTTTGAGCCGGACCGGTAAGATATTATTGGTTCCGTTCATTTTGATCGTAGGTGTACTTATTTATCTCTATTGATTCGATGTGCGTAGGAAACACTAATCATTTTTATGACAGTAACGATCTTCAAAAGGTCGTTTCTTTTTTTATGTGTGAAAAATTAATCGTACATTGTTTCGTAATGACCCAGTTATCTTACATATCATTTCGCTTATCTTATCTAAGGTAATTCGTACAGACTCTAAAATCATTCTATGCTGTGCTTAACAAAACGATTAGGGGTGGAGTACATGAGTATAATTGAGATGTTTGAGGTCATGGATCAAGCAAAGGAGAAACAGGTACCAGATAAGGTGACATTGATCGATGCCCAGCTTCGATTCGTGCGAGAAGTAGAAGGATCGATTGAGCATGTGACATGGTTCATCGATGTCGATCGATTGACAGACTTCATGCAGACACACTTTAACAAGCAGACCCGTTAAGGTCTGTTTTTTTGTATGGACTTACATATAAACTAACCTATCAATAATAATAGAAGGATGGGAAATATAACCAACTTTCTCCTGGTATTCACTGTATACTGAAGATAACTTACAAATCAGGAATGGAGCGATGAAAGATGAAACGAAAATGGATGGGTGCCAGCTTAGCGCTCGCAAGTGTTGGGTTACTCGTTGGACCACAACAAGGTGCAGAGGCAGCGACACCGAAAATCAAGGTCCACTATATCGATGTCGGTCAAGGTGACGCGATTTACATCAAGATGCCAAGTGGTGAGGATATCGTCATCGATGGTGGCAACAAGGGGAAAGGTGATGCACTCGTCGCCTATCTAAAGAAACAGAAGGTCGGTGATATTGAGGTACTGATCTCGACGCATCCGGATGCCGATCATATTGGTGGGCTTGATGAGGTCCTCGACTCGTTCAAGGTCAAGAGCGTCTATGCACCGAAGGTCAAGCACACGACGCAAGCCTATAAGGACTTCTTGTTGGCGGTCAAACGCGAGAAGCTGACAATCAAGACGGCGAAGGCGGGTGTCTCACTCCCGGTCAAAGGCGTGAAGGCGCAGTTCGTCGGACCGGTCAAAGACTATGCGAAGAGTGATCTGAACAACTGGAGTGCGGTCTTACACGTCGCTTACAAGAAGAACACGTTCTTGTTCACGGGAGACGCGGAATTGAAGTCGGAGCAAGACATGATCGCGAAGAAGAAGACGCTGCGTGCGGACGTCCTCAAGGTCGGGCATCATGGGGCGAAGACATCAACAAGTGCGACGTTCCTCAAGTACGTTAAACCGAAGTACGCCGTCATCAGTGTCGGGAAGAACGCGTATGGACACCCGACGAAGGAAGTCGTGACGAACTTGAAGCGTGCGAAGGCGACGATGCTGCGGACCGATAAGAGTGGCACAATTGTCTTCGAAGGGAATGGATCGTCCTACACGATCAAGAAGTCGAAATGAAAAAGCGAAAAGGGATTATCGACCGAATTGAAGAGAAGTGGGTCGTCGTCGAGTTCGATGATGGGATGCGCGACATTCTGATTTCCCGCTTTCCGATGACGGTGGAGTCCGGTGATGTCATCTGGATGGATGAGTACGGTCATATCGAGAAGGACGACCGTGAACGGCAGCGACTCTCGAATGAAATCGATGAGCTGATGGAAGAACTATGGGAAGACTAAAAAAGAAATGAGCTGAAGCAGATGAATAAGTTAGGACAAGCGGTCGTCATCGTTGGGTTAGGGTTATCACTCGTTGGATGCGGCACACAAGAGACAATAGAAGATCCACCAAAAAAAGCAGCGAATCCGACTGAAAAGGTCGAGGTGGCAGAACCGAAAAAAGAAGATGTCTATTTCAAAGACGACACGTTAAAGATCGACATGGCGACCGTCAAGATTCTTTCGACAGAAGTACTTGAGCCGAGTAAAGAGTATTTCCGCGAAAAACCACAACTCGTTTTCACATATGAGACGACGAACGACAGCAAGAAGCCACTCAATGGGATGAATGTTTGGATTGCTTGCTTTGAAGCGACACAGGAAGGAACCGATACAATTAACAAGTTAGAGGTAGGGATGACGCCACAGGAAGAGAAGTATGCCTCTTATTTAGAGCATCAGTTGGATGATATTAAACCGGGTGGTACTGCAAAAGGGATTATGGCTTATGACATCGAGGACCCGAAGGCAGTCGTCACCTTGAAAGCAACCCAAGGATTATCAGGAAAAGAGTTGGGTGAGAAGAAGATTGAACTGAAATAAGAAGATGAATTGATAGAATCATATCTGGTGAAGAAAGGGAGATGACTATGAATCAAACATTTACAGAAGCGCAAGCACTCATTTTAGAAATGGGAGAAAAGTTTAAACCATATATTGTCGTAGGTCTTAAACAACGTTTAGAGATGGAAGAAATCATATCTACATTTGAAACGTATCTTCAAACACGAAAATTCGATCGTTCGGGACATCGGATCATTTCAAAATTTAGCTTTGAACAATTTATTTTGCAAATGAAATATTCTTAATTAAAAGAAGGCAATATGACTTCGCTTCAGGAAGCCATATTGCCTTCTTTTTTTGAAGTTCAAGCGCAAGAATATAATCATTTTTACGTTCAGCTATTTAAGATGGCACTGGCTTTCTTTTCAGCTGTTTTTTCATCTGTCCAGTCCATTTCAGACAGCATACTCGCTTGAACCTTTTCAATCTGTTCACGTGTGTAGCCGAGCTGCTCCATCGCGATGGCAGCATAAGCAATTGCTTGATTATTAGTCATGGTCAATCCTCCGTCTTGTCTGTATTGTCAGTTTTATCCTACTTTTTTATAGTACTTGATTTTAAAAGAAGAGAGGACATCTTTTTAACGGCTCCTGAAGTCCTGCTCCGGTACATTGAAGTGACGCGTCACGATTTGTCGGACCTTTTCTAGATCACGGTCTTCCGTCGAAATCATCTCGTCGTACCATGCTTTTTCGAGTACTTGTTCGGTCTCCTTACTGACGACTTCTGTATTCAGGATGTGATGGTACGGTCCCATCGCATCATCGAGGATGCGGAAGTGTTGGCTGATTGGTTCTTCGCCTGGGATGACGAGCGTATAGGCGACGGTCTCATGTTCGTCGAAGTCACGGTCGTTGGCTTTCGCGAACGGTTCGAAGAAGTCTGTCGCTCCATGAATCAGCATCATTGGTTCTTCAAAAGACGATAGATCTTGCTGCGTGTCTTGCTTGGCGATGCTCGTCAGGTAAGCACCGACGTCCTCCGGTGAATGTTGCATGATTCGTTCTAGCCGTTCAGCTAACGGTAATCCGTGTTCTGTGATCTGTGCATTCTGTTCGATGTACTCAATCATTTTAATCGGTGATGCTTCGCGTTCCAAGATTTGCTCCTGCTCGAGTGAAGCATGAATCTCACGGATGAAGTGACCGGATGTCTGATGGACTTCGTGCAACAGGTCTTCCTTATCGCGTAAGTCTCTTCCTTGCGTCCAGTTAGCGAGATACGATAAGGAAAACTCGTCCGTCGAAAAACCAAAGTGTGCCGCGACCGTATAAGCGACCATCTCCGCTTGGAATTCCTTCTCATGTGGATTCAACTCAATTCCACGCTCTTCATTTCGTTCCACGTTGTGCAGATTGGCATGCGCGAGTTCATGAATCAGGATGGTCACGTTTTCAATATCCGAGTTCCGCGGATTGAGGGCAATCGCGTTCAGTTCCGGATAGAAGCATCCTTTCGCGGTACCAAGCTCGCTTAAAGGCTGATCGAGTATTTTCACGTCTTGTGTCTCAGCAATCCCGTTCAACGCGCGGCGAAACGATTCCGCCTCACGAAGCGATCCATTTCGATGATAGGAAGCGAAGAGTTCAGAGACTTCGAGTCCCTTCTCCCGAGCATCGGTCTGTGTGTACTCGAAGACATGACCAATCTTGTAGTACATCGCTTTCCGCGTCGGAAGTGCGCCTTCCTTTGCACGCATTTGCTCCGTCTTCGTCGCGTCCTTCCATGCCACCCAATCCGTCTCTCGTTTGATGAACGTAACAGGGGAGGGGACGAAAATCTTGATCCCTTTCTCTCCTTTTTGAACCTGTACGCCTTGTTTCTCCCAGTACGCATAGGAACCGACGGCACGGGCGCCTTGGAACTGCTCTTCGATGAGTAACATATTCCGCGTCGAGTAGCGATGGAATCGGCTCATGAAGTCGAGGTGTTCCTTGATGCTCTCCTGACTGACGAAGTGGGAGGCGAGCTGCGTCTCCATCTTATCGGTCAACGCTTGGACTTCCTTCTGGTAATCCTCACGCGTCTTTTTCTGATATGCCATATCACTCACGCTCCTTCCGACGAAACGGACGAATCAGCAGCACCTTCAAAATCGTTCAACTCTTCTAATACCATCGGGTCGGTAGCCAGTCGATCGAATAATAACTGACGGCGATCACGTGATACCGGGAGTAATACCAAGGGTTCTTCCTGCAAGAGCTGAAGGAACGCTCGTTCATCCTGAGAAACCGGAATATCATAATGTGCTTGATGAATCATGACGGTGACGTGGGACGGATGCAATTCGAGAAATGTCGCGAGTGTGAAGGCTTCGAGTCGTCTCATTTGTGAGTCATCCTTTCTTCATCCGAATGCTTATGTTGCTTGCGCTGATCGATTCGCTGTTTGACAGCCGTCTCTGCCGTCTCAAGAAAAGAGGGACGGTATTCGGTCGTCGGAATGATGTCCTCGATGCTTTCCGTCTGCATCAAAGCTTGTACCAGTTCGATCAATACCTGTGTTTGAAGGTCTGTTTGTTGGACGCTTTTTCGTAACGGAGCAAGACTTTTCGAAATCTGTTCATCCCAAAAAGACGTCAATTCTTGCTCGATCTGTTTCGAGACGGAACGACTGACATAGTTCAAGTCCCATTGCTTTTTGATCATCTCTTGATAGTCGCGGATGATGTGATCGATGGCTGGACCGACCCCAGACAATCGTTCTCTCTCTCGGTATTCCTCTAAAAAATCAGTGGTCACGGCACTCATCTTGATCCGGACTTGTTTTGTTTCCTCCATTGCCCGTCACCTTACCTTTCGTGTTGGACTTCCTGTTCGAGTTGTTCAAACGCACGCTGATTCTTGATATGATCCCACTCATCATTCATGTGTCGTCCGATCCGATAGAGTGTCTCTTGCATGATCCGTTCACATCGAAACGCTGATCGGATTTTTTGTTTAGGTGAGGATGTCTCCACCTTCGCAAGCTCCTGAGGTGACTTAGACGATTCACGCATCTCGGACAGGATAGCGTTTCCCATCCGCGTGTAGAGGTCCTGTTCTTTCGTCTTCCGATAAGCCGATGCTTGCGATGCCGATCCGTAACTTCGTTCGTAGAATGCGACTTCGGTATCAAGTCGTTGCTTGAACGCGGCGTGTTCTTTCTCGAAGTGTGTTGCAAGGTACGTGTCAGTCAATTGATTAAGCGAAGGACGTACTTCTTTCATGCCGTTCATGTTGTAGTACCATTGCCGTTTATCGTCCGGTAGTCGTTTCTGAATCGCTTTATACTGTCGTACGAGTTCAGGATGCAAGATTCGATTTGAAAGAGATTCTGTTGAATGATTTAGTTTGTGCGCTAGGACTTCATCACGGATGAAGGCATTCAGTTTCTCTTGTTCACGTGTCCGGTCAACAAGCGTGTGGACGACTTGTGCCTTCATCTTCTCAATCGTTTTTGGTTTCCGTTTGCCCCGTTCGCGTGGATGAAATGTCTCGACCGTCGCGACATGGATATGGATGTTATCCGTGTTGTAATGGATGGCAGCGGTCCATGTCGCATGCAGCATCTGTTCCTTTTCAATCATCAACGAGGTCGCGTTCCGTGTCGCTTGCATCAATCGTTGTTCATCGATATAACGATTTTCTTTGACGCCGACTTCCTGTAACCACGCTTCGTCGAATGAGATGACATCTTGCCAGAGGATACTGCCGTTCTCTTGTGCCCGTCGGAAGATATCGCGTAATTGCTCTCGTTCAGTCGCACTCAATCGGTCTTGTGTCGCCGTGAAGAGACCGCTTGATTTGAGTTCATCTTCCATATAGTCGTGATAGTTTTCAAATTGATGCGACCGCGCTTTCGTCTCCGGACGATCGATGTAACTGAGGTAGGTCGTATAACGACGCGCGCGTCGGGTTGCTTGCGGCAACTTGAACTTCGACTTGATGATGACGCCGGGAATGTTACTCATCCTGCATCACCTCACGGAAGAGTGTAGTCAAGAGTTCGAGTTCGGTTGCGCTCCGCTTCAGATGCAAAGTGTTCGCTTCGAGCTGTCGTTCGAGGCGTGCTACTTGCGTCGACTGGACGCCGTCCGCGCACCAGGTCGTCAACAATCCTTTCAATAATTCTTGTCGGGAACACATTTGTTTCTCCGCCTGTTCGTCGAGTTGTTTGACGAATCGGGGGTCGATGTCACGAATCAAGAGATCCATTCGTCTTCCTCCTTCCATACGAAAGTCAGTCTTAATGATTTAAAAAATGAAAAGTTTTCCGAACAATTCACTCGCTCCTCCTGTCATTAGAAGTGAGAAAGGTGTTACCCACTCAGATTAAGAACGGAGGGGACATATGCAATCGATCATCGAACAGAGTTACGCTCTTGGAGAAGCCGTAAGCGTCTCCTTGATCGTCGAACTTCTGAAATATATCTGGTCGAAGATACAGCATCATGAGATGAAAAGAGTCGAAAAAAGTGACGTAACAGAATCGATCTAAGCGTTGATGAAGGTCGATAGAATGACTAAATGTACGTCGATTATTTTAGAGGAGAAAAACCAAAAATGGTTAAACAACGTGAAAAAGAGCATAAGGGGAAACTGCTATCACTCAGCGTGCTAGCCTAGGCGGAGCCTAGTGTTTCCCTGATATCATCAAAATCGCCAAAAGGTCACACCGCGTGCCACTAAAAACGGCATTTTGGCACGGTGTTTGCCACCTTACCATTTCAGTTCACGAGCTTTAACAAGTAGCTGATCCTGCTTTTTTTCTTCTTGCGTGAGTTGTTTTTTCAATTCCGTTTGTCGTAAGAGTGCGTCTTCTTTGTCCTGCTTCAGATTGAAAATTTCATCCTCACGTTCGACTTGTTCATCGAGTGTCAGGTCGGGTAAGGTGGCTTGTTTTGCCTCGATGTCCTGTTCGATTTGTTGGATGAGGGAAGCGTGTTCTGTCTGTTCACGCTTCATGTTCTTGATCCGTTTTTGACTTTGCAGGTGCTCGTCAGCTAGAAAAAGTTGTGCATAATCGTCCGCTTGTTGAATAGAAAGTGACGTCTTTAGTACACGTCGTTGATCCATATAGAGTGATTCGACGAGCGCGTCCTCTCGCTTCGTAGCACTCAGCTTATCGAGTGACTGTTCAGGTTCAATGACATACAAGCGTAGTGCTAGTTGGTCAAAGTTACGCGGTACATCTTCGATTTCGAAGACGTAGTGCTCGCCCTGCTGATAGACGACGCGGACGCGCTGCTCATCTGTCGGTCGTTCCTTGTACGCGACGCGCGAGACAAGTCTCGTCGCGTAATCCTGAGGTTGATTGAACTGAAGGCGGACGCGCATCTGTTTCCGCTCCTCATCATGAGACCAGTCGAGAAGTGTGACGGTCTGTCCGTTCGTCAACCGTTCTTCTTCTCCGATGGGTGTCGCATTGATCGGTTGTTCCTCAGCAAAGAAGAGGGAAGAGAGGCCGAAAAACAGAAAGCCGATCAGGAAGAACAGACCTGTTCCGAGGTACAGTCGTGACCAATCACGGGTCAGCGTCTTTCGCTTTCCTGGATACATTTAGACACCTCCTGACGTTTGAAGACTCTTCATCTGATCGACGATGTAATGTCCGTCTTGGTGTGTAAAGGTCAGTTCAACTAATTCATCGGACGTCTCTTCATAACCGTTGGCATCGATCGTCAACGTCCGTTGGAAGCGGACGAGACAATGCTCTGGGTCGTCCTGACTTGAAAAGACTTCGATGCCCGAGACGGAAGCGGTGAACTTACTATCGCTTCCGTTACTCTCAAACAACGTCCGTTTGAGGGACTCTGACATATACTGATTGGCTTGTCGTTTGCGTGTCGGATAGGTCCCATCTTCCCATGTGAAGGCGAACGTGATGAAGCGTTCCGCGCTCTTAGAGATAATCGATTTCTGTTCTTGTCCTCGTTTGTCAGTCGGGATGGGCGAATCCGATACCGTCGTTTTTGGTAACACATGTTTCTCGTCTTTCTCGACGATTCGATGCGATTCATCTGCTGCCATGGAGCGATATTGATAGATATTGGCACTGATCGACAGCAGCAGACAGAACAACACGAGCCATAGGAGATGACGACTCGTTAATGTCATAGTTCATCCCTCCCTATAGCGAAAACAGTGGTGCCGGATCAATGTGACCGGACCAATCACTCGTCTTAAATTCGATGTGCAGATGATTCCCGGTCGAACGTCCGGTCGACCCACACATCCCGATCGCTTGTCCAGCTTCGATCTTTTGCCCCGTCTTAACCTGGCGTGCAGAAAGGTGGGCGTAAGCGGTGATCCAGTCGCCTTGTTTGATCTGAATCAGTTGCCCATACGGTCCGCGTAAACCGCTATAGGTGACGGTACCGGAGCGGACGGCGTGGATGGTATCCGTATCGTGGCAACTGAAATCGATGCCCGTATGGATATCCGTCTTTCCGAAAACGATCCGTGACCCGAAACCCGATGTCATCTGCAGTGGGATGTCGAGCGGAGCATGAAGTTTCCCTTTAATCGGTCCTGTCTTGCCTTCCGCTAGTACGGTCGGTGTCAGATAACGGAGGACAGCATCGACATATTCGATGTCACCATAACAGGCTTGATGCTCAATCGCGCTCGGACGATGGCATTGATAGATGCCGCTCTTCTTGACGCGTTGGTACATCATCTGGGAAAAGGAAATCGCGAGTTGTTTCGTATAGCGTCCCCCGTTTTCTTGGACGTAATCAATGAAGCCACCCCCGAAGTTGTAACTCTGGAGCGTCAACTTGACGTCCTTATTCGCTTGCCGGAAGACGGAAACGAAGTGCTTCACGCCGTAACGAATGCTCTCGTCGGGCGAGGTGATACAACCAATCCGTCCGCACTTCGATTCACTCGCTTGCATCGGATCGTTCCCGCGTCCACCACTTTCCTGCATCATCAATGCAAGGACGACGTTCGTCTGTCCCTCGAGCTGTTCTTTCTTCAGTTCGCGCGTGATCGCTTCGCGGTATTGCAGGACATCATCACTGACTTGTAGACTCGCGTCCGAGTAAGCGATTGGTGTCTCCGTCGCCTGTTCATTCTCGATCCCGGTCAATGTATCGAGAATGCCTGCGACGAGGATGATCAGTAGGAGAAGCAGGAGCGCGATTCCGAGAGAAATCAGACGATATTTTAAGGTCAGGAGTCGCCATTTCATCCGGACGGCGACACGTGCCGACTGCCGGACCGTACTCCACATCAGGCACCACCTCCGAACAGGGTCAGCTCCTCAGGTGAGACATCGACATCGAAAATCAGCGTCTTCACACCGGAGATACTGAGGACGATCCGTCCTGTCTCGAGTGACGGGATCAACCGTGTCTCACTCTCCGTCAACTGCCCGTCGAAGACGGTCTGGATCGTCGGGATGCTCTCGGCATCCTGTTCGCCGATGAACTTATACTGCGTTAGCTGGAACAACGTCTTGACGTTCTCTGCGTTCTCCGACTTCGAGCCAGTCGGGACGAAGTCCGTGATCAAGTGGGAAGCGAAGAAGATGCCACCGAAGTATTTCCGTGCTTCCCGCATGAACTGTTGTAGATAAAGGATCGCGGGTTGGGCGATATCACGCGTATTGATTAGGTGATGTGCCTCATCGATGACAATCAGATATTTGAAAGCATCCTCAATCAATAGCTCACCCTGGTTGTAGCTGCGCAGTTGTCCGGCACCGTTGAGGATCATCCCGTCCCACAGCATGTTCATCAGGTTGAAGACCTGTGCCTGAAAGATTTCGTCTTTCAGATTGGTCAGGTTGCGTAGCGGGAATGAGACGATCGCTTCCTCGTCAAATCGCTCGATCGAGGAATGTCCGTCGAAGATGTTGCCGTAGTTGTGGACGAGGTTCGTAATCGCGAGCTCGATGTTCTCAAGACGGCGGACACGGTTCGTACTGATCGTCTCGCGGATCGTCGTCAGCGAATCGTCCGCATACAATTCAGAGCGGACGAGCGCTAAGAAGTCAGAGAAGACCGGATAGGTGTTTGCTGGGTGCGTCGTGATCGGCGCGTCACCGTCCTCGTTCCACAGTCCCTTCTCAAGATAGAGCTGTCGGAGTAGGATCTCGAACTCGTTCGCTTCTTCTTGCGTAGCTGCTGGATTGATGTAGTGATAGAAGACCGCAATCTTCGATAAATGTTGCATGAACGAGAGCGCCTCATCCGCCGAACCGTCGGCGTGCGTCACTGTCTTATAGACATGGAGCGGATTGATCCGTCCCGCGGAACCGTCGAGTGCGATTTCCTTCCCACCCAGTTGTCGGACGAGGTCAGAGAACTCACCTGTCACGTCCAAGATGCGGACGTGATTCCCTTTGATCGCTTGATCGAGGACCGTCTTCTTGAGCAACGTCGACTTCCCGGAGCCCATCTTACCGATCATCAAGGCGTTGTAGAACTTCCGCTGCTTGTCCTTGTGGAACAAGTCGAAGATGACGCTTCCGTTCGTATCGGTCGTCCCGTAATAGGTCCCAGTCGGATCCTGTAGCGACGTGAAATGAAACGGATAACCTCCTGCGATCGAGAGCGACGGAATCTCTTTGCCGCGACGACGATTCGGTAGTTTTTGCTGTTGCTCGTAGCTGAGGAACAGGCTCTGCCATTCCCATTCCTGTTCGTTCAGGAAGACAGTTGCGCGGAAGTTCCGTGCCTCCAGTTCCTCCATCACGTCCTGGACTTGGCGTTCGAGTACGTCGAGTGTCTTCGCTTTAACGTAGAGACGGAGATGCAGATACTTCATCGTTTCACCTTGCGTGATCTGTTCGTAGAGTTCGTTCAATTCCTTATACGTCTCCCGCGCATCAATCCGGTCGACATTATCTTTCGCATTTTCGAAGCGCGTATTCTGCTCGGCCATCGATTTGTTGATGGTCCGGATCATCTCCCGTTTGTCCGCCGTCCCGAGGTCGAGCGTCGTCAGGACGCCGGGGAGGTTGAGGATCGGTTCGAGCCAGAAATCGTAGACGGTCGATTGATACTTATAGACATGGAGGCAGGCAAGATAACCGTCGCCGGTCCGTACATAGTTCGGCTCGAAGCGGAGTCCGCCTTGCGGTTGAATCGCTTGGACGAATGTCGGATTGTAGCCGTCTTGTTGTTTGATTGTTTCCGGGTCTTGCTTTCGTAAAAAACGTGTACGCCACATGACACCATCACTCCTTTCCGTCCTGGGTCGGTTTTGTATTCGGGTTGTGTAGCTGGAACAACACATTGATTTTCTGCTCGAGCGTCAGTTCGACCATCGGGTTGCTGCGTCGAAGCAGTTTCGTCAATTGATGCTTCCGTTCCCGCAACATTGCCTCATCCGGGGCATAAAAAAAGAGGAGATAATCGCGATTGGTGCGATGCTCCTCGAGGTAGATCAATTCTTGCTTCTTCTTTTGCAAAAACGGATGATAGGCGGCTTTTTGATTTTGCCGAAGCTGTCGTTCGATCCGCTGTTTCTGTTTCTCCAAATTAAGCGGTGTATTGAGCGGAATCACCTTCAACGGATGAATATATGCCTGCAACAGATAGGCGAGGGAGAAGATATCATGGTCCTTCTCTGTCTCGGACAACCCGTAGATATCCTTTGAAGTCAGCTGCATGATGTCGCAGAATGTCCCGTCCTGCATCTCGAACCCATCGAGCGCCGTGGCATCAATGATTGGTAGCAGAGAGACGACAGAAGGCGGGATCCGGACGCGTTTTTCCTTCCGTGTTGGAGGTGTCGTCAGTTGCATCTCATCGAGCCAAGTAATGTCTGTCGTCGGAATTGTTTTAGATCGTTTCTCTTCCGATAAACTCATGCCATCACGCTCCTTTCGATCCGTCCTTACCG
This sequence comes from Exiguobacterium sp. BMC-KP, assembly GCF_001275385.1. NCBI lineage: Bacteria > Bacillati > Bacillota > Bacilli > Caryophanales > Exiguobacterium > Exiguobacterium sp. BMC-KP. Next base: position 198,139 of record NZ_LGIW01000011.1, read on the forward strand.
TCTGTCAATGCGATGTACGTGTCTTTCTTCTTCATCAGCGCGTAATAGAGCACGTGAATCATCCGTTTCTCTGGATTCGTCGTTGGGCGGATGACGAGGAAGAGTCCGAACGCGACCAGGAAGAATGTGAATGGAAGATGTAAGGCGTCCGGGATGAACGGCAGGGCAATCAACCGGACGATGATCAAAGCGACGAGAAACAGTAAATCATAGAGATAGAGCATCTTATTGATCTTCAGCTCGGTCGTGACTTCGTTCGGAATCCGGTACTGGCGCTGTTGCATGGTCTCACTCCTTTTTCGGGTCTAGACGCGGGACATCGGTCGAGTACATCCGGGACGATTCTGACGTCACACGTGTCTGCGTTTGTTCGATGTGCTTGAGTTCTTTTTGTGTCGTCGTCTCCAGTGTCTGATAAATCGACTTTCGTTGCCGCTGTGTTCCGGATGATGTCTCTTGCGACTCAGTGATAGAAGGTGAAGAATTGCTCGCGCCTGAAGAGGGTAGAGTACGTGCTGTCTCTTTAGGTGTCGTGTTAGATGTTGATCCTGAGTGAATAGAAGATGGATTAGGTGCACGTGTTCCAATAGGTTGTTCCGACGGTGAAATAGGTTGCGATGCGACAGCTGTTTCAGAGGTATTGAACGCATCAGGTAAAATAGTTGGTTGTTCCTTCATCGATCCATCGGGCATCTTCGGTTGTGAAACAGGTGTTTGCGATGATGACGGAGTAGTCGCAGGTGATTGTGGTGAGACGGAGTTCGAACGGCGTGGCATGGACTCTTTTGATGTTGTTACAGTCGGACTCTCCGAATTCGTGTCGTGCGTCGATAGATCAGTGGATTCAATGCGCTGGTTCTCTTGTCTTGTTGGTCGTGAAGTGCGCTCTTGTGCTTGCCAACGAACTGGCACACTATCGGACGAACGATCCGGACGACCCGTCGGTGTACCACCACCTGATGGCGGATTCGGTGGTAACTTTGTACTAGCAGCTTCTGAGGCGGATGGAGTAGTAGGGCGTGATGTCCTCTTCATCGTCTGTCCAGCGATGCGAGCCCCGACTTTTGCCGTACCTTTCCCGACAGCATACGCACCAAGTGCGACACCCCACCCACGTTTCAGACCTGCATCCATGCCGAAGAGGCGTTCGACCATGTTCGGTCCATCAATCAAGGCAGCGGAGAAAGCAATCAACGCGATCAAATAGGCAAGACCGTCGAGTGTATCAGCAAGATAAGCCGTCCCAATCGTGTAGAGCTTAATCGAGACGAAAATCAAGATAATGACGAGGAATGTATTCAGGATGCTTTGAATGACTTTCTTCGTCTTTTGTCCGCTATGCAGGTCGGCGGGGGCGACTAAAATCGCTAAAACATAATTAAAAGCCAACTCGAACGAAAGGCGAGCCAGCTTGTAGGCAATCGAGAAAAGGGTGAAGCCCATCACACCAAGGGTGACAAGAATCGTCAGCCAGTTCGGATGGTAGCGATAGTAGTACTGGTTGTTCCATTCAACGCCGCTCTGGTCTAACTCGGTTTCGGTCATTTCTTTCCCATTCCAAGCAAGTTTGTTCTGAGAAATATCTTCACCTTCTTTACTCAATCGATACTCATCGCTATCAAATACATCATTGATGTCTATATTCTTGATTTGGCTTGCTGGAACAGAGTTTGGAATTTTAATTTTTGTATCTTTGAAAGCAGTTTTATCGTATTCGACTAAATCATGTACATTTTTTTGGAGCACTGACTGTGATAGAGTATGATCCCGATTTTCATATACTCCATCTTGATTGATGTTTGTAATGGCTTTGTCTGTGAACTCACTTGTCTTTATCATTGTCGGAGATAACAACCCTAAAACTAACAAAGTGATAAACAGATTGATGAGAAATCCTTCTCGATCAAATTTTTTCTGGAAAATCATCAAGTAACCGGTAAATAAAAAGCTCCCAGCTAAAATGACATATAAAAAAGGTTGAATCGTCTGAACGAATTCAACCACTTGAGGATTATTAAAGAATGATTTTATGAGGAGGATATCATTTGTAATTTGTTCAAGACCATCGATGATGAAGGAGAGACCTCTAACGAGAAGCCAACCAATAGAACGAAGCGCATCTCTCACTAAATCACTGATGCTCAATAAGTCTTGAAATTCCTCCAGTTTGGGTGCTAGATCTCCATTAGCCATGATGGTCCTCCCTTCTCTGTCTGCGTTTAATTAATAAAAGAGGTTACTTCATCTTCGATTGCCTTTTCATCTAACGCAGTAAGGTCGAGAGAACGAACTAATTTACCATTCTCTAGTTTGTACAGACGACCACCCTTTAATTCTCCATGTTCATCTGTAGCACGATTTTCTAAATCTTTTCCATTAGGTTGAAAAGGATTAAACAAGTTTATTTGTACATCTTCTTTCTCAGCGATGTCCTTCACTTTATCTACATAAGGCTCAAATTCTGCTTTACTGTCGCTATCAACAAGTAAGAAATTGCTTTGATCACTATCTTTTAGTTGATCAATTTCTTTTACAGAGACTTGTTTAAGAGACTTTGCTTCACTATTTTCACTACAACCGACCAAAAGTAACGCAGAGAAAATCAATAGTACGAAGAGTACTCGTTTCGCTTGCATGAATTTACCCCCTTTTTTCAGTTGGCGATACCTGTTTTGGAGTAATCTAGTCATTACAGATTGTTAAATTCAAAGTATTCGACATTATGGTTATTCAACTGATAGAGTCTTGATTCTTTCTTAATAAAATTTAAAGTATCTTTTATATACAAATGTCTCATATATAAATTAAAATTTATTGATTTTCTTTAAACTCATTTTTTAATTCATTTAGCTTCAGTTTTATCATGTTTAAATCTTTTTCAGGAAATTCGCCGTCCGGACACTCCTCGAAATATAAAATATATTCGTAAAGATCAATGTCATTAGGATCCAATGCTATAGCTCTCATTGCATGATACAAGCCTATTTCATAAGCTCCTTCTATGTGACATAGAGGAAATGCCATTAGAATTGAGGAAACATAATGAAAGTTACTTGTTTCTTTACGTTGTAGAAGATAGGACATGAAAGCGTAAACTACCATACTTTCTGTATTACTAGCAATATCCAATATAATTTCCTCTAGTTCTTCTACTGTGAGTCCGAGAATAAGTGTTTCCGCTTTCTCAAATTCTGTGCTAAGAATTAATTTTTGTAGTTTTTCTCTTGGTTCTACTGTCATCCTTCAACCACCTATATCACTATGTTATTTAAGGTTGTAATCCTTAACTTCACCTTTATCCTAAAACTTAATTTTTAACTAATTAATTTTATTCTTTTGATGTTAGATCGCAATTACTAACATGAACACGGAAATCGAATGTGTCTATAAGTGTAACAGTTTTTCGGTCGCCTGAGTCTGGGTCTTCTTCCTCAAATACGACGAGGAATCCGTCCCGGGTCTGGATGTTCAAGACTTCACCACGACGGAGACGCTTCTTATTCTCCTTGATGATGGTCGCAATGACGCGGAGTTCGCGCTGGACGCGTTCCGTGCGTGTCAGTTCTGTCATATGATGCCCTCCTTAGACGCCATGCCGAAGTTTCTCGAGTCGTTTGCTGATGATCGTCTTCAAGAAATGGCGCTGGTTGTCGGTCACAGGAATTGTCTTATCTAAAATGCCTTGTTTGAACAGATCAATCGGTAACGTATCGTATTCGGTCGTCTCGAAGATCGAGCGTAGGATTTTCGGTTGCAGGACATCGCAGACGCGCCATTCTGTTGCGTCAAGTGTCTCCTCCTCCGTCTCAACCGTTTTCGATGCAACTGAGGCGCCGAGATGAAACGGGACACGAAGCGTATTCAGGTCGAGGTGGGCATGTGCACAGGGAATGACGAGATCGTTGATGGAACGGTCCGTATTAAAGTCATCCGCCAAGTAATCATAGCGGTATTTCATCGCCGTCCGTCCTGTCAAAAAGAGAGGATAGGATTGGATTCGTTTCTGTTGCTTGTCTTGCCGCTTAATGACGCGGATAATCAGCATCTCGCCTTCCTTCAGTCCCATCACTTCGGTTGCCGTCAGCAAGCGGCGACCATCGACACTTTCCGTCTTCGACTTTGAGAGCGAGAATGTTTGTCCGGAACGTGATTTCGTAACGATTGTTTGCTCTCCGAGTTTCTTCGAGATCAATTCTGCCGTCGACTCATCTGCTGTCAGTAGGTAGTGCGTGTTTCCGCAGTTCCCGTCGATCGTCTTCCAATCTTCTCCGTAAAGGTTCTCGAGCTGTGCGTAGGACTGGATAACGAGGTTGAAGCGGATGTTCCGACCGAGACAGACGGTGATGATGTTCGCCATCCCTTCAATCGCCGGCATGTTCCCGAATTCGTCGAGCAGGAAGATAACTTGGCGTTCACAACGTCCGCTCGTCGCTTGCGAGGCGACGCGAGCGAGGGAGGTATAGACTTGTTTGACGTACAGTGAGGCGATGACATTCAGTGTTGGATCATAGTCCGGAACGATCAGAAACACGGCGACAGGGCGCGGATGCTGACGAATCTCTCGGATGTCGATTGGTGCATCCGTCGTCCAGTCGAAGACACCGTTCGTCTCGTCTCTGCAACCTGAGAGTGACACGGTGTACTGCTGTCCTTCACTTTCTACGGTGATCTCGGTATCCACCTCAAGGTTTTCTTCGTGATGGAGTACAAAACTCCCATCGTCGTCCGTCGTCAAAGCAAGTTGTTTCCCACCTGGGAAGGAGAACGTCAACCGTGACAAGGGAAGGGCACGTCCGCGAATCCAATGGTTAAAACCAATCAGTTTCATATCAAGTGAGTTTTGTGCCGTTAAACGTGCTGTCGCATCAAGCGTGAAAATCCCGAGCTTAGCATTCGTATTGGCGAGGATACTCGCGCGTGTCTGACCACCGGAGAAGTGAAGCGTCGCGTATTGCATACGTGCCGGATGATTCTCCGGAAAGGCTGCGAAGAAGACATCGAGTGCCGATTGTTCCTGTCCCATTCCATCGATGACCGAGCGTGAGCCGAGATCGGACAACATCAAAGCGACGTTATACATCGTGATCTTCTCCGGTTCATGTTTCGCTTGTTCGCATAACCCGAGAATCAGAGCGGTGCAGAGGTCCGTCGAGGAGTTGCTCCAGAATGGATCTTTTGCTTTCGGGTCATGATAGAGCATGTAGGCGACCGAGCGGGCATACTGTTGGGCGAGAGAGTAGTTCTCGTCCAAATAGGCGTTGATTGTCAGCTGTAACAGGTTATAAGACATCGATTGCGATGGATTCATCAGGTTCAGGACCTCGACCTGATAGCCGCGTGCTTCGAGTGTCTCTTTGGAAGAGGCGAATAGTTCACCCTTCGGATCATTGATGATCAGGCTAGCCTGACGTTCGGCACGACTGTAGAGGTCGATTGTCGAGAAGACGAACGTCTCGCCTTTCCCGGAACGGGTCGTCCCGATGACGAGATTATTGACGGCACTATCATCAATGTAGAGACGATCGCGGTAACGGCCGACCGGGACACCACCAGATCCACTATAAGTCTTCTTACGGTCCGGAACATCGCGATACTGCTGTTTCAGCTCTTGGAACGTCGTGAAGCGGGCACTGCCCTTTTGAGCTGCCTTGAGATCGCGGAAGTTGAGCCAATACTTCAATAAGAGAAAACCTCCGAGTAGAAAGCAGACACCGAACAAAGCGAGAGCGAAGGAGGTCGACCAAGCAAGCGTAGTCCACCAATTCGATTCGTACTGAAGCGGGGAGCCGGTCGTCATTTTCCCGTCCTGGAAGAGATTTTGAAATGTCGCTTGTAGGAATTGAGATGCCACATTGAGTATTAGGAACAAGAGAATAGGTAAAGCAATCAAGAAGATAAAACAGCGCCAAAACCAGGTAGATGAAAGAATAGATTGTGATGACTGTGATTTATTCATTATTTCAATCACCATACTTTCATTAAATAATCTTATTGATTTGTCTTAGCTTCGCTTCGAGCGACTCATTTAGCTTCTTTAACTCTTTTTTATCTTTCTTCTCCGATAACTGTCGCTTTTGACCCTCGAGCGCTTGAATTTCATCATCGAGCTGGATGAGTCTTGCCACTTGCTCCTTCAATTTCTCGTCTTGAACCGTCTTGATGCTCTCTTGTGCCTTCTTCACATCTCTCAATACGATGTAGGCCCGTGTTTTAGCTTCCTGACGGGCAGTCGTCATCTCGACATCCGGAAGTGAGACGGCACGCTTATAGTCTTTCTGCAAGATAGCAAGATCGAACGTTCCTTCGTCCGTCGGATAAACGGCTTGGAAGGCTTGTAACATCTCTTGACGGTTCGTCGCGAATTGCTTCGACTGCATGATGATCGTCTCAACGTCGATCGGATCGTTCGTCACAGCAACCGCTTGGTCGTAGTCCTGTTCTTCGACATACTGTGTAATCAGGAATTGCTGTTGTTCATCGTTCAGCGACTTTCGTTTTTCGAGTCGTTCGACGAGTAGATCCGTCTCTCCCGTCAACGCTGCTTCATAAAGTGGTTGCCAATCTGATGTTTCCGCTTGGACGCCGCTTGGTGGATCCGGCTGAACGAGTTGGACAACGGACAACGCACCAAGGAGCAAGAGGCTGACACCACTTACGCCGTAGACGAGACGACGTTGACCGCGACGTAAGCGGGAGACGTGTGTCGCATTCGGCTGTTGCTGAACCACTGACATCGTCATCGCCTTGTAGGATTCCGGCGTCAAACGTTCTAGGTTCTCGAGTAATAGGATCTTCTTCGTCGCATCCTCCTTTCGGATCCGAATACGCGGGATCCGGTCTTTCAGTTGTAAATAAAGATTCGGATAGGTCGGATCACCAAACTGGAAAATTCCTTTGTAGACGAGTTGGTTAGCATCATCAAAAATCCGGAACTCACTCGAGAAGCGTTCGTTCGCTTGCTGGGCTTCCTGATGAACTTGTGTCGATAATAAAAGCGCCTCCTCGTATGGTAGACGCTCATAATTCGGAAAGGTATCTTTCGGTATATCCGTGAAACGGATGAAGAGCATAGATTCTCCTCCTTTGAAGCGAGACATCGTAACGAAGACAATAAAAAAAAGCCATCCAATTTGGAATGACGGTCTGTTTGGTCACTTATTCAATTAGAATTTGATATTATCGTTGACCATCTCAGCCAGCGTGAAAGCACCCATGACGATGATCAGGCCGACGGCACCACCGACGAGCCAACCGACTGCTTTCGAGCGTCCACGATCCCCCCCGAAAATGAAGTAGAAGCCACCAACTGCGAAGGCGATGGCTGCGGCGATGACGGCGAGTCCTTGAAAGAACTGGAGCAAGCTGAGTCCTGTCTCATTTAAGCCCATCTGTTTTCCTCCTCTCAATCCCGTGACGTAACTACAGGCGATGTGAAGTTCAGTTTTGAATCGAGCGCTTCTAAGATTAGTTCCTGGTTCTCTTGGATGACGAGCTGATGTTGGGCGTCGAGCCACTCCTCATAGTCTTTCCCTTGAATCCGGAGCAACTTCTCGGCAAAGGTCTTGTTTTGCTTCTGTTCACGTGTCGGCATAACGTACACTCCTTCCTTGAGGTCGATGCGCAGCAGCACATCCTTAAGGACAGTCGGAGTCGATCAGGGCGGTGGGTTTGGAGCACGTTCCCCCACGAACTCTGACATCCGATATTGGACGTCTGTTTAGGGTTTCTCGATGACCCTCAACGAATGCGTGACCTGTGGGCGAGTTTTAGGCGACTCTCGCCAAACCATTTCTGCGTATATCCCGCTCACCCGGTCACTCGTGAGGGACACGCCAATATGTGTTTGGAAGGACTGTCCTTAGCGATATGCTGCTACGGTCATTAATTCCTCTTATCATTGCTTCATGTTATTTCATAAGTAAATACGTAATCATAGATGGTTTACTGATGAACGAGTTTACGGCGTGAGACATGAATTAATTCGTCATCCGGATGCTTCCGTTTTGCGATGACTTGATTCTCTCCGACGACTGTCCGAATACGGTAATAGATCTGCGAGATTTCTTGTGTCTCCTTACTCTCTCGTTCGATCGCAATACGACCATGTAGCTGGTATGTCTTGCCGTCGAACGTGCGCACAGAATCCGCTAGCGGGAGGTCTGCCAAATCGAAGCGTTCTTGCTTCAGGTTCGACCAATTCCGTTTCTTCTCCGTCCTTAAGTCGAATTCATCCCAAGGGATGGATCCTAGCGTCTGCTCACAGGCTGTCGCAAGAATTTGAACATCGAGGATAGAAGGAATCGAACGATTCCTCTCATAGGCGCTGATTGCCGCCTGCGAGATTTCTCCGTACGTTTTCTCTGCTAACTCTACCTGACTCCATCCATGTTCCAGACGCTCTCGTCGTAACCACTCTCCGAATCGGTACATGTACATGCTCCTTTCCTTTGAGAACTACTTTATGACAATGTCTTCCTGATGATAGTTAGAATATAGCAGATTATTCTGTTAATTCAACTTATATTTTAATATGTCAACTTTATTACATATGTCGAATAATGACGATACTAGTTGCATCAAGTCTAATTTTATAAAATTAGACTTGATGCGGTGAATATGTATTCAAATTGTAAAATATTTAAATAAGTAAAATGATTATTATAACTCAAAATTTAGCTAAGTCATTTCAGGAAAATTGATTGCGAAAATCGTATCAAATTAAGTAACCACTTTTATGTTATTTCGCATTTATTGCTAACTCTCATAGAAAAGAGATAATATGGTTTTAAATCCATATTATTAAAACGAATAAAAATTAATTGTATTTTTTAACTTTTTCATTTTATTTTTCCTTCATATTAAATTGTGAAAGTAGTGATTATTTTGTCTAAATTTAAAAGTTATGAGAAAAAATTAGGATCAAATCGATTGAGTATTACTACTAATGATAAAGAGATATTTATAAGTCCAGAAGAAATTTCAGATAGCTGGAAAGATAACTATATAGAAAAAGTATCTAGAGAGAAAGAAGAAATTGGATTAAGAGTACCTCAATTTGGTGCATTATCTGCTATTCGAGCTCATTGGACTACTTCATCCACTCCAGCCACTATTGTTTTACCTACTGGTACTGGCAAATCTGAAACTATTTTTTCTACAATAGTCTCTGAAAGAATTACTTCATCTCTTATTGTTGTTCCCTCAAATTATTTAAGAGAACAGCTTTACGAGGGTGCTAAAAAATTTGGGATTTTACCTGAATTAGAAATGATATCAAAAAAAGCATTACTCCCCACAACTTTAATGTATAAATCAAAACCTAAAAAAGAAGATGAAGATTTGTTACTTGAATATATTTTAATGTCTAATATCATTGTTACGACTCCTAGAATGCTAAGTTCTATGTCGCCAAAAATAATGAAACAATTAGTTCAAAAAGTAGATGTAGTGTTCTTTGATGAAGCTCATCATTTAGCAGCTAAAGAGTGGTCATTAGTCAGAGAGATGTTTACAGAAAATAAAATACTGCAGTTTACAGCTACTCCATTTAGAAATGATGGAAAAAAGATCGATGGAAAAATCATTTTTAATTACGATCTTTCACTAGCTCAAAATGCCGGATATTTTATGCCTATCGACTTTTATCCTATTAAAGAATTCGACGAGCAAAAATCTGATTTAGAAATTGCAAAAATTTCAATTAAACTTTTGGAAAAAGATATAGATGAAGGGTTCAATCATATTTTATTAGCTAGAGCAAACACTCAAAAGAGAGCGGATGAACTGTTTAAAGAGATTTATTCGACGTTTACTCATCTTAATCCGGTTGTAATCCATTCAAATATTCCTGCAGCTGAACGAAAAGAAAAGATGCAATCTATCAAGAACGGTAAATCTAAAATCGTGGTATGCGTTGACATGTTTGGAGAAGGGATAGATATCCCGACGTTAAAAATTGCAGCTATTCATGACAAATACAAATCTTTACCTATAACTCTACAGTTCATTGGTAGATTCGCTAGATCTGGAAAAAAGAAGCTAGGAAACGCTAAATTAGTAACTAATATTGCAATAGACGATTTGAAAGAATCCGTTGAAGAACTCTATCACCAAAACTCTGATTGGAATCAACTTTTAAATATTCATTCAAGCAATGCTATTTCTAAAGAAATTGAAACAGATGAATTTTACAGTAGTTTTAAAAAAGGTCATGTGAAAGATATTGATTTGTCACAAATAAAACTTAAAATAAGTACTCGCATTTTTAGAAATTTTTCTGCAGAAATTGATATAAATCGTTGGGAAGATGTATTAGATAAAACTAGAACAACAAACTTGATAAATGAACAAGATAATGTTTTTATTTTCATCGAAGAAATTGAATCTAGAGTACATTGGTCAGATCAAAAAAATATCTTTCAATATGGTTATGATTTCTTTGTTGTTTTTTATGATAAAGAGAAAAAATTGATTCATATACATGAAACCGATGTCAGTAAAGGAAACAAACTCATCGAAAAAATCTTTAAAGAAACATCTGCTATTAAAGGGGATGTAATTTATCGAAGTTTAAGCGATATCAATCGTTTAATGATTGGAACACTAGGTTTAAAGCAACAACCAAGCGGACGAATAAGTTTTAGAATGTTTACTGGATCTGATATTAAATCTGGAATTAATGAATCAATATCTGCAGGTTCAATTAAATCAAATTTGTTTGGCTATGGATATCAGAATGGAAATAGAATCAGCATTGGTTGTTCTTATAAAGGAAAAGTATGGATGAGATGGGTTGAAAGCATTGGTTTTTGGAAGGAATGGTGCAAATTAATTGGCTCAAAAATATTAGATGATAGTATTAGTACCACTGAAATTTTTGAAAATTCGTTAGTCTCAGAACCAATTAATAAATTTCCTGAGGGTACGCCATATAAAATTTTATTACCTGAATCCATCGAAACATCCAATTCACTGAGTAAGCAATTTTATATTGAAAAAGAAAATAAACATTATCCATTTTTTAATGCTGAATTAAAAAATCCAAAAATTATAAAAGAAAAACTTCATTTTGAACTATGGATAAATGAACGCAAATATGTTTTTGCACAAAGTATCGAAAAAAACTCATTTTCTTTCTCACAAATCGAAGGTGATGAATTATTTATACTTATTAGTCGAACTAAGAAGATAAGCGCAACAGAATATTTGTTTAATAATGCTCCTGAAATATCATTTATTCAAAATAATGGTTTAGTCGTTGTTGTACAAGAAAATTTAAGCATTACTGTCAATCCTAAAAAAAATATTGAATTAAATCCAAATAAATTAATACCAATCAATTGGATTCAACTTGGTGTCGATATTAAATCTGAATCTCAAGGCATTAACAAAAAAACTGACTCTATTCAGTATGCTACGATTCATAACATTGTAGATCAATCATCAGATGTTATCTTTGATGATGATGGTTCTGGAGAAATCGCAGATGTTGTCTCGATCCAAATTAATCAAAAGATGAAAGATATAACATTTAATTTATACCACTGCAAATATTCAGATGGAGTTAAACCCGGTGCTAGAGTTAAAGACTTATATGAAGTATGTGGTCAAGCAGAAAAATCGATTATTTGGAACGATAACATCATTGAACTGATTGATCGTATGATTTATCGTGAAAATGCTAGAAGAAAGAGTCATTTAAGTTCTAGATTCGAAAAAGGGGACTTAAATATATTGAATACCTTAAAAAAAATGATTCGATCAGGCTATGTAACTCGATTAAATATTTCAATCGTTCAGCCCGGAGTTTCCAGAAGTAAATTAACTGATTCAATGAAACAAGTCATTATTTCAACAGATTCACACTTAATCGATACCTATGGAATTCAATTTAATTGTTACTTTAGTAATTAATCGACTTTTCCGAGTAGAATAGACAATGAAATTAATTGAAAACAACCTTAATGATTGTGTCGATGTCATGTATACCTTCGCTAGAATTAAGGGCTTTTGTGTAGCAGGAATTTTTAAGATAGGAATGATCGTAATGTATTAATCGATGTTTATCTATTATTTATAAATACAAGAGATTTCACAATTGAGATTATTTTAATTCAGATTTATAAAAATATCTTGGGTGATAATGCACATGGTGATTTATATTACGGAAAGTACTCAAAGTAAACGGGGTGTAGTTTAATTCATTCTATGTATTACCAGACAAATTCAATGGATATTCACATCACTATAATGGCATGGAAAAACGGATACGATTGAGAATTCAAAGCGGCTGCTAGAAAAAGACTATGCAAGTGAACTTTAGTTAATTTCCTTCAAAGGAAACGGTATTTTCCATTAATATATTATAAAATAAGGAGAATTATTATGGAACAAGAACAAACTACTAAGAAAATTTTTGGTTCAGATTTTCATTGGTCAGATCCAGAAAGAGTTGCATCAATGAGTTATTTATGTGGATTCTGTAATGATAAAGTATCGAGTGATAAAGGGTATAAAATTAATAATTTTTCTGACGGAAGTGGTAATACATTTCACTACAAAGGGATTTATATATGCCCTTCATGCAAAGGTCCTACTTTTTTTGATTTTAATGAGAGACAATTCCCCGGTAAAATGATTGGTCATTTTGTAGAAGAGCTTCCTCCACAAATCGCATCTCTTTATACTGAAGCACGAAATTCTTTTTCTGGAGGTGCTTACACAGGCACTGTTTTACTTGCTAGAAAGATGTTGATGAATATAGCAGTACACTTCGGTGCTGAAGAGAATAAAAATTTTATTTTTTACGTTAATTATTTATCAGATGAAGGCTATATAAATAAATCGAATAAAGGTTGGATCGACTATATTCGATTACAGGGAAACGAGGCAACTCATAAAATAGAATTAAAAAGCGAAAAAGAAGCAGAGAATATATTAAAGTTTATAGAAATGCTATTGAAAACTAATTATGAATATCCTTCATACGTTATATCATCTGAAGAAAATTAAGCTATCTATTATTTTAAAGAAGTCTAAATTTTATATAATTTAAAAATAAAGGAGAAATAATTAATGTACGATATTGATCAACTATACGAGAAAGTAGAATATGAAAGGTGGATTTTGGACAAAATTAGTAATTTATTTTCTCAACAAATTGATGATGGTCCACAATTAGTAAAGTTCAATACTATTGATGAAGGGACATTTAATCATTTCCTTAGAGTTAGTGATTCATTATTAACTCATTACAAAATTGATACTTATATAGAATTGAGCCCATTATTATTTGTAAATTCTTTTAAAACCATAGATATGATCGTTGAATGGATATTGGAAAGTAATAATGTCGTCATTAACTCTCAATCGACTTATTTATATAAAATTAAAGAATTCAAAAAAATTTTAAATAAAAAAAATTCTGCTTTACCTCTTGAGGTACAAAATAAATCAGTTTATTTAATCCTAATTACACTTTATGAAAATTTGAGGATATACAGAAATAAAGTTATTCATGCTTCGTGGGGAAAAAATGTACAAGGAAATCTTAACTTTGAAAAAACGAAAGGGTGTTTGAAGAATCAAATTTTGCAATTCAATACAATTATTAATCTTGCTAAATTATTAACCACTTTACTTTCAATTTTTGTAGAAAAAGAAAACAAAGGATTCATGATCAATAATTTAAAGTATTTATCAGACAAAGTTTTTGAATTACACAAAATCCAAAAATTTCATATTACTACTCCTCCTGTTTATTATAAAGTTGAGTGTACTTTAAATAGTAAAGATGATGTTATAGATTTAGTTAAAATATTTGACCATTTGAGCGTAAGTACGCTTAATCGTCCATTTTCATTTTCATTAATTCTTTTATATAAAGATCAAGAAAAATTTTTTTCCTCGGATACAATTAACAAATTAATTAATGAAAAAGTCGAGTTCTTAACATTAAACTGACCCTTATTTAATGCTAAAGTACTCGATGCTTTCCGACCTACACCCTCATTAACTGGTATAGATCATGTTGTAATATAGAATTACTTTAGGGGTGATTAAGGAATATCAATATCATCGCCGCTTCTAATGTTAACGGTACTTTAACTCCCCCTCGAAGCCTTCCCTGAACCTAGAAAATAGTAGTTTAAAGGCTTGAAGGTAGATATGTTACCTGATTTATAAATTCAGCTAAAGAAGAGAACATAATTTCTTTATGCTAAGGTGCAGTATAAATTATATATCTCATTAAAACAGTCTAATCATCTCCAGTTGAAGTTATCGTTTCGTAAGCACTAAAACTAGACAAATGGTCTACTGATTTGATTCTGACTACATGTGTTTATCCTATAAAACCTTTAGCTCCTATTACTTCATCATGCAAATAAGCATATCCATGCAACCTCAAATATTTTTCATAATTGATAGTTGATTTGTAAAGAAGTAAATACAGTTTGATCGGACTCAAACCAATCATCTCTCGCTCAAAGTTGACTTGTATCAATAGAACAAAATGATACCTTTCTTACTGTTGCTCCGCTGGCTTAACCTCGACTGGTTGCGTCAAGAAGGCAACGCAACACCACCAATAAGACGGGCAAGGCGAGCGGGGCGTAGCGATGTTTCATAGCAGCATGACTTCCTTCTCCAAATCATAAAAAAAGACTTCGTCTCTCTTTGTCTGATGCACGTCATAGCCTTACGTGTTAAGGCGAGGGAGCTTAATCTTTCTTGAGAGAGGGCAACTGAAAAGAAGATACTTGCTATATATCGGCACTCAATGTCCTTCCTCATGATAACCCCTCCCCGCTCGATGTGACTTCGTAACTACAGTACCCTTGCAGAGACATTTACGTGTTAAAATCCGCACATCCTCATAGCACGATTTAACAGATTCATCAAACTTTAAAGAGTCATAATATTTCTCTCCATCATTCGTCTCACTAACATAAGAATACTTCTCTTTATGAGACGATAAATCGTTCGACCTCTTGGAGATAACCTGGAGAGAAACATCCAATTGACTGATGACTGATTCTCATGAATTCTCCCCCCGCTAAATTCACCCCAAAAGATATTATGTCAACTATATTATCCATTTAAAATCACTTGTGATAATTACCTGTTATCACAAGTAGTTATTTGTTATACTGAATATGGATAAATGATGTAATACAATTATTAATTAATTGATTACACTTTAAATACGTATGTATATCAGTCATAATTGAATGTAATACGTAAATAATCGGTGTTTTACTTAGCAGATGAATAAAAAAGGTATCAAAAGAGGAAGCGTTGAACAGATAGACGGGAGAATGGACCATGAACGAAGAGGAATTGAATGAAATTGTAATTAGAGAAGAAGCAGCACTGGCATTTGCCGATAGCCGGGAGAAATTGCTCGCGGTACTGGAGAATGATCATTTGAACATGGAAGCACTGAGCGATCTCGAAATCTTCGAACTATTCTGGGCGACAGAGTTATTTCCGATTTATAGTCAAAAAAGCCCGCATACGAAGCGGGCGTACAAACAAGATCTCGATTATATTTTACGATTTTTTGTGACCAAAACGCAGGGCGTTAAACAACTGACGATCCTCAACTTACACGAGTACTTAAAAGATGTCCATGATCAGTACGCGCCACGGACCGTCAAGCGGCGCAATACCATGTTGCGGCGTTTCCTGCGCTTTCTACACGTTAATGATTATCACTCGCGTGATCTGTCAGTACAGGTGAAGGACCAGATGAAGCCGGAGCCGCTCCGCCGCGAGATCGACTTCGACGAGATGGAGGCGATTGCACTTGCCTTTCGCCACACGGTAAAGCAAAAAAAGAACCGCGAGCTGTTGCAGCTGCGGAATGAGACGATGGGCTATTTGTTGTTGACGACAGGAATGCGGGCTAGTGAATTACTAGCACTGCAGTTCAGCCAGGTTCAAGAGCATTCTTCTAGTAACTATATTGAATTTAAAGGAAAGCGTGAAAAGTGGCGACGCATTCCGTTATCCCAAAAATCAATCCATCTTATCGATCGATTAAAGCAATTAATGCAAATTGAAGGGTTAACGAATCCTTATATTTGTTTCAATATTAGGACTAATAATAATTCTATTTCTTATGAAGCATTGAGACTTATCGCTCAAGCTGCTTCCGCACAATTAACATTACAAAAAAATTCACCCCATTGGTTTCGCCGCTCTTTTATTACAAAGCTATTAGCGAATGGTATTCCTTTATATGAAGTCATGAATCTTTCGGGGCATGAGTCAATAACGACTACGAATACGTATCTTCAACAATTAAAAAAATCTAATTTAAATGTGCTACCTTATGATTAAGGGACTTTTTATATAAAACGTCAAATCTCCTTAATAATTAGACATTGATTAATATACGAGAAAATATAACATTTATCGGTCATTCTACTAAGTTTACTTGTATATTAGATTTTTATATAAAACGACCGTTTTATATAAAAAAGCAATGAAAATTCTTAGGAGAATTTCATTGCTTTCATATTATGGACTTAGAGAAGACAAGTCGCTATCTTTCCGTTCATCATCCATTAATTTTCAGTTGGGTTTGTAAAAAGTGTTCAGTTGACATCACATCCGCATACATGCCATGTAAAGCGCCGACGAACGAATAGTGAACCTGTTCAGCTGAAACGACCTTGCCATCATATGATAGATCTTTAGTCGCGCAAGCATCCTCAATCAATGTTGTTTCATAGCCTAAATCAACTGCCGCACGAACAGTCGCATCAATACACATATGTGTCATCATACCGACCACGACTAACTTAGTGATTTGCTTCTTCGCTAACTGCTCTCCTAATTCTGTTTGAAGGAAACTATTCGCGAACTGCTTGATAACGAGCGTTTCATTTTCTAACGGTTGGACGAGCTCGTGGATTTCAACGCCTTCCGTATCTGGAAGAAAGAATCCCATGTCCGGACTACTGGCTACATGTTGAACGTGGAAAATGTTTTCCTTATTATTTTTTCTAAACCAATCCAGGATTTTAGCGGCATTCTTTGCTGCTCGATCGGGATTAACAAGCTCCATTTTTCCATTTGCAAAGTAATCTTTTTGAATATCTACAATAATTAAAGCTGTATCCATATCTTCACCTCATTTATAATTTTCCTTACACATTAATCATAAAGAGAGACTCAATATTAATCGATAAGCTGATGAATCGTTTCTGCTTCATATCATTTCACCATGAAAGGAATTTAACATGGAACTCAATAATATCGACTATCAAATCCTTCAGATTCTATCAGAAAATTCAAGGATTCAATGGAAGGACATTGGAAAACAAATTCATATGACGGGTCAGGCGGTTGGCAACCGGATTAAAAAGCTGGAGGATCAAGGTATTATTCAATCCTATTCTTTGATCATTGATGAACTTAAGTTAGGCTTTTCTTACACAGCTTTCGTCATCATTTATATGAAAACATCTAATCATGGACAGTTCATTCGTTTTTTGAACGGATGTCCAGAAGTGGTGGAAGCGCATCGTGTATCCGGTGAGGGTTGCTATCACTTAAAAATAAAAGTTACTTCGCAAGAACAATTGAATGTATTGTTAAATTCCATTCTTGAGCATGGCAATTACACGCTTTACCTCTCGATAAATGAAATTAAGCGACGTTTCTCCCCGCTTGATCATGTCTAATGTGCTTCGTTCTGCGCCATATAAAAAACTCGAGTCGAATTGACTCCTCAAAAAGAATGACATGAAAGATATCAAAAAGGCTAAGGTTCTTAGATACTAAAGAACCTTAGCCTTTTTTTGTCTTATTTCTTTTCGCTGACACAATAACCCATTTAGTCAGGAGTCCGTTAACTGTTCTGATTCAATTCGCCCCACCTGCACATTTCTTGGATGATTGGCCAAAGTGTTCGGCCTCTCTCTGTCAGACTGTACTCCACCTTTGGAGGAATTTGTGGGTACTCTTGACGATGAATCAATCCATCTCGCTCCATCTCTTTTAAAGCAGAGCTTAATGTACGATACGTGATGGTACCAATCATACGTTGTAGTTCGTTGTAACGAACTGGCTCGTTATTTGACAGGTAATAGATAATCAACAATTTCCATTTCCCGTTGATGAGAGAAAGCGTATACCCGAAAAATGTTTCTTGATTATCAGCTACATTCCCTTTTGAAGTTTTCATAGTAACACTATCCTTTCTGATAGTATATGCAAAAAAAGTGCATACTTGTCTGATTTCTTATACTGACCATATACTAAATTTCATAGCGAGTAAACAGGATCAAGCTTTTTTCTATCCGACAACACGAAGGGGGATCAAACGACTCATAGGATAGATATTACCTACTCAATAAAAAATCAGCTATTAACAAAGGAGTGCTTTAACAATGACGAAATTAAAAAAAGCTGCAATTCTAACCACACTCACATTGAGCGGTGTATTAGCAGCTTGCGGACCTTCACAAACTGAAAAAACTAATCCATCACAACCGAAAAAACAGGACGTGGTGGTCCAACAAATTCGAAATGCGACCGTGACAGTAGAGTACAAAGGACAAAAATTCTTGGTAGATCCCATGTTTTCTAAAAAGGGCGAATTTGATTCGTTCGGTCCCGCTACAAGGGATGATCGGAATCCAATAGTCGACCTTCCATTCTCTGTCGATAAGATTATGGATGACGTAGACGCTGTCATCGTTACCCACACGCATGAGGATCACTTTGATCAGGCAGCAAAAGAACAACTTCCAAAAGACATCAAAATGTTCATGCAAGATAAAAAAGATGCAGATATGGCACGAAAAGCAGGCTTTACAAATATCGAAGTCATGAAAGAAGGCAAAGCGACGACCTTTAAAGGCGTCAAACTGACGGAAGTAGATGGTCGTCATGGCTACGGAGAGATGGCAAAGAAAATGGGAAATGTCATGGGCGTTATCTTTCAGCATCCAAAAGAAAAAACTTTATATGTAGCAGGTGATACCGTTTGGTATTCGGAAGTGAAAAAAAATATCGATACGTATAAACCAGAGATTTTTATTTTGAACGGAGGACAGAATCAATTCCTAGAAGGTGGTCCATTGATCATGGGAAAAGAAGATGTCTATAAGGTGTACAAAGCCGCTCCAAAAGCCAAAATCCTAGTCAGTCATATGGAAGCCGTAAACCACTGGGGACTCTCGAGAAAAGAATTGAAGACATTCATTAAAGGTAAAGACATCACATCCAATGTCCTTGTTCCGGATGATGGGGAAACAACTTCATTTTGATTTTATGACCGTATAACACAGTTTTCAATACTATCTTGAATAACAGAAAGGATTCATCCTGCATATCAAACAACTAGAACGATGAATCATAGAGGTGAAATCATGAAAAAATTCGATCTATCCGTTTTATCGATTGCTCCGTTAAGACAAGGAGAAACAATGAAAAAAGGAATAGATACTGTAGTTGCACTGGCTAAAGCTGTTGATACGATGGGATACAAACGTATTTGGATTGCAGAACATCACAATCATGATGCCTATGCCAGTGCTGCAACTGTATCGATCGTACAGCATTTGTTAGCGAATACAAAACGTATTCGTGTAGGTTCCGGTGGCGTCATGTTACCGAACCATTCTCCTTTAGTCGTCGCAGAGCAATTCGGAACACTGGAAACACTATTTCCTGAACGTGTCGATTTAGCATTGGGACGTGCTCCAGGAACTGATCAACAAACGGCAGATGTGATTCGACGTTCTAATCATAAAGGAGTCTTTTTCTTTGAGAAAGAAGTTCAAGAGATTTTACGGTATGTAGGAACAGAAGAGGAACAAGGCGATGTCCGGGCATACCCTGGGCTTGGTACACATGTGCCAGTCTTCATTCTAGGATCGTCTACTGGATCCGCTGAAATTGCAGCCCGACTAGGATTGCCTTATGCTTTCGGTGCACAATTTTCTCCAGAAACGATGGAAGAAGCGCTTAACATCTATCGTCAAAGTTTCAGACCTTCGAAACATCTAAAAGAGCCTTATGTATTGGCTGCCATCAATATCATTGCTGCTGATTCAATGGAAGAAGCCTCTTTGATTGCCTCCAGCCACTTGCAGGTGTATATCGATATTTATACCAATAATCTCAGCCAACTCATCCCACCAAAGAAGGATTTCCTTGAATCCTTATCTCAGTATGAGCTAGAAATCCTGCATTATAAGTTAGGGTATACGATCATGGGAGATGCAGAGACGGTTCGTCGAGAAGTTATCGAGTTTCAAGAGAAGTATGAGGTAGACGAAATCATTGCCTTATCAAACATCTATGACAGTAAAAAAGAAATACAATCATACAACATCTTTAAACAAGTAAGCGATTCCTTAAACAACGAAATAAAATAATACTGAAAAGAAGTCAGCGAAAACTAAGTTGAGCAGAGATTGTCCATTCGTAAACGTTGTAAAAAACTGATGGTTCTTTTAACAAATCTAAAGAACAAAAATAGTTGGAATAAAGGAGAAGACTGTATCGATTATTTATGATATTTCTGAATAAAATCCTTTATCATTCCTTTTATGTTGGAGGAGTAAACGACTAGAGAAACTTTCGAAATCATCAAAAAAACAATATAATAACTGACGCTTTTTTTTGCCCGCAATGGATCCAACCATTGCGGGCTTCTTTTCTTCCTTGGATTTGTATACACCCATCCTCTATTCCCTTGGGTTTTACTAAGAGAAAAACGAATTCGTTTTTCGTCCATAATATCGAAAGAAGATTTTTCTGATTTATCTTCTGATGAAAAATAAATATTGATACTCTCATAAATTTAGCTACTAATAAATCTGAGGTCTTTTTGACTATATCTTGCTTAAGCTTGGTTGAAGTTGATAAAAAATACATACATGGGATACACATCCTAAACTTCAATATAGAGCAAGAAAAAATGTGATATTTGAACTTGGATTTTTTTATGGAAAATTAGGTCGGTCAAATGTATGTTGCTTATTAAAACAGTCCGTTGAAAAATCAAGTGATCTTGATGGAATTGCATATATTCCTTTTACAGAGTCTATTGATGAAATAGAGTATGACACCCTTAAAGAACTAAGAGAATCTAATCTAAAAGTAAAAATTTGAACTGAATGTATGGCACAACATTTTTTAATCATTGCGTAAAAGAGTAGGAGCTTGACCTCTTATTTTAGAGATCACACTCCTGTTCTTATAATCTATACTTGCAAACATCATTTATCTTCAATAAGGTTTATCGTCTTATATTTATCGACCGTTTAATATGAACTGAAGAAAATTCATAGAATAAAAGAAGAAATGAGGCTTGATACTCCGTACTTTATCACAAGATGCTAGTTAGTATGGGTTACTCTACTTTCGTTACACCTAGATGTTCTCGAAGTGTATTTCCTGTATAGGTGTCTTTAAACAATCCTCTTTTTTGTAATTCAGGAATGATCATGTCTACAAAATCTTCTAAACTTGACGGTAGTGACGGCGGCATCAAGTTGAAGCCATCTGCTACTCCCTCGTTAAACCAAAATTCCAACTGATCCACAATTTCTTCCGGAGTACCAATCAATGTCAGGTGTCCTCCTCCTGCTGCTAAATAGCCTAATAGTTCTTTGAGCGTCGGATTTGTATCATCGATAATCTCTAGAATCGTTCGGTAGCGTCCGATGGGTCCGGAAAATTCCTCGATCGATGGTAAGGTCGGAATCTTTGCTTCGAGATCCCATGTGGAGCAATCTTGCTGCAAAAAGAAACTCAATTGTTTCAAAGCATTTTCAACCGGTAATTTTTCATCTAGTTCGGCTTTTTTGGCTAGTGCCTCTTCTCTTGTTTTACCAACATACGTTACTAAGCCTGGGTATATCTTAATCTTTCGATCTGGTGATTCAGTTTGTGTAATTTTCTTATGGAGTTTTTCACGAAAAGCATGGGCTTGTCTAAAATTCCATGACACAGAATATACGGCATCCGCATGTTTGGCTGCAAGGGCAATCCCTTCTTCAGAAGCCCCCGCTTGCATCGCTACTGGCTTTCCTTGGGGACTACGCGGCGTAGACAAAGGACCTTTTACGCTGAAATAGGCTTCAGAATGATCGATAACTTGTATACGTTCAGGATCAATCAATTGGTTATCTGATCGATTCGCAAGAAAAGCCGCTTGATCCCAAGATAAAAATAGCTTCTCCATCAATGCTGCGAATTCGTTCGCCTTATTATACCGTTCCTCCCTCGGTGGAAGTGCATCCATCCCGTGGTTTAACGCTTCCCAATCCGTCATCGAGGTCACTAAGTTCCAGCCTACCCTCCCCTTCGTCACGTGATCTAGGCTTAGAAGTTGCCTTGCTGCTGTATACGGATTGGAGAACGTGCTCGATATCGTAGAAACTAATCCGATATGATCCGTCACTTGAGAAATAGCCGTTAGATTAATTAAAGGATCCAACCAAAAGGCAGGTAAATCAGTTGCATTATTAGCCGGAAAGGATTGATTGTCCGCAAAAAATACTGCATCCAAACGTCCAGCTTCCGCTATTTGAGCCAAACGCTGATAATAGCGACTCTCTCCGATCTCTTTAATCGCGGAATCAGGTATTAACCATGCGGCTTGGTGATGACCACATCCATATAACAAAACACCAATATTTAACTGATTTCTATTCGTCATCTTCTGTTCACGAATCCCTTCTCTTACAAGCTAAGAATCTTTTAAAACGATCGCTTCAATTCATTGTTAACCCACCATCGACCGTTACGTTTTGACCGGTAATCCCAGATGCTGCTTCTGATGCCAAAAAGGCAACCAGTTGAGCCACTTCTTCTGGGCTCGTCACTTTTTTCAACGGGGTCGATTGGGCAATTAAGTCAAATACTTCAGGGGTTGTCACAGCACTCGCATCTGTGACTTTCAATAACCCACCGGAGACGACATTCACGTTTATGCCATATTGACCTAACTCCGCGGCTAGGTTTCGAGTAAAGCCAATCAGACCTGCTTTTGCTGTTGTGTATTCATGATAAGGAACGACTGGGTTTTGATAGAGGTTTGTTCCAATGCTGATGATACTACCGCTATGTCGTTCTATAAATTGTGGCAAAACACTTTGAATGATGTGAAACGCTGCTTTAAGTGTTCCATCCAGTTGATTTTGATAATCTTCCCACTCTAAATCGATAAACGATTTTTGCGCAACCGGATCAAATTTGAAGTCTACTAATGCATTATTCACGACAACATCGATTTGACCATAATGTGCTGTTGCGAATTGCATCATGCTCTCGACATCTTCCCGCTTCGTGACATCTGCATACAAGGCAATTGCATTCTCTACTCCCAGTTCGCTCACAAGTTGTTCTGCCGCATCCTTGCTTTTAAAGTAATTGATCACCACTTTAAATCCGTTGTGCACTAACACCCTTGCAATCGTCGCCCCAAGTCCTCGACTACTTCCTGTCACTAATACTGTTCTGCTCATTCTTGTCCACTCCCTCATCCATTTTTGCAACTTAAATAGCGAAGTTAGTAAACAAAAAACGCAACTCTCCAAAAGGAAAGTTGCGCACGTCTAAATAATCACATAGCAAAGAACGATATCATCGTCTCCGCTTGTTCATCAGAGTTTACACTTCCCTACGCTAGTACGACCTAGTTCAGGTTCAAAGGGTTTGAGTAGCTACTCATCTCAGTTTAATAACACCCCTAGTGATTCTATTTAAGTTATCTTCACTGTAGTGGTCTTGAAAACCCCTGTCAATGATTCTGACAGATAAATTCATTTCTAGTATTCTAAGAAGCGAGTAAACGAAGTGAATCATGAGTCCATCACGATTACTCCGATACAGTGACATCCTGTACCAAACGATTCTTTTTAGCATTTTTATCTTTGATGATTCCTTGATACGAAATCGATTCATTTTTCGTATCGACTACCGTGACTTGGAAATCCGAATCATTGATATTAGCGATATGGTATAGCTTTCCCTGCGCAATCATCGTATAGGAGCCATTGAAGCGGTAAGCATGCTGCCCTTCCACTTTATGTCGCTTGACTTGATTCGTCTTAAAGTCATAGGTGCTCCATTTGATACTTTTACTTTTTTCTGAATCAAACGTGCCGTAAGCGATCAGTGATTGGCTATTTTCAGCAGCATTAAAGTTCCCTTCCGCTGCATACGCATCAAGTGCTTTGATTCGTTTGATGCCTTTGCCGTTATCTAGATAATAAGCGCTATCTTTTTCTACCCCTTCCGCATCATATGCGATTTCACGATAGACAATTCCATAGTCGTTCACTGCCACATAATGACGCTCTTGATTAGTCTTGAGTTGCTTGGATTGAAGCGTCTCCACTTTTCCTTTTGCAAGGTTGAGTAATAACACCGTCGATTTTTCCTTTGCTCCATGATCATCCCGTTGGACGTATACGTTCATGCCGTCTTGATGGAAGACACGGATGTCAGCCATTTCACGATCCGGTACCGTTAAACGATGAGAAAGCGTCTTTTTAAATTGTTTCTGTGTACTTCTGTCATAAGAATGATAGTTCAACTGAGATGCCTTTACTTCAATTCCGTATGTCCGCGAGCCCATTTCACTAGTAAATACGTCTTCCTTAGAAAGAAAGCGATAGAAATCAGCAGGGAAGTCTGCAGCGTAGCTATTGAACAACCCTGTGATATAGTTCTGCGACTCACTATGGATTTGACCGTCCAATTGGATATTGTATTGAGTAGGCTTGATGTCTCCATTTTCAATCTCGATGTTTACTTTTTTAAGAGCTTCTGCATTTTCTTTTCGTATACTCTCGACTTCATAATCCGATCCTTTAATGCTTACGGCGTAACCAAAATAACTGAGTAAGGTGACGCCAGCAATGCTTCCTACGATGATCATTTCCTTATATCGTCTCATGACTTCCTCCTTCTAATGATTAAATAGATACTTTGTGGTTCAGTAGTCGAACACATTTCCAACTTATATATACAAAATAGATGAGGATAAAGGAAAGATAGACGAATACCTGTTGATTCGGGATGAGAATGCTAGTCAAATCAAATAAGTAACGTAATGCAATGAATGGTACGATCAAGAGCGCTACATCCTTTGTGATCGTCAGCAAAGCTTTCCCTTTTTGATAGGACCGCTCCGTCAAGACGAACAAGAAGACCATCGTGATGACGAAGAGTGCGAGCGCTAGAATGACGAATGTATCGATCACATTGAAGGTATAGAGCATGTTCAACGCAGCTGATTCCCCGATGATTTTTGATGCTGCTTGTAAATGTTCCGGGAGTAACCATTCGTAGAGTCGACGACTTAGAAGAATCGTGATCCACTGGATGCCCATGAAACCACATACAAATACCAATACTGTTGTCAGTTTGGATAAGAGGATTGTGATGCGTTTACCCGGTAGCATCAATAAACGGTAGATGTACTTGGACTCGCCATACCAATCGCGGTACCAAATTTGAAAGGCATATAGAATCGTGAACATGATACCGATGGCAATCATGTACTTGAAGTAGTTGGTCGCATCGCCAAACGTCAAAGGTCCATTCAGTTGATCAACAGCTTCCATTTCCGTAAGTCGCTCTTTTTTCATCAAATCCTCCAGCTTGGATTGATAATGAAGAACCTGATATACGACCGATGTGAGTTCAACAATCACTAACATCGTCAATATCGAAAGGTATAGTTTGAAGCTTCGCTTGATTTCCTCGTTTGATAGCATAAAGAATTTCTTCATGTCTGATAGACCTCCCTCATTCGATCCTGTACTGATTTCCCGTAAAGCTCACGCATCTCTTCCGAGTCATCTTCCTGTATGATGATCCCGTTCTGAAGAAAAATAACGCGGTCGATGAGATGTTCCACTTCTGCAATCTCATGAGTCGTCATCAAGATGCCCTTCCCTTCCATATAGTGACTAGAGAAGATCCACGCAATTTGTTCTTTCGTAAATAAATCAATCCCAGCCAACGGTTCATCGAGCAGTAAGTAAGGTCGATTCATCGCAAATCCAATCAATAGATTAACCTTTGCTTTATTCCCTTTCGATAAATTGGCGATGCGGTCTGTCGCCATCAGTTTAAAGAACCCCATCAGTTCCTCTGCTACTTGTTGATCCCAATCCGGATAGTAGTCGCGCATATAGGCGACGGCTTCTCCGACGCTCATATAACCAGGCATCGTAGAAAGATCAGGTACGAAAGCGATGCTATCGTGGGTCGTTTTCCCATCCACTTTGATTGTTCCAGTATCTACTGGGACTAAGCCCATGATGGCTTTCAAGATGGTGGACTTCCCTTCCCCATTCAATCCGATGAGACAGGTCAGTTGATTTAACGGGACAGTGAACGATACATCGTTCAACACATTCTTTTTTCGACCATATGACTTTCGTAATCCACGGACTTCAAGCATCTAGCTCACTCCTTTTTCGAATGTTGTATTCTTTCTCAAAATTAATGATGACCTCTTCTAATGGAATTTGGATCGCATATATCGAATCCACAAATTGCTTCACTGCATTTTCGAGAAGTTCTGTTCGCACTCGATCGATGATGGATTGGTCCAGCGTCACCTTACTCGGCACGTTACGGTCAGTTGTAATCAACAGTTGATCTTCCAGTTCCTTATACACTTTTTGCGCGGTATTCGGATGAATTTTAAGCTCATTTGCCAGTGCGCGACGCGAAGGGATACTTTCCCCTCTTTTGAATTCGCCCATAACAATACGTTTTTTAAACCAATAAAGTACTTGTAGATAAATCGGGGTACGTTGATCAAAATGCAATAACATCACCTCTCTTAATGAATGTTGTATTAAAACACTAATACACTTTATAACTGTATGATATGGTCAGTACAGTGAGAAGTCAATGTTTTTTTATTACTCTTTTTTTATTGTTAGAAGATTGGCTATGATTCACTTTCTGTTATTCATAGTGATTTAGATTCTTCATGAATGGAGTGTCAGCATCATAAATAAAAAAATCCTTGAATGGCGTCATTCAAGGATTTGAGAAAAATAGAGATACCGCGGAATATTCGAATCACTTTACTGCAAACAATTTTTTGATAAGTTATGTTTCAGTAATAGAAAAACAAATAGGTTTAAGAAATAACACTAAATAAAAAGATACAAAATGACGTTCTATAAAAAAATCCATGGTTTATACAACCATCCTTCTATCTACTTTATCTCAAGTTGAAATGTATAAAGTTTTTATTAGAAAAATCGTCATTTTGCGTGTAATTGCAGAAAAAGTCATCAAATCCATAAGGACTTGATGACTTTTTATTAAATATCTGCCGTCTTTTTTCTCTCTATAGTAAACAATTTTTCCCCTGAAATAATCAACAATATCCCAATCACGAACTCTAACCCAATGATCCACAAAACAAGATTTGGAACTGCTGAAAATCCATTTTCTCCAATACTACCATATACATCTAACTTCTTGAGCATATAAAAATCAGTTAGGTATATAGATAACCAAAGCTTTGAAGAGCTAGCTAATAGAAAAAGAAAGCCGATTTTTCGCAAAGAAATACCCCCGATCAATATATATAACAATAATTAATGTAACACTTTTCTCTTAAAATTTCCTCGAATTCAAAAAGGATATTACCAACTTACAATTGAACGATAGATTTCGCTTTATAGAATACTTTCCCTGATTTCTTACACCTTGTAATGATAATTGAATATGGTTTTACCTCCATTGAAACGTACTAATAAATAATCTCTATAATGTAACTGATGAATCAAACTGGATATTAATGTTAGCATTAATACCTAGAATCTTATATTGATTCGAGGGGGCATCATTATGAAAAAGGCATATTTGTTCGTTTCTATTCTTATGATTGTAGGGATTGTTATCATAGGGGCATCAGCCTATAAGAGCTTTTATTACGATAAAAAACAAGAGACTACAAAGAACATCAACTTCTATCTCAAAGAACATAACTATGAAAGACAAGTTCAGAAAAAAGAAATTCGACGAGACTCTAAAACAGCTGAATACTTTGCCAAAGTTACGTTTAAAGATGAACCTAATAATGAGTATGAAATTCATCAAACTGGATCAAATCCTTTTGAAGTTGTCGGTTACAAAGATGGAGTACAAATAGCTGATAAAAAAGTAGGAAAATACATTACATCTGATTGAATTTTCTCAAAGAGAGAATAAGGTCAATTATATAGATCATTAAAAATGATACTTTCACTAAATCAAAGTTTACTATTAAATAAAGATATTTAATGAAACTTCAAGTCACTTGCTAAGCTAAAAACATCATTCGCTACACCAATCTTAGAATTTACTTTTATTCCTACTCTCTATTAGTCATGAGAGATCTACTTGATATTTTTACAATTAAAGTTAGGATTACTTCGGTTAGGGAGGCGCTTAATGGACAAACAATTTTCGAATAGATAAAACATGGTTAGGTTTTTCCTTTTATCAATAGTTCTGATTGTTTTTTCATCATTCTTAGAGCTATCAAGTCAGGTGACAAATACGATAATCATATTGACGAACATTAGTTTGGTTTACATGGAAATTAAAATTAAGGTCCTGAGAAAAAACTCTACTTTTTAAGGATAAGTAAATAGAGGGTTTCAATCGTTTCCGATTGTTAGAGTTCTCACTTGCTCTTTTAGAGCAAGAATCCAAGTCGTAATTCAATATTTAAATTCAGCTTTTCCATCACATTTTCTTTTCTGGTGTACTAAAATATAACGCTCAATCCCTTCTACTGTGTTCGATCAGGAACTCTAGTCGTTTTTAGAATAGATAGTGATTCTTATTTTTTTATTTAGTACTCAAAATAAAAAATCTATATTAAACCACTGGAGATGACTAACTTAATATGAAAAATGCTAAAACCATTTTAATTTCTAACCTGATTATTTTAGGAGTCATTATATTAATTCAATTGCTTTCTCCATCCCTTGGAACCTATTTGCTCGATTCAAAAATAGAATTTTCGAATGAGGATTCAGCGTATTGGATCGCTAAACTAATTGAAATAAATACTGTTCAAAGATTTTGTTTATTAGTAGGATTACTAAACGTCAGCTTAATAGCTGTCTCAACTAACTACCTTTTAAAACATAATTAAAAATTAATGATATGCAATAGAGCTATTCTTCTCGTTAAGAAAAGAATAGCTCTATTCTATTTACATCACTTTAGTCATTTCCCTAAATAAGTATTATGTTTTTAAAAATTAAATCTTGACCGTTTTCATAAAAAGATTTTGAGCAACCTTATTCACTATTAAATAAAAATCCCTCCTAGCTTTTCTACAAAAATATCTTTATTTCAAGGAACAAATTAATATGGAAATCATTCTTATTGGAGTAGTTTTTTTCTTACTAAGCTGTAAAATAAATGTAACGTATACATTTCATTAAAAAGGAGACGAACTTATGCAGGTTAGAAAAGGAATCTTACTTGTCGTGATTGCGATTGTATACCTTTTATTGTTTACCATCACCTTTTGGAGTATCATTGGTCTATTTATCACTATTTTAGGTCTATACTTCTACTTCAAACCGAGACTTCGCAGTCCTGTCAAATATCCCATGGTTGTTGTTTGGCTAGGTGTTTTCATCGCTTTTGCGATTTCTATCTATATGGTGAAAGGAACAGAGACGCAAAAGGCAGAAATCAAGTCTTCTTCACAAGACTCGAAAACGATAATTGCATTTAAAAAAGAAGCGACGGAATTGAAAGCATCTTTGCAAAATACAGAACGTAAGCTTAAAGAACAGCAACAAGAAATAAAAAAGTTGAAAGAGGAGTTAACACGCAAGGAAGAACTACGCCTACAAGCGGTTGAAAGTTATCAAGAGGAAGCAGACAAACGTTCTGCCCTTGAAAGTGAATTGAAAGAAGAGGAGACAACACGAATCGCGGCCGAAGAGAAAGTGGATGAACTCCAGTCATCCTTAGCAAGTATTGAAACTTTGATGGAAGAATCGGAAAACCTTGCTGACGAGGAGTACGAGGAAATCCCTGAAGAAGAATATGTAGAAGAAGAAGTCGCAACAGAGTTAGAATACGATCCGAATGGCGCAGATCGAGATTGTGGTGATTTTTCAAGCGCACAGGCTGCTCAAGATTTTTATCTGGCTGCCGGAGGTCCTGCCAACGATCCTCATGACTTAGACCGTGATAACGACGGGAATGCTTGTGATTGGAACTGATTTCTTTGTCAGATCTTTTTCGCATGGGGTATTTTTCATACATGTACCTTTTTTTCTTATCCAACTTTATTTTATGAAATCAATAAAAAATGATTAGGTGGTAATATATCATGAATCAAGCTGTAGAAGACATCAATCATTCGGTCTCCATTGAAGCTCCTATTGAAGAGGTCTGGGATCGAATCTCGACCGCTCGTTCTCTATCACAATGGTTTATGCCGAACGATCTCATTGCACGTCCAGGGTATCAATTTCATCTTCAATCTCCTTTTGGTCCCTCTCCCTGCACAGTACTCAGCGTACTGCCAGAAAAAGAATTATCATTTCGTTGGGATGAGGACGGATGGATTGTGACTTTCTCTTTGAGTACAATGAATGACGAGACACTCTTTGCCGTGAATCATGGTGGCTGGAAAAATGCTGATGATTTAGTCCTAAAGGCAAATCAACCACAAGATCAGGTCCGTAATTTCATGTCTCAGGGTTGGTATGGGATGTTGCAAAAATTGAAAAAAACGTTTTAATCAAAGCGTGTACATTTTTTTCAGATAAAGTATAGTCTGTGATTTTAAGACAAGCTCTCTTATAGTTTCCTTAGGCCATTAAGACAGCAATAAAACTAAAGGGAGTGTCGTCGTTATGTTCGATCGGTTTAATACTGAACAGCAACAACAAATAATTCAATCCATTCAAGATTTTTTCTTAGAAGAGCGTGATGAAGAATTATCTGAGTTCGCTGCTGAACGTGTTTTCGATTTCATCAAAGAGTCCATCGCAGTCCATTTTTACAATGTGGGCATTCAGGATGCTCATGCAGCGGTGTTAAACCAATTCTCTTCATTAGATGATGAATTGTTAACGCTTGAACGTCCACTATCTAAATAATGATGATAGAGACATCATTTCATTCTGCTTTAATCAAAAAGCGTGCGCCGGCGCACGCTTTTTGATTTTTGTTATTCACTATTACACAAAACATATCATATAGAGTATTTTTTCTGTAAATCATTACATCTTACTCATTTAATCTAAGCTATATGTAATGGAGAGTCATTTCAGTCGAATGTATTGAATCATTTTGTAGATAAAATAGAGAACGATGATGATAAAAAAGATATTACCTAAAACCCCTAAGAACGAGACCTGATTCATTTCTTCCACTCTCCTTTTACCATAGATAGAATGTATAGCTGAATTGACCTGAAGTTTAACATACTTTGTTTATCGTACGAAACCCTAAATTTTACATTGACCGGCATACATATCGTCAATGAAACAACAAAAAGTATGCGCGTCGGCGCATACTTTTTGTCTTGTATTTTGTTTTTGAGATACTAAAGTACTTTTCAATCATCAAACGAGAATAAATCATCTATAATCGAAAGAAGCAACACAAAAAAACTACCACTGTGTTTTTGACATAAAGGAGAATACATTGAAACTTGAACGCTTACTAGCTATCATCTTTAAATTACTTCATCGCTCAACCATTTCTGCTTCACAGTTAGCTGAGGAGTTGGATGTCTCTCAGAGGACGATTTATCGGGATATCGAGACAATCAGTGCAGCTGGCATTCCTGTGATTTCCTATCATGGGACGAATGGCGGTTTCGGCATGATCGAGAACTATAAATGGGACAAGACATTCTTGGATGCATCTTCCATGATGGATGTATTGGCACTAATCAAGAGCCTGTCCGACCAATTGAATGACAAGGACTTAGAAAAGACACTCGACCGTCTGTCCGTCCTCACGAAAGCAGAGCAAGAGAACAGCATGCATATCAATCTTAGTCATCAGACCATCGATCCATCTTTCTTGATAACACTACAGCGGAGCATAAAAGACTCGAGAAGGGTTCAATTTCAATACGTCAGTGCCCGGAAGGAACGTTCCTTCCGGGAGGTAGATCCACTCTCTCTCCACTACAAATTTCGAACCTGGTATCTCTATGCATATTGTCATCTGAGAGAAGACTATCGAGAATTCAAGGTGTCACATATGCTAAATCTCGGAAAACTATCAACACCAATCGAGACCAAACACCCTCTTCGGCCCGATGCTCCCTTAGTAGACCCTTTGAGAGAGTCTGTGACCTTACGTGTACATCCTCAATCGGTCAACCTCGTACTGAACCATTTTCGACATCAATCGATGTTCCAGGAGGAGGATGGGAGCTTTACCATGGAACTATCCCTACCTGTCCCACTGGATGCGGAATGGTTGATTTCAATCCTACTCGGACTGGGATCAGGTGTCGTGGTCATTAGCCCCCTCTACCTACAGGACGTTCTGAAAAATGAAGCAAAAAAAATCGTGAATCTTTATGAGGATGTATGACGATCAGTTGTCATATATCCTTTTTTATAATTAAAATCGTAAGAGGTTACAGAATATGAGTTGAGGAGAGATTGGAATGGATGCAGGAAAAACGATGTATGACTATCATGGATGGGCGATGCAGGCATTATTGGATCATCTTGCTTCTTTACCGGCGGACGTGATGACTAAGGAAGTAAGGAGTTCTTATCCTAGCATCACTAAGACGATCAGTCATGTCCATGCGGTGGATATGATGTGGCTGAAGGTCCTAGAAGGCACAGGGCTGCAGGAGGCGTTACAAGAGTCGATGGGTCGTCTCGCGGTCACAGAAACATTCAGCGTCGCGGAGTTTAAGGACGCATTTGATCAATCGACTGCTTCATATCGTTCGCTCATCGAAACACGATCCGACCTCGACCATACCATCATGGTCGATAATCCTTGGTCCGGCTCTCGGGAGACCTCTACCGAGGAGATACTCCTACACGTAGCGAATCATGGGAGCTATCATCGTGGCAACATCACGACCATGCTCAGGCAAATCGATGAAGCCTCGATCATGATGGATTATTCCTTGTTCTGGTATGAGGACGTGAAGCAAGAGAGTCGATGAAATCCAGGGTCCCTCTCATCCCACATCGGCAATGTTAAAAGCAACACAAAAAAGTATGCGCCGGCGCATACTTTTTTCGTCTATACACTCGTCCAGAGAAACTTACGACCTCATTCTTCGATGCCGAACTTATCCGCATGGATTCCTTCGGGAGCGAAACGGATGGTATGGGAGCCTTCTTCCTCGTCCTCGGCCACGAACGTCCATTCATTGGAGACATCGACGAAATCAAATTCCAATCGATGTCCGAAGTGCGAGGTAAGTCTCTCGACGACATATTCTGTCATCTCATAGACAGACTCTCCGATTGCTTCGATCTTCCCGCGCTCGAATTCATTCCCATCATTCGATAGAACATAGTGCATCATTTGTTTCATGACAAATCCTCCTTATCATAGATGCTATTTAGATACGCATCGTGACTGCTGTAGACCTTCTCGAATTCTTTAGAGTAGTGATGGTTACTGCGATTCACCATGGTGATCAAATCATCCTCTGCCATAAAGATGGCCAGCAGCGAAGATGCTCTCGATCGAAGTTCCTCCATCGACAAGACATCGTCCTCCCCCATCAACCATTCCATGAACGAATCCGGATGAGGCTTCTTGAGTGTCTTGATGAACACGTTCGACTTCCCGATGCGCAGACTCTTGAGCACGCCGATACGTAGAAGGATGCTCTCATAGAACAGGTCCTCGAATCCTATTTCTTCGAGCGGATGAGTGAATCCGTCCTTCCGCAACGAGACGAGCGTGAAGAATTCCCCTTCGGTTACATACGATTCTACCGATTCCCTGTAATCAGCGATGTCCTTCTCCGAGACGCCTGCGCGTGAGAGACAGCGGTCGGTGATATAGAAACCTTTGTCGAGGAGGATAAGCCGTGCATTTCGCTCCAGGTTCTTCAACAATCGTCCGGCCATGTCCGTGCGGAGGACCCGATGTTGCTCGGTACGGACATAGTCGCCCGAGAAGATGAGCTGTTTGAGGTACGCCGTCGAGCTGGGATGGCGTAGTCGGATCGCCAGCTGATCATCGACCCGATATCCGAGCAGCTCCGCATCGGCTGCCGTCAGTCGTCGTTTGTCATACGACGGTATCGTACGGCGGATGATGTCGATGAAATCATCGATAGGATAGCCGTCCTCGTTCAGGTCGGACTGAATCGTTGCAGCCTGACTTTTTTCCAGGTTCGTACGACTCTCCCCCTTCTTCGTCCGGATGATTGTCTCGCGTCCATGGATGTCCTTCACCAACTCCATGATGTAGCTGGCATTGAACCAGATCCCTTGCTTCGAGATCGTACGACCATCCGGTAGCGAGCAAAGGTCAGCGGCGTTCGATGCTCTGATTTTCGCATGGAGGATCTTGTTATCCTGCTGCTTCGGGAGGTTGTTCTTCATGATCACCCTGCTCGTCTGCTGGACCGGCGTGATGACGATGCCTTCCACTGTCGTATCCTTCACTCGTCTCCAGAATTGCTTGATGGGCCCTTGCAGTTCATCTTCCGACATCGACCACAACTTATCACCGATGAAGATTGTGCGTCCTTGCTTGTCCGTACGGAACGTCAACAGGACGAACAACGTCTCCTTGAATCGACGATATATCTGGCTCTCCTCCCACGGCTTCTCGACCCATTCCAGGAAGTCGATGGTATCGAGAGGCTTCAGCTCCATCGGTCGCCCCTTCTCGGTCAGGTTGATCGTACGGATCGAGAGCTCGATCTTTCCGGACTCTATCCGGAGGCGTTCCAATTCGTCCTTTACCGACCACACCATCCGGTTCGCCACGTTCGTCAGGCGTGCCTTGCTCTTGTTGAGATCCGGATTCAATCCGTATGCTCTCGATATTTCCTCCAGGTCCACCCCTATGAGTTCTGGGAATAGAAGGTCGTTCGTGTTCTGGTACATTCCTGATGACATCCTTTCATAGATGGAGGGTATACACCTTCCATACTTTCTCATACATCCATTATATGACTTTATATGAAGAAAGTAACGGTCAGGACCAAAAAACTTGTCGCCCGTATCCGTACGCTATGGCCGTCTTATCGTCCGCGATTTATAATCGATGTATGGAAGGTATCGTCTCTCAATGCTTCTTTTGATGAGGAGGAGATTTCACATGAATACCATTGGACGCCCAGAAGGATGGAGCGATTATGAGCTGTTCGGATTGATGCAACGTGAGATGGAGGCGTTGGGCATAAGCGGCTATACGGCACTCCGTTCTCTATGTGAGATTGGCGTCAGGCTCGAAGACGTATTGGACCCGGTCATACGGAGACACATCCCCTTGTCCCCTGAGAAATCCAGGATCCTCTTCCGGATGGTCGATGATTTCGGTGCGGAGACGTGTCGTGAGCTCTGCCGGCGGGCGAATCTTTATCATCTGACGATATCCTGGGAACATCCCGTCCCGTATGCCGCGGTCGAGTCACTGTTACTGAGACGAGGATTCATGCTCGTCGATTTCTCTTCGATGTCGTTCCTCGAGTTCCGAGAACGGACACGTGGGGAGGGCTCCTCTACCCTCTATCGGAACATCATCGGCGCCATCGAGGAGCTCGGACTGTTCGAGGAGAACCGGGCGAACCAGACGGATGATGTAAAGGAAGGTCTTCGTGTCCTTCCCTTCCCCGGCGACGGAGGGGAGGATGAGCTATACCCGCTCGATTCCGTCATCAGGCAACGTGAGGGCGACGATGTCCTGGTCCGATATCTCCGAGAGGGCGGACCGGCCGACGCGGGGACCCTCGAGTCGTTACGCACCCTCGTGGAGGGACTGCCGAACGCGAGGATCCTGGAGAACCATCTCTACGGTGAGACGTTCGGCACGTACGCCATGGAGAGCACCACGTTCCAGGACGTCTTCGCCGTCCCGAGAAGCGTGGACCGCTATCTCGAGCTTTTACATGGGCGCGGGGGAACGGAGACGTCATCCAAGGATTTCGTCGCAAGCCTCGATGCGGGTCAACTATCTCGCTTCCTCCGCATGAGTGCGGCGTATGTCTGTCCCGCCACGGGGATGGTCCGACGTTACGATGTCGAGAACATCCTGCTCTCTCTGACGGCGGATCGTCACGCCGCCATCGACGAGACGACCATAGTCAGGGATGCGAAGCGGATGTCCAGCCTCGTCAATCCTCACGGGCATGTCGACGCACTGGGGATCACGAAGGCGCTCGTGAAGGACTCCGTCCGTGCCTCCCCACATCTTGTTCGTACCGAGGGATACGTCCGCCGTCTGCGAGTCCCCTATGCCAAGGATACCCTATCCAATCTACTGTCGACCAAGTTGGATGGGCTACGTGGCGTGTTCACGCCCCGTGTCATCTACGACCTGTCGTCCCCTGAGGTACATGCGCTCGACATCCGGTCGCCGATGGAGATGAGACATATACTCGGGCGGAAACACCGGTCGGATGCACTACACGTCCTCTCTCGTGATGAGATTGCCGTGGGGGTGAGGACGAGACGTGAGTTCATCGAGGAACTGATAGGGCCCCGTCCGGATTTCGTGAACGTCCGGGACCTGGTCGAGGCGGCCTCCTCATCGAGTGGTCATCCGCATGCCCATTGGGAGCGATACATCCGTCTCCTCCTACTCGACGACGTCTCGTACGTGGAGGTGGAGACGGACGTCCATCTCCACGTGTCCCGGTTGATCGGCTCGGGCTTGTCCCCTTCGGACCTTGAGGGCTACGTCCCATGGCTTCTCAAGATGCTTCCACGCGAGGAGTTCATCAGTGCAGCGATGGCATCGAGTCTAGGACAAGGCCACGCGGTCTATCGACTAGGCTTCGATTCCATCTTCTTCGAGAGTATGTTGCGCAGGAGCCCCCTGCTCCGCTCCCTGGACATACCTGGAGGGAAGGTCTATTATCGGAATCAATTTCGTATCCGTCACACTGTCGAGGACTTCCTGTCCTCACACGTCGAAGACGGCGAGTCGATCGATGGTTATCTTCATCGATTGGAGAAACGTTACGGTTTCCCATTCATGGAGGAGCGAGTCATGAGAATCCTCAAGAGGACTGAAACATACGTCTCGGACGAACTATCGCGGATCTTCTCCGACAAGGACTCCTTCTTCCGACACGTATATGGGGACGGGAAGTAAAAAAAAGTATGCGCCGGCGCATACTTTTTTCCTTCTCTCTCGGCCTTTTCGGTGGCGCATGCATGACCCTACTCATCTCCATCCCCTTGCCCGACTGTTGATCATGGAACGTCAATCGTGACCGTACGGACAGCCTGCATGCCTCATGGCGAGACGATGAGACGAGAAGTATGCGCCGGCGCATACTTTTCAGTCGCCATGAAATGCTTAGTGAATTAAGACCGTGAAAGAAGACCGGTCGCCCCCCTTGAACGACGTCCCATCGACCTCGCCGATTTCCACGTGTCAGTCTACACATATAATCGACTCCCACTTCATTCCGCCCATGGACATCACGAAGATACTCGACGCAGTCCATCACCTTGTTTCACGTGAAACATCGTGCAGGTCCTTCCCTCATACTCGCCCTCCCCTCTCTCTATTTGTCCATCGTCTCTCATCCCCTCCCTCATTCGATTAATCAGACTAACGGAGAGGGGGTTCGTTCATACGTCTCACTCGATTCTTAAAATAAATTGATGATGTGCCTAGCCCTCGATACAGGGTCCAGCAATACTCCATGAACAATGAAACACCAAAGACTAATATGGTACGTGAAATAAGAAAAAGTATGCGCCGGCGCATACTTTTTCTATCGTTCCTTGTGAGACGTTTCCGATAAAGACCGATGTGATTAACCGTACGAGATTTTATCGATCATAGGTATACGAATGGAGATTTGCCACTTTTCCTCTAATCGTTCCACGACCACGCTCCGTCAACTTCGTGTATCGTCTGCCTCATGACTCACCCTTTCGAATCGGACACTCCTAACCTAAATCATTTGATCCTATGGAAAGTATGCGCCGGCGCATACTTTCCGCTCTCTTACCTATCCGATGGCAACCATGCAGAACCGATTTACAATCCCTTCCCCAAAAAGCGTGGTCCATGGCTTGACTATCGATATCCGAGTCCGACCCTTTCGATTCCGTGGTCGTCTTGAGTCATTGTGTCTTTCGTCGAGCATCAGTCACACGGACATGCTGAGTCCTATCTGTCATGCAGTGAAAGATTTATGAAAAGTATGCGCCGGCGCATACTTTTCACCTCAGATGTCGGGTAGCTAGTCGAGGATGATTCCGACTCATGTATATCGCTCCATCAATGAATCCTTATGGATGATCGAAGCTTTTTTCCTCACGAGGACGTTTTACGGTTCACGTCATCTCGTTCCACGTGAAACATCATCAGAAGGGATTCGTCCATCCGGGTATTCCTGGGTCATGCTCGCAGGCAACCCTTACCTATCGTCGTCTCCACTAGACGTAGTGAGGATGATCGTGACTCCATCCATTTCAGTGGATTCATGAAGTCAGGACGTGACACATCAGACGAACGATGACTTATCTCCAGGCGTAGACTCGGATTGATATAGTCCTTCGACATGGATACATCCTTTTTATCGAATGCACTACAAGGAACAGAAAAAAGTATGCGCCGGCGCATACTTTTTTCT